>JAGQPY010000578.1 GCA_020426485.1 Planctomycetaceae bacterium
AGGCGGCTCGGCGAACTCAGTGTCGCAACAATCTGAAGCAACTGGGCATTGCGCTGCACAACTATCACGACGTGTACGGTTCTTTGCCGCCCGGGACAGGAGGCACCGGTCCGTTTGGTACTGCCCAGACCAACGAAGGACATCTGAGCGGCGTGGTGATGCTGCTGCCTTATCTGGATCAAGCGCCGTTGTGGAATCGCATCACCGGTGCTCCGGGACAGGGCGGGCATCCGGGGAAGGTTGGGTTTCCTCATCCAGACAGCGATATTCCCGTGTTGCTGTGTCCCACGTCGCCGATCCCTCAGCGAACAGTCACCGCGACTGAAGACTGGGGACCTTCTCGCAGCTATCTGGTGTCACTGGGCGACGAAACTCGTGATTACTTCGACACATCCACAACGCCGCCTCGACCCGCACGTCTGCGAGGAGCCTTCACTTACCTTGCAACCTTCCGCTTTCGTGACTTCACGGACGGCACCAGTAACACCATCATGATGGCCGAACGTGAACACGGTGCCAGCGGCAACAGTCTTGGTGTGCGAGGCCGCATTGTCTGGCCGATCTTTGGAATCGAAACGAATCCCTCTCTTTGTCTGGCCACAGCATCCAACGGCCTTTACACAGTGACCGGGATACCCATTCGCCGCATGGGATTTTCGTGGGCGGGTGGCTGGAGCAACATCAACTGGGTCACCACCATTCTGCCGCCGAACAGTCCGTCCTGTGGCATCACCAGTCCTGCCTGGTTCGGAGTCATGTCAGCCAGCAGCCTGCACACCGGGGGAGTTCAGGTTCTGCTGACCGATGGATCCGTTCGATTCATCAGCGAAAACATCGACACCGGCGACCTGACACTTCCGCCCGCAACTTCAGGCCCCAGTCCCTATGGAGTCTGGGGTGCGCTGGGAAGCAAAGCCGCTGGAGAAATCATTGGTGAATTCTAACAAGGGCTTCACCCTTGACCCAGATTCGAGCTTCCGCTCGGTCCGCGATCTGCCGCTTCCGCTGGTCGCTCCCCGAAAGGAGCGAACACCATGGGTGTGTCTTACTCGGTAGGATACAAACGTGGCCAAGCCTCAGGCAAAGTTGAAAGGTCTTCCATCGAATGTGTCGGCGTCTGGTATTCAATGTCGCGGTTTGCATGATCACCGTTCTGGCTGTTGGCTGTGGCGGCAGTTCGGGGCCGGAGAAGGTTGGCGTCAGCGGGACGGTTTCCATCGATGGCAAACCCATTACTCAGGGAACGATTGCGTTTGTTTCCCTGGAAGGTGGCCGGACCGCTGTGACTCAGATCACCGATGGCGAATATGAGCTGGCCAAAACCGACGGTCCTTATCCTGGTGAACAAAAGGTGACGATTCAGGCCTTCGAAAAAACAGGGCGAACGATCACCGTTACCAAAGACCTGCCAGGACCGCCCGACGAAGGTTCTGCCATTCCGCCCGGCGGACTGAAACTGGACGAAACAAAGCAGGTCCTTCCTGAACGCTACAACACAAAATCAGAACTCAAGGTGTCGCTGGAATCCGGTTACAACTCGGATGTGAACTTCGAACTGACCACCGACTGATCGCACACGACGTGAAATCCGATCGACTGACAGCGCTTTGAGGAGAATCACAGGAATCACAACGCCCCCCTTTGCGATTCCGCGCGGGACTCCTGATCCTGCACCCCGTGGACCGCAGGTCTCCTCGCCGTGTGCCATGCCCGGGAAAAAAGGGTAGCCCTGCTTGCTTGCAAGCAGGGGCGGCACAGCCGCCGGGAGGTTCACTGCCGTGGCACTCCCATCATTTGTTCAACAGCAGCGACAGTTCCGCGACCCCAACGCAACCTCCGCGGCCTTCGGCCCCCAAAGTTTGCAGTGCGCAACCTGAGCCACCCCGCGATCAAGTCCGCGGTTTCCCATCTCATCTTCGCGGAGCCTTTTCTCTTCCGCGCCTCCTTTTCTCCGCTCCAAACGCATTTTCTGACACGCACGAGCTAGAGTCTTAGACGGCTGGGGTTGCTGAAGTGGTGCAAGTCGTGCGTTTGTGACGATTGAATCGATTGCGCCGCGAGAAATTGATTACTGTTGTGAACAGGATGATGAAATACGCACTCATGATGACCGGGATTCTGGCAGGACTGGCGCTGGCGGCTCCGAAGCTGGTCGTGCTGGGGTATGTCCTGCTCGTGATTCCCGGATTGGTTCTCACGTGTGCTCCCACGGTGTTCGTCTATTTGGCCGCAACCGCCGGGATTCGTCGGCTGTTGCCGAACTCTTCATCCGTGACATCGACAGTAGCGGCGTTCTGCATTGCGATCGCGTTGGGTTGGATTGTGGTGCAGCCGTTTCGCAGGTCAGCGATCGCAAGTTACGACGCCAACCGACTGCCCGATGTCATCCCACAGCAACCGATCAGCCTTGGCGGGCACGTCCGGCTGGAAATGGCTGATCGCTGCGATGAACCACAATGTGACTACCTGTGTCTGGCGGCACTGGACTCGCCGGACGTTCAGAGTGTCACGCTGATGACGGCCGGAAAAAACGGGAACGCCGGTCAACCGCAGGCTGAGGCCTACGCTTTGATGTCTGCTCAGGACGATCCCGCCGCGGGAATCTTTCCTTTCGAACCGGGGCAGATTGTTCGCGAATTTCCGCCGCTGGCAAAGCGTTTCGCCGGTCGCAACTTCATCGAAGCCGTTCAATCGGTGGAAGCGAATTGGGCGCTGCGGCTGACTCAGGACGAGCGACTGCGACAAGTTGAACCGGTCGCGCCCGATGACGCCGACTGGATCATTCGTATTGAGAACCAATCCAGCGGTCGGACGTCCAGGCTGCGTCGACTCACGATCACCGATGCGGCCGGCACCGTTCATTATCGCCAGACCTATCGCACGCAGGCCGTGCCGGCTCGCACGTTTTATGTTGGCTTTGATGTCCACTTCGGCGGTGGCACGATTTCCGGGGCGTCATTTCATGTGGGCAGGCAGCAACTGTCTGAAGGTGAGCGATCGGTTCAGCCGGAGAAGGCTTTACTGTCGGCGATCACCTTTCCCGTCCCGCGCTGTGATCCGGAAGATTTGACTCGGTTGCGCGAACAGGTTGAACAAGCGTTGAATGACCCGACTGCCACAGCCGTTCGACTGGACCTGGCCCGCTGTTTTCTGAGACTGTTCTACTTCAATACGAAGCCGCAGGATCATGACCTG
>JAGQPY010000579.1 GCA_020426485.1 Planctomycetaceae bacterium
TGTGCAACGCATACAGCGCCGACTTTACCAGATCTCGGTTTGACGACCGACACAGTTCCAGAATCCGTTCGCGATACTTCGCCTTCTCATACTTCACATCCCCCGTCTGAGCCAGCGCCTGCGTCGCCGCCACATTCTGAGCCACATCATCGGACTTCAACGCTGCTTCAACTTGCACCAGCGCCGCATCACGTTTTGCTGCGGCATCTGGACCAATGGAACGGATGTTCCTGAGCCAGGTTTCGAGCGAATTGTCGGGCGTTGCCGGGGCCGTCATTTTCGCCGCTGCATCTTTGGGACTGACTCTGTTTACGTCGACGGTGTTCTGAGTCAACTGTTCCGAGCCCGGCTGTTCTTTCGGCTTCTCGCTTCGAGGCACACTTGGTTCCGGACCTGCTTCCGGAGCCGGAAAAATGGCGACCGGTATCGAAATACCAAGAGGCTCGAACTGGCCTTCACAGGTGACATTCGTAACAACCACGCACTCAGCCGTCACAATTTCCCCGCGTAGCTGCACGACCAGTTCTCGACTCTCACCAGGCTGCAGATCGATTGGCTTAAACTGAACCATGTCGGCCTTGAGTATGGCCGTGGGTGTTGCACCGCGAACACTGATGGGGCCTCGAGGCACCTGCAGAGAAACTTCGATTCGCTGGATCGGGCTTGCTGTCGCGTTCGCGATGACAACCTTCAGTTTGAATTCCTGTTTGACCTGATGTGGTCCGCTGGGCAATTTCATTGCGACCTCAAGTCCATTGGGCATCCGGGACGTTCGGCTTTGAGTCCGGTGTTCTGCTTCCGCCTGATTCGCCAGGACTGGCACCGCCGGAGCGAGCTTCGCGAGATTCGATTTCAAATCGACGTTCTTCGATTTGGAGTAAATGCTGACCATCAGCTTCAACACGGATTCACGCCACGCAAGGTCGCCGGCCAGGATATCCGTCACATGGCGAGAAAACATGTACCCCGGGTGGTCAATTTCGAACAGTCGAACCAGATTGCTGTCCGTCACTTCGTCTCTGCCGGCCAGCAGTTCGGCCACCGCAATCACCACGACCGGGTCAACCGGCGGTGAGTAATCTTCCTCAGGCGAAGATCGCCATGCCTGATAGGTGGCGTCCGTTGACATCGCGAAGATCCAGTGCTTGAGATCGCTGCGATTCTCGATCAGGGCCGAAGTCAGCAACAGCTTCAATGCCTGCACGGGAGCTTCATTCAGCAGGCCTGCCAAACGAATCTGTTCCTGGCTGATCCATGTCTGATCAGCTCCGTTTTCAACCATCTGTTTCAGCAGCTTTAACTTTGTGTCAATGAATCGCTCGGTTGGCTGCAGCTCTAGCACGCTGATGGGAAGCGATCCGTTCAGTCGCACGGCCTCGCCAAGAATCAACATGGAATGAGCTCGTCTGCGCACATCAATGGCTGAGATCTTCGCCAATTCTGCGTTGTCAACACTGACATACCGTTTCAGGATGTCGCCGATCACCTTGAGATTTCGCGTGTCGGACGTTCGCTGAAAGAAGATTACGTCTGAAATGGACCACAGCAGATCGACTTCTTCGCCGGTCCATTTTTCGATCGATTTTGCTGTCAGCCGTTCTGTCAAAGCTGCCAGATAATCGTTTGTCCATTCCGGCAGATCATCGTTGAATGCCTTCGCAGAATGGCGAGCGTCATAGGGGATGGAATTCACAAACTCCGGTTCTCGAGTAAAACACTGATAGACATGCTGAAAGACGATTCGTCGATTTTCAGCTTCTTCCAGCCAGAACTTGATAATCTGCTCAGTAGACGGCTTGTCGATCAGCATCTCGGCTGTGATCTGTTCGCCTTTTTTCAGACGGCGATTGAGGTATTTGCCATTCGTGGATTTGGTTCCGATGGCAACTGCAGTCTGTTCTTCCGTGTACACGGTCGAAGTCGTTGTGTTGGAACCGTTGAGTTGCACGAACGGGACAAGATCGGTGCTCGCCACGGCGGCATTGATGCCACTGAATGTCGTCACCGGAGCCATTGATGGCGAAGGGGGGCCGCTGCTGTCGGATGAACTGTTGCTGACCGTGGGCCCGTGCTGCATTTCCATGATTACCCTGTCCGGAATCAGGCTGGAAATCTTCCATGTGTCGCCGACCTTGATCAGTTCCATTCTTGCCGGAAGTGATGTGGCCGTTGTACTGCTTGATGAGTCCGGGTCTATGGAACCATCTGTCGCAACTGCTGTATCTCCGTTGACAGTGACCTGCCAGTCAGGCTTCGCCTTCTGCTGTGCATTGACAACGTTCGTTCCGCTGTCCGCCTGAATGGCCTCCAGGTTTTGAAGTTCGTGCGTCAGTTCCGTCACGAATGATCTCGGATCGCTGAGGACTCCTGCCGCCAGCCGCAGCTTCCGTGAATAATCATCCACACTTTGACTGGGCGATGGCTGGCCGCCCTGAAACAGCATCGACAGGTTCAATCCACCGGCGATTTGCTGGTAAGCCGCCAGGGCTTCCGGGGAGGGATCCTGACTGCGATACTTATCAACAATCAGATTCAAGCGGCCAACAGTCTGCAGAAAATCGGCAACCTGCTGCCCTTCAGCATTTCCGTCTGCCCCCTCTGAATTGCCGAACGCTGCTCCCAGTCCAGCCGCCATCTGCATCATGGATGTCGTTCGCAGCATCAATCCGGCGAAGCGGTTGATTTCGTCTTCGGTCACCAGGGCGAACATCTGTTCCATCGCCTTCGATGAGTCTTCCGAATTCCCGGCGTTCATTTTGCTGACATAATCCACAAGTTCCTGGGGTGTCGCGAACGTTGGCAGCTTTTCAACACGTTTCCATGTCTGCACCGTGCCCACGCTGCCACTGAAGTCGTTTGGCCGTGGAGCTGAACCGTCAGAGGGAGCCCACGCGATGGTGAGAGTATTGCCCTCGATTTTGTAGATGCCACTCCAGATCGGCGGTGCGTCCGGCAGATCGAGTCGCACAATGTCAACGGTTGCTGGAGCAGTTTTCGGATCGATGCGACGGCCAAAATTGCTTTTGCGAGTTCCCCGGACGTGCGACCACTTTCCGGCCTCGGTTTGCAAAAAAAGCCCCGTTTCGTGACCGACTACGCCAAGGCCGGTGACCCGTTCCAGCCTCCATTCGCCGTCGAGTTCCGGGTCGGTATCACCCTCTTCGTTGAACCCGACCCGCAGGGGAGGTATTG
>JAGQPY010000057.1 GCA_020426485.1 Planctomycetaceae bacterium
TCGTCAGGACATCGCAGCCGACGAATAAAGCTCGATGCCTTTGTGACACCGGGCTTTGGAGTGGTCTCCAAATACAGCCAAGGTGTCACAAGCGCAGATTCTGGGCGGGAAGCGCGCTATTCCTTTGATCCAGGTGGCAACCCGGCCAGGAATCGCGCCCGGTACCCAAGCGTTCGCTTATGAAACTTGACCGTAAGAAAGACATCGAAGGGAAACTCCAAAGCTGCGTTTGAGCGAGTGCTGCTGACCATTGCCAGCCGGTTGCGATTAGAGACGCAGGACAGCGTCAGAAGGTTCACGGGAAATCTGCAATTCTGCTGCCGCGTATGATGCACAGCGGTGCCGGATGATGTCGTGACCTTTCGTCATTCAGTCACGATTTCAACGGCACAGGGTCGGTGGCGAATTCGGTGTTCCGGTAACCGCGGAATGCGGTGTCGAAGGTGTGGAGCAACTTTGCTCGAACGATCGGTGGCAGCGGGTTGTTCTCAGGTTCCGTTGATGGGGGCCGTGGCTGAGGCGATTTCCGGATCACACAATTGGTAATGATAGGCATTGTCCCACAGATGGTCGAAAATGTACTTCGCTTCACGGATGGAAGCCGCCTTCAGGTGCCCTGATTCGTCTGTCTTCAGCATGTCAATCGTCCCATCGTCCTGATCCGGAGCAGACAGAGCAGACAGGCGGCGCAGCGGGCCGTTGATGTCAAAATCCATAGAGGTCTGAAACTTTTCCTGCATCCAGCGTTCGATGGATGCGTCCAGGTCCGCGGGCGTCAGATCGGTGCCCTGATTTTTCAGCAGGTGGAACAGGACCAGAATCATCTCCTTGGCTTCTTCTTCCTGAGCACTTTCGATGAGACGTGCAAAAGCGGCTCGATTGGTGGCCAGATGGCGAAAGAACAACTGTTCGCCGACGTCTTTGAGGAACTTGAGCTGCTTGCGGCGAAAGTTGCCCCACTGTCGGACGGCAAATCCGCCCAGTGCGACTCCCAAAGCCAGCGACGACGTGACGACCGGCATGATATGAGTCACCTGCTGCTGATCGACTCCCGTGCGATCCAGCCAGTCCGTTCCTCCGATCAGAAACAGAACCAGTGCTGCGATGATCAGCAGCTGAGGCAGAGTCTTCAGCAGTACCGCGATGCTGCCACCCAGCATCGGCACGGCAAACATCAGCTTCTGCCGCAGGTTCATGCCAATCCGAACATTGGGGAACAGCAGTTCCAAATCAAATTTGGGGACATCGCGATACAGCCATACGTAAACGGCCCCGGGCTGAAACGAACCTTCTGCCAGTTGTTTCGCTTTTTTGGCGGACGAATGAAAATACTGTTCGTCTCGAAACTTCAGCAACAGGACAACACGTTTCAGGACATCAACCGGCACCTGACGCCTCCGAAACCACTTTCGAACGGTCGTGGACGACTGAACGTCGCCTCGGGCAAAACACAGGATTCGTTCAAAATCCTGCAGGTCGACAAATGTGGACAAATCGATCAGCGTCGTCTTGTGAAAGCACTCTTCAATTGTGTCTTCATCGACTTCGAAATAGTTCGCTCGTTCAGCGACGGAACGGAACAGATCCACCATTGCTGACTCATGGTGCGCCAGAGACTCCGGCGGTTCCAGACAGATGGTGTCGCGATCGGGATCAAAGGGATCGTAGTGTTCGCGAACGGCTTCCCAGACCCGAAGAAAATCAAAGTGGTTCCACGCCGTCAGAATCTCGCAGAGTTCTCGAAACGCCTCCTGCTGGTCCGCCGATAACGCACCGTCCTGCAGACACATCTTCACAACGGTGTTGCGATTGAATGGGATAAAGTTCTCACGGCGGCAAGCCGCCCGCCCGGCATCTGTCGTGGCTGACATCGCACAGATCCTGTATCCAGTAGGCCATTTCCCTGCCACGTCGATCTATCAGACCAACACAATTCACCCTGCACCATACTCGGATCGGGCCATGGTGCCAAACCGACACGAAGAGTCCGACGTCAACCACCTCGGCTTTCGACAAGCCTTCATTGTTCGCAGGTCTCGAATCTCCGCACGCCATCAAACGCGAGTATTGCTTCACTGCTGCTGTCCGGATTCCATCTCGAAACTCGAAAACGGTTCCGCGGATCATGTCGCGGCAACGGACCATGGCGTTCCCGTGGCACACAGCGACTGGGAGAGCGTATGTCTGGTGAGTTTCCTGAAAAGGCTGATCATCACAGATGCTGACGCTGCGATGAACGATGGTCGTCATTCGGCTTTCGATGCTTTGACCCGTTCGACGAGATCATCGCCGGCAGAAACCTGACCGCCTGCGGCCCAGTAAGTTCGTTCGACGTCCGCGATGGTGGCGTTCACGTTCTGATGTTTCAATTGAATCAAAGCGTCGATCAGCAGGCGGACCGGACTTCCGCGAAGCTGCATCATGACAATGCTCATCAGCGACACAGGAGCTCCATGCAGGAACGCTTTGAGCCATAGTCGTTTCAAAGACAGAAACGAAAACAGAGTCGCAATGGCCGTGACCGCCGCGATGGCCATCAAGGCCCAGACTGCAATCTGCAATGGATGATTCATTGGAACGGCCCTACGGTCTGTCTGCGGCGAACGTCCGGAGACACTGTGTCAACGTCACGTGCAGTTGTCAGACAGTCCGGTTGTCAGGCGGGAACCTGACCTAAAGTCAACTGACCGACAGTCGCGGTCAGTTGACGAAGGTCGCCACGGCGGTTGTTTCGTCGGTGAGAAATTCCAGCTGCAAAGGTACGTTTCGAACTTCACGATCGACAGAGAACGTCAGTCGGTGTCGACCTGGAGTGACATCAAAGGTCATCGTGTCGTCGACATCAATCGGCCGCTGATTGAGACGGACTTCCAGCCCTGACGTGTCATTCAATCGAATGGACACCTTCCCGGCGGTTTCGACCTGCAGGTAACAGCGAGCAAACCCGACTCCGCGAGTGCCCGCCGCCGAACGATTCTTCACAGACACAACCGGAATGTCGGACAGCGGCAGACTTCCGTTGACCATGCTGTACTGAGGCTGCCAGGTGTACGCGGGGTCATCGCCGGCGGCCGTTCCGTAGCTGGTGCGACGCAGTTGATAGGCGGCCTGATCGGTGGCCTGCATGACTTCCCACGTGCGAGCGAACAGGCGACGGCCGATGGAATATTCCGGTGTGCGACCCAGTTCGGACAGGAAACGGACCAGCGAAGCCAGTTCGCCGTCGGTCAGAGTATCAACCTGGCCTTCCGGCATCAGAGAGACTCCTGCAGCGACATCTTCCACCTGATTGCCGGGAATGGTGACCAATTGGTCGTCAGCCGTGCGAATAATGATTTCATCTTTAGCTCGTTTGACCTGCACACCGGACAGCACTTTGCCTTCCGTCGTGGCCACGACAATGGTGTGATAGTTTTCCTTGACCTTGGCGTTGGGATTCAGCAGCGATTCCAGAAGATAATCGGGTTGAGCACTTCCGCCCAGGCTGACCATATCCGGTCCGACTCGACCGCCCGATCCGCCGATGGCGTGACACTTCAAACAGCCCAGTTTCTGATTGCGGAACACGACTTCTCCATCGGCTGCCGATGCCGTAGTCTGCACAGCATTCAGTAGTGCCGCCTTTTCGTCGTCGCTCATCGTGCGACGGCTGGTGATGTTGCCGGCGGCCTTCAGAGCATTCTCCAGATCGGCATTGGTCCGACCGGACTCGCGAGCGATTCGCAGCAGCTCACGAGCCACTTCGGACGACAACGGCAGATTGGCTTCTTTCAATGCCGTGGCCAGAAGTGTGTCGCCGTTGCGAGTCGTCAGGAAACTTCGCATCAGATCTTCGGGGTGCTGTTCGACGCTGGACGCGGCAAACACACCGACGGCGATTTTTGCCGCCTGTCCAGGACGCAGCGACGTCAGCATGGCTGTTGCGTGAATGCGAAGCGGTGTGGGCTGATTGGCGGCGGCCGCGATTTCCTGAACAACGGCCAGCGCTGCGGGTTCGCCGCTGAGTGCGAGACCTTCCAACGCGGCGCGACGCGAGACGACATCTGCCGCAGCATCGCGTGCAATGCCAGCCAGTTGATTCTGAAATCCGGGCCACTTCCACTGTCCGGACGCTTTCAACAGCACTGCTTTGACGGATGGTTCGGTCACCGTCGAAAGCTCGTTGACAGCTTTCGCTGATACAGGAACCGCCAGATGTCGGCGAGCTGTTTCCGCTAAAGCCGTTTCAATCAGACGACCTTTGCCGCTGGTCGCAGACGTGCTCACCAACTGAGCAATCTGTTCGGGTGTTCCGGAGGTCGAAATCAGCGACGCAAGCTGGCCTTGTTTTTCGTCGTTCAGAGAACTGTCGTTCAGCCGACCGAGCAGCACATCCACCGGCGCCCCCTGTCCGACGGCACTGAAGGCGGTCAGCAGGTGGTCGATGTTTTCGAAGTGGATCTTTCCTTCCCGAAACGCCGGCTGCCATTGAGAAGCCAGTTCGCGAACAGAAAGTCGCACGGCATAATCCAGAAAGACGTCAGTGGGATGATCGGTGGCCTGCAGTACAGCGTTGACCTTTGTCGGGTCGTCTCGCTGAGCGATCAGTGCGGCCTGTGAATCTGCATCGGCGTTGAACATGGCAGCCTGGAATTCGCAGTCTTCCAGTGACGAATACGCGAGGCCTCGAACAGCTTCCAGCCGGACTCGCGGATGAACATCATTGACGAAGGTCTTCAGCCGACCGGTTCCGTTGGGGACCTGATACTTCCAGTGCGAAAGGACTCGAACCGCAGCGGCTCGCACGCGACCGTCTTCGCAGTTCAGCAGTTCCGTCAGCAGCTGATCGTCAATCGTGCGTGCTCCCTGACAGCACCACAGAGCTTCCAGTTTCTGCGTCAGTGCATCTGCCGTGTTCGGCAGTTGATTCACCCATGATTTCAGATCCGGCAGCACCTGTTCGCCTCGCTGCCGCAGCACCTGATGAGCGGCCAGACGGCGGAAGCTGTCATTGCCGGAAATCAGTTCAAACAGTTCCGCATTGGACATTTCGGCAATGTTCAGATCAGCCTGCGGAGGAGCGCCGGTCCATCGAACTCGCCAGATGCGACCATGGGTATGGTCACGTCGTGGATCCCGGAAGTCGACTTCGCCGTGTTGAATGATGGGGTTGTACCAGTCGGCAATGTAGATGGCACCATCCGGTCCCAGCTTGACATCAATGGGCCGGAACGCGACGTGATCGGAAGCAATCACTTCCTGCTGTTCGCGTGAAATGTAGCCGGAACGATCTTCCGTCAGCACAAACCGGCAGACTCGATGCCCACGAAAGTCATTCGTGATGGCGCTGCCCTGCCAGTCCGGAGGCAACGCGGGAGTTTCCACGATTTCCAGACCACAGTGCTTGGGGCTTCCTGGATTCAGCCCATGAAGAATTTCCGGAGCATCCGCAGCCGTGAAATAGTAAGCACCTGGCACAACGTAGTTGATACCTTCACCGCCCGCGCCGTCTGTTGCAAACGACTGGCCGAACCGATCGAAGTGGTGACCCCATGTATTCACCAGGCCTCGCATCAGCACACCCAGCTCCAGCGTTTCCGGACGAAACTGCCAGATGCCTCCCGCATTCAAACGACGCACGCCCCATGGTGTTTCGATGTGGCTGTGAATGTAGATGGACTGATTGAAGTACAGAAAGCCGTCGGCTCCCCAGCGCAGAGTGTGCAGGATGTGGTGAGTGTCTTCCGTGCCGAATCCGGACAGGACGACTCGTTTGGAATCCGCTTTCAGATCGCCATCGGTGTCGGCAAAGTGAAGCAGTTCGGTGCTGTTGGCGACATAGGCACCGCCGTCTCCCGGAGCGATACCGGTGGGAATCAGCAGGCCATCGGCAAAGATGTGAGTCTGATCCGAAACGCCGTCGTGGTCTTTATCTTCCAGCACCAGCACTCGATCGACCGCCTCCGCGCCGGGTTCGATGTGAGGATACACTTCGGAACTGACGACCCACAGGCGCCCGTGTTCGTCGAAGTTCATCTGAATCGGCTTGGCGATGGCGGGATCGGCCGCGAACAGATTGACTTCGAAACCTTCCGGCAGCCGGAAGGTGCTGCGTTCCAGTTCGGGGTCAGGAACGGGAATGTTCTTCAGGTCGCGTTGAGCATGAACAGGCTGAGCGGACAACAACGTGCAGACTGTCAGCAGAACGGCTGGTGACAAACGACAGTGACACAAAGCGGATATTTTCATGAGTTGTGATTCCGTGGAAGGCGTGATCGGTCAGCGAAGAGTGAGGCTGGCTGATCAGTTCTGCGGTGCGTTGCCTGCGGACGACTGCGAAAAAGTGATCCGCACCCATTCCGGAGCGGAAGCGGCCGCGATCTGCCGTTCGAGTTCGGCGATCAGCGGATCAAACTGAGCAATTTCGCTGGCATTGTTGCCCTGTTCGTGTTTACGAAACCCAAACAGATAGGTGATGTTCTGAGGCCGCCAGCGATGAAAGTACAATTCATTCTTGCGAACCACCAGCTGACGAAGGCGTTCATAGCGCTGATTCTGATCGTCTGTGAACACCAGCTGCTTGTCGTCAGAATCCGTTGATGGACAGACCATCAGTTCCGTTGACAAACCGTCTTCTCCACTGGAACTGACCGACAGCGTTTCCGGAAGATTCATGGTCATGTCTGATCGAAGGTCAATCCGCAGCGGCACCACCGATGGTTGCTGTGCTCGAAACTGCAGCTGTCGAATCTGACCGCCGGCGTCGTCCCACTGGATGTCTCGAAGTTCGCCGCCCGATGCGGTCGCGGTCCGCTTTGTCAGATCGATGACGATCTCCGCCGGATGCAATGGAGTGCCGGTCAGTCGAGACGCCAGCACAGGCGATATCGCCGCATAACCAGCCGACGTCCAGTGCATCCCGTTATCGGTCCACACCGAATGAATCGCCTCAACCAGTGCCGGATGCTGCTGCAGATCGGTCAGCCCGGCCGGTGGCGGACAGCGGCCCGCAACATGAACCTTCTGCATGTCCTCATCCAGCGATGACTGCAGGTCAACAAAGGCACAATTGCGACTCGCAGCCACGTCACGCACGACGTCCGCGAACTGCAGCAGGCGAGGATTCCAGCGAGACGCATCGGGGATCGGCGGCGGGGCGGTGAGAAACGGGTGCGGCGAAAGCAGAACCAGTTCGGCCCCCGTCGTTTGCAGATCACCACACAACTTCTGCAGACCATCGCGAAATCTGGTGAGTCCCGCATCACCGGCAGCAAAGCTCAGAGCTTCATTCTGACCGTAGGAGACGAGAATCACCGACGGCTCTTCGGCCCGCACATGTTCGATCATTCGCAGGTAGCCCTTTTCGGGTGAATCAAAAATGCCACGAGATTCCGCGAACACGGTGTCCGCGCTCCAGCCGAGATTTCGCATGGTGACATGCTTTCCGGCGACATGCTGGAGCAACGCGCATTCGAGGTGCCCGAAGCTTTGACCCCTTTCGATGAACGTGCCACCCAGCAGCACAACATGATCACCTTCTCGGAAGGCAAACTTTCCATCGGCGTAACGCGGCTTTGTGGAAGTCTGCCATTCAATCTGAGTGACGTTGGCCGTACGAAGTTCGTCTGCAGAAAGCGACTTCGCCGCTTTCCATGCCGTCCAGTCACGATCATTGAAGTCCGTCTGCTGCCAGCCGACCGGCGGAGGTTCCGGTGCTGTTTTCCACGTGTCACCCAGCGAAGGCAGATTGGCGGCTGTGGACAACAGCAGAATACCAACTTCCGGTTCCGTCGTTCCACTAATGGACAATGCCACGCAGTTTTCGCCGTTGCGAAGCAGCGAACCGACAGCAAACTGCAACACGCCTGTGGTTGCCTGTTCCGCCTTCAACAGCCGCTGACCGTTCAGATAGACCGACACATTGCCGGAACTGGAAACTCGTAGTTCCGCTTCTTCAGGCAACGCGCCATTCAGATTCACCTTCTGTCGCAACCAGCGTGTGGTGGGCGAATCCTGAGCGAATGTTGGATTGAAGACGACAAAAAATAACACGAACGCGATGCGCAAGGACAAAAGCGAAGCCTGGGGCATTGTTCGAAGCGTCCGGAGTTCAAGCTCGCGGGGCAGTGTATGCATGGTGAACATCGGCGGAATGTGGAAAGCAGGATAAGATTGCGAACGAGATTCACTGGATCTGAATTCAAAGTCCGCTTCATTCTTGCGGAATTCGTCGCGAATTGGAATTCAGTCGCGGGCACCTTCCGCCGTGCAGCACATCACGCGAAATCGGCGAACAACGACCGCCAGTGGCCTTCGAATTGCCGTCGAAGGAAGGTCACAGGCGGTGTTTGAACGACGGTCGGCACCCGCAGCCCATGTTCACAGAACTCAACGGCGGGCGATGATAATTTCATCAAGCCGGAAATTGCCTCTTACCTCTGTTTTGACGTTTCACAGGCAGACGACTATCTTCAGACCGAATACATCGGGCAGACGCCTGCCCTTCGACAGCAGAACGCGCGGGGCTTGAGCATTGCTTGACGAAGCTTAAGTCCGGCTTTACATCGAAAAGGATTAATCATGGTCAAAACTGCTTCCACAATGCTGCCCATCGGCACAAAGGCACCGGCATTTGCACTGACGAATGTTGACGGCAATCAGGTTAGTAATGCTCAGTTTGCCGGGAAGCCTCTGCTGGTGGTATTCATGTGCAACCATTGTCCGTTTGTCGTTCATCTGAGATCTGCTCTGGCCGACTTTGGCAAAGAATATCAGGCAAAAGGGCTGGCCATGGTGGGCATCAGTTCCAACGATGTGGGCGCCTATCCTCAGGATGGTCCGGACAAGATGAAGGAAGAAGCGGCGGCGGCAGGCTACACCTTCCCATACCTGTTCGACGCCGACCAGTCCGTGGCCAAAGCCTATCGAGCCGCCTGTACTCCGGACTTCTTCCTGTTCGATGCCGATCACTCGCTGGTTTATCGTGGCCAGTTTGACAGCAGTCGGCCGGGCAATGGCAAGCCTGTGACCGGTGCTGATCTGCGAGCGGCTGTGGACGCTGTGCTGGCCGGAGGCGAAGTCGCATCGGAACAGCTGCCCAGCATCGGCTGCAACATCAAATGGAAAGCGGGCAGCGAACCGGAATACTTCACGGGAGTCGCGGCCGAATAGAGCACTCTGTGGAAACGCGAACGTCATATCATGACCAGACTTCGCGGGATCAGCTTCCTGATTGTCAGACTCACCGTTTTCTGCGGGATTGGGACGTTCGTATGCGGCTGCTTTCTTTGACGGTGGGACTCCCCGTGTGGTTCTGGTCGGTGTTGGCAGCATGCGTCGTGCTGCCAACATCAGTTGTGGCTCAAACGGCAGACCCGCCACATGAATTTCTGTCGTTCATTCAGACGTCGGCTCGTGAGCTGAGATCCGCCGATCGCTCACCGGCCGATCTGGCGTCGTGGCAGAAACAGCGGCAGCAGCTTCGAGACCAACTGGAGGCCGCGTGGGGTGGTTTTCCGAACGAACACGCACCGCTGGAGCCACAGACGCACGACATCCTTCAGCGAGACGGCTACGACGTCGAAAAGCTGACGTTTCAGACGTTTCCCGGCGTTCGCATGACGGCCAATCTGTATCGACCGCATTCGCCCGGCCGTCATCCGGCTGTGCTGTGCGTTCATGGACACTGGCGTGGAGCCAAACAGGATCCTCACGTTCAGGCTCGCTGCCTTGGACTGGTCAAATTGGGGTTTGTCGTGCTGGCCGTCGATGCCTTTGGTGCCGGAGAACGAGCGATCACTCCGGAACTGGGACAGTATCACGGTGAAATGGTTGCGGCAACGTTGTGGCCGATCGGCCGTCCGTTGAGCGGGCTGCAGGTCTATGAAAACATGCGAGCCGTGGACTATCTGATCAGTCGTCCGGACGTCGACGCCCGTCGACTGGGCATCACCGGAGCCAGTGGTGGCGGCAATCAAACCATGTATGCCGGAGCATGGGACGAACGCTTTTCTGCCGTAGTACCGGTTTGTTCCGTGGGCAACTATCAGGCGTATCTGGGAGCGGCCTGTTGCATGTGCGAAGTCGTTCCCGGAGCGTTGCAGTTCACCGAAGAATGGGGCGTTCTGTCACTGACGGCTCCACGAGCACTGATGGTCATCAGTGCCACCCGCGATGCATTTCAGTTCAGCGTGAATGAAGCTCGAAAATCGATCGCCATGACACAACCGGTCTACGGTTTGTTTGATCGTCCCGCCGCGCTGCGGCACGCCACGTTTGAATCGCAGCACGATTACAACCAGCCCATGCGCGAAGCGATGTATGGCTGGATGACTCTGCATTTGAAGGAACAGGGCGACGGCTCGCCGATTCCCGAACCGGATCATCAGACCGAAGACCCGGAAGCTCTGAGATGCTTTCCGGGAACCAGTCGACCAGCGGACTGGGTGACCATTCCGATGTTCGCCGCCGCCGAAGGCCAAAAACTGATGGCCAACCGGTCTCCGGCAACGCCACGAAAGCCAGCCGATCTTCCGAAAAGACGTAAGCAGCTTCGTGATTTGCTGAACATTCCGAACAGCTCGACGAACAGAAGCTTCGACAATCTGAACGTCCGACGGACCGTTGTGTCAGAAGCAGCGGGAATTCGTCACGAAGCCGTCATCTTCGAACCGGAAGAGGGAGTCATTCTGAATGCCACCGTCCGGACGCCGGTGGATGGCCCCGTGACCGCAACGGAGATCCGAGTCACTGCGACTGTGCCAACATCGGGCCGCGAAAGTATTGAACCCCATGTTCCATCCGAGGAAACCGTTCGGAACGGTCTGCAGATCATTGTCCTTCCGGTTCGAGCCACCGGGCAGAAAGCGTGGCCACGCGATCAAGTCGGCCGCGCGCCGGATCACAATTCGGCCGAATGGTCGTTGTGGCTGGGTCGGCCATTGCTGGGGCAATGGGTGATGGACGTTCAGTGCGGAATCACGGCCTGCTGTGGTGCGGACAGTGATGGGGACTTGATTCGAGTGGTCGCCGACGGCCCTGCATCCATGATGGCTCTAACGACGGCGGCTCTGGATGATCGCATCGACGAATGCCGTGTTACCGGGCTGCTGGCTTCGTGGATCAGTGCCGAACCGTATGAAAATCAGCGGCTGGGATTATTGGTTCCGTCGATCCTGCGCGACTTTGGGGACGTCGATCAGATCGCCGCCATGATCGCTCCTCGACGGTTGGTGATCCGTCGTCCGGTTCTGGGTAACGGTGATCAGCTCACTGAAGACCAGCGACACACGTTGTTTGCGGAAACCATCATGACGTGGTCGTCCACTGCGGCAGGCGAATCGCAACTGACGATTGTTGGAAGCGATGCCGAAGAATGATTGATCGCAGGGGTTTCAAAACCAACGGGGTCGGAGCGATCCACTTTTCATAGAATCCGAATGCAAACATGAATGATCTGGCCGAACACCATGGTCTGATGACCGACCTGTTTCAATCCAACAGCCAACTCGGCGCCCGCTTCTCCGCGGATCAACTGGCCGAATACGAACAGAACGGGTTTTTGATCGGCCCGAAGATTCTGACGGATCAGCAGATCGAAACTCTGCGGACGGAACTTGCAGAGCTGACTCAGCCGGGACACGAAGGTTCCGAATTCTGGTACGAATATCATTCGAACGAATCGACCGACCCCAACACGGTGCTCTTTCATGCACTGGGTTCCTGGCGACTGCGTCCGGGCTTTCATGATGCCTTATGGAACCCGGCGTTTGTGCAGCTGGCGGAACAGTTACTGGACGGCCCCGTTCGGTTCTGGCACGACCAGTTATTCTGCAAACCGGCGATGCACGGAGGTGTCGTGGCCTGGCATCAGGACTATTCGTACTGGACTCGCACCAAACCGGTGGCTCACCTGACCTGCTGGATCGGTCTGGATGACGCAACCGCCGACAATGGCTGCGTGCAGTATATTCCGGGCAGTCATCGCTGGTCGCTGTTGCCGATTACCGGACTCGCCGGAGACATGACGGCTATTCGGCAGGTGCTGTCGGATGAACAATGGGAACAGTTTCAGCAGCCGGTGGCAGCGGAACTGCCCGCCGGAGCCTGCGTGTTTCATCATCCGTTGATGGTGCATGGTTCCTTCGAAAACCGCACCGCGGGGCCTCGCCGAGCTCTCGTGCTGAACGTTGTTCGCGACGGCGTCTGCAGCGATTCTTCTGAGCCATTACTGGACGGCGTTCCCTCCATTGCCCCGGGCCAGCCGCTGGATGGCCGGTTCTTTCCGATGCTGTCGGCGAACAGGTGATCGCCGTTCCGCTTCAGGCCCCGTATGCGTCCTCAGTTTACACGCAGTAAACTGACGAGGGGCATCCGTCGAACAGAAACGCAGGTTTGTTGTCTGTTTGAAATTGGTTGGCCACCGTGAACGTCACGAAGACGACGATTTCCGCTGTGCGATGTATTCCGCCCGCATGCTTTCGTACTGCTGCGGCGTCAGTTCGATGTCGGCGGACCCGGTTCCGTTTTCTGCTTCAAAGCATCGCCGCAAAAATGGAACGCACCAGCCACAACCGGTTCCCGCTCCACCGCATTCGCTCAACTGACTGGGAACGCGCGGCCGTTCGCGACGAAGGTAGTTCATCACCTTACGTTTCGTCACGTGGAAGCAGTAACACAGTTCGTCGTCGAGTTCCAAAACAGTTGCCTTTTGAATGGCAGACAGAAATCGGGCAAGTCGGCAGGAGGATTGCGGTCTGTTCTGCGCTGGTCGCATCCGCGGTGCGACTTACTGCCCACGACGCTGGATGTTGAACCCCGAACACTATCCCAGACTGACACGCTCTTCCGGGTAATCATAGTGACCGCCATCGCGAGGCGCGGCCATCGCCAGCAGCATTGTGACCGGACCGACGCGTCCCAGCAACATCACCAGGCAGATCAGAACGCGCGACGGCAGGGATAAATCGGGGGTGACGCCTGCGGACACGCCAACGGTGGCGAACGCGCTGGTCGCTTCGTACAGCAGGTCGATAAACAGATGCGGTTTGTGTTCGAAAATGACCAGCAGTCCGGCAGTGCCCATCACGATGAACATTCCCAGAGCAATCATCGACAGCGACCGGGCCACCTGAGTCGCCGGAATGCAGCGGTTGTAAACTTCAACTCGGCTGTGCCCTTTCAGCACAGCTCGGATGTTCAGCACCGTGATGGCAAACACAACCGTCTTGACTCCACCGCCCGTCGATCCCGGCGCGGCACCGATGAACATCAGAAAGATGGCCATCAGCTTGGTGGCAGGATGCTGTTCTTGATGATCCACCGTGTTGAAACCAGCCGTTCGAAAAGTGACAGACTGAAACCAGGCATCCGCCATTCGAGTCGTCACGGAACCATCCGGAGGCGTCGCAATGAACTCCGGAATGTTTTCATCCGATGCGTCCTGACCGACCACCGCAACCTCACGATCTTCGATCTCAGACGCATTCACGCGCGGCAGAGATTCCAGCACAAACCAGAGGAACGCGCCGGTGACCAGCAGGAGTGCTCCGGTGATCAGAACGATGCGAGTATGAAGACTGAGATGAGGTCGGATACCCGCTTTTCGAAACAGTGGCGTTGCATGATCATGTCGCCATCGTCGTCGCAGCCACGTCCACAAATCGTGGACCACAGGGAACCCCAGCCCTCCCAGAATGATCAGCCACGACAGCGGTCCCCAGACCTGCCATCGAGATCCCAGGCCATCAAAGCCACCGGGATTCAGCGAAAAACCTGCATTGCAGAACGCGCTGACCGAATGAAACAGCGAAAACCACATCTGCTGTCCCATGGGTTTATCCGCCCACAGGCCGGACAACATGACGGCCCCCAACAGTTCGACGCTGACCGTGAACAGCAAAATGGTGACCAGCAAGCGGCGAGACCCATGGACCGATTCGGCATCCAGAACCTCACGCAGCGTTCGTGCCTCCCGAAACTGCATTCCGTGCCGACCGCTGAGGACCGCCACGAAGGCACCAAACGTCAGAATTCCCAGTCCGCCAATCTGAAACAGACAGAAGATCACGACGTGCCCCACGGGGCTCCAATAGGTATCAGTGTCCTCAACAATCAGCCCCGTTACACAACTGGCGCTGGTGGCGGTGAACAGCGCCACGTCCCACGGAGTTTCCATCACTGTCGAAACAACGGCTGCCGGAGTCCCGTCCTGTGGCGTTTCCGGCTTTGCTCGACACATCGGGTGCTTCAGCAGCAGCGTGCCGACCGTGATCAGCGCCAGAAAGGATCCGACCAACAGGATGGCCGAATTATGAGTGCGAGCAGCCAGCTGACGAATGGCAGTCAGCAGCGAAGTGACCGCCATCGTCGCCAGAATGACTTCAACCCACAATAACAGCGCATCAAAGCGGTGGCCGGTGGATGACAAAGCCGCAACCAACGGAAGTCCCGCGAGACAGACGGCCGGAAGAATCAGACCCGATGTGAGCAGCGTTGGTCGATACAACGTCGTCTTTTGCTGCAGCCGGAACCTCAGGATCCGACTGATCGTGATCCACAGGAAACACAGGAACGCGATGATGGAAACCTCGCGAACTCGAGCTGCGGCAACTTCTGTGAAACCGGCGTGCATCAGAACCGATCCACCACCCGTCAGCATCGCCAGGTGTTCCGACTTCAGCAGCCGTCCCATCTGCACGTGCCGACGCGACTGCATCATCTTCTGGTGAAACGAGGTCGAATTGGAATCAGTATCCAGCATTCCTGCGATTCTGAAGTGAAACGATTACCAAAACCCGATGGAGAAGTTACGCCTGCCCGATGAAGCCTATCGATCCCGCGACATTTCGAAAAGCGCGGGAAGACTTCCGGAGGGGGCCACAATCATCAAAAGTGCGAAGGTCAGGCGACGTGAAGGCAGACCCTGAACGACTCGCCCACAGCAGTGCAGCAGCGCTGGATTATCCATCGAAACGGAAGTCTGTTACTCAGAACGGAAACCGATCATCCACTGGCGCAGCGGCCAGTTCCACCAGAAATGTGCTGAGCCTGGCTACGATGACTTCCATCAGCCGCTGACCTTTTTCTGTGGTGGCAGGGTGAGGATTCCCGGAACCGGTGTTGGTGGTCAGCAGATGCCACGGCCGAGTAATACTGACCCAGCCTTTGTTGATCGCATCGAAACGCGTCGACCGAACGGCTCCATCGTCCGCGACCAGCGTGCCGTCCGGATTCTTCAGAACCAGATCACCAAAGAATGCCAGCCCCAGCGCGGTTTCCATTTCCCCGGCGTGATCGCCCGCGTCGTCAAAGATCTCCTTCTGCGCATCCGCGCTGATGGACCGGAACCAGTCACACAGGAACAGCTGCACGGGTGTTTTGCCCTGCAGTTCTCGCAGCAGAGGTTTGAATTCATTTCCGCCGTGACTGTTCAGAATCAGCAGCTTGTGAATGCCGTGTCCGGCCAGTGAATCGACCAGATCCCGAATGACCATGCCCAGCGTGGACGGATTCACGTTCATGGACAGGCGGCATTGGGCCTGATTGGTTTCCGTGCCATAGGGAATCGTCGGCAGCATGACGACCCGAGCCCCTTTATTCCACGCCGCTTCACAAGCGCGGGAAGCAATGGCGTCGGCTTCCAGAGTATCTGTACCGTAGGGCAGATGAAGGTTATGCGGTTCCGTGGCCCCCATCGGCAGAACGGCCACCTGATACTGGCAGTCGCGAACGTGATTGTAATTCGTTTCCGCCAGAATCCATGGACGCATCATCGGTCTCGCTGCGAGGAAAAACGTAAGAGAGTGTCGCTCAATATGACAACCACAGCCGTGAACAGCGTCTCGCGGTCAGTCGATGATCTTACTGATCGGATATTCAACGATCCCTTTGGCACCAGACTCCTTCAGGC
Source organism: Planctomycetaceae bacterium (assembly GCA_020426485.1). GTDB lineage: Bacteria > Planctomycetota > Planctomycetia > Planctomycetales > Planctomycetaceae > JAGQPY01. The sequence goes on from JAGQPY010000057.1 coordinate 15,890, forward strand.
GAGGCACTGCGGTACGAACAAGGCTTTCGTCGACAATTGTATTGACGGCCACCCAGTCCGGGTCGGACAGGTGAGAGACCGTCGGCGTTTGCAGAGCCGGCAGGATATCCAGGACGGAATCCAGCTGCTCACGATGAACGTTCATCATCAGACCGACCTTGCCCTCGGCTGCCAGACAGGACTGCAGCATCAGTGCAATGTTGTCAATCTTTGAGCGTACCCATTCGTCTTCGTAGCGTTTCTTATTCGCGATGAAACGCGTGGTGCTCTGCAGAACCTCATCCACAATTCGCAGATTGTTGGCTCGCAGTGAACTGCCGGTTTCCGTCACTTCCACAATGGCGTCGACCAGTTTGGGCGGTTTGACTTCGGTGGCCCCCCAGGAAAATTCCACGTCAGCCGTGACGCCGTGTCGCTGCAGATAGGCTGTCGTCAGCCCAACAGCTTCTGTCGCAATCCGCTTACCCTGCAGATCCTGAACAGACTGGATCGGGGAATCTTCCGGTACGCACAGCACCCAGCGAACAGGTCGACGACTGACCTTGGAAAACACCAGTTCGCACACTTCGTGAACGTCGGCATTGGTTTCCAGAACCCAGTCGTACCCGGTGATTCCGGCATCCAGAATTCCGTTGCTGACATAGCGAGCCATCTCCTGAGCTCGAATCAGCATGCATTCGATTTCATCATCGTCCACGGTCGGAAAGTAAGATCGTGAAGCAAACTTAATGTTGTAACCAGCTCGCTTGAAAAGCTCAGCGGTGGATTCCTGCAGACTGCCCGCAGGGATTCCAAGTTTCAGAATGCGTTTTGACATTTCGATTTCGTTGATTCAACTTGCAGTGAATAAAGGCTCAGGACTTCTGCAGCCTGTTCCGGCGGAACATTTGACGAACCGGGCCTTCGTTGGAATGTCGACAAACCGGATCCGCCGGATGTCGACCCCGAACGCATGTGACCGTCAGTCGATGCTCTTTTTACCAGCGCTTACTTTTTACCATAGACCTGACTGGGGTCAAAAACACGCTCACCTTCGACGGTCACGTTTCCTGTGGCCGGGTCCAGGCGGCGGAAGAAGCAGCTGCGATATCCTTCGTGGCAGGCGGCTCCACCAATTTGGTGGACCTTGACCAGCAGCGTGTCGGCGTCGCAGTCGAAGTAAATGGCCCGCAGTTCCTGAACGTTTCCGCTTTCTTCGCCCTTCCGCCACAGCTTTTTCCGGCTGCGGCTGTAATAGACAACTCGGCCGCTGCTGAGAGTCTCACGGTAGGCTTCTTCATTCATCCACGCCATCATCAGCACATCGCCGGTGTCGGCATCCTGAGCAATGGCGGGAATGAGTTCTGTCTTGGAAAAGTCAGGACCGTTGGTCATTGTTTCACCATGTCGCCCATGTCCCGGGCATGGATTGCACGTAAAGCAGGCACAAAACCAGTGAATTCACGATGGAATTACCAAGAGTGAATTTTCGCGAAGCCTGCCAAAACCGTTGTCGGACAACAACTTAAATACGGGTTAAAGTCCGCGTTGACTGGAAAATTGCTGTTTTCCTTCCACTTTGGTTTGCGCCTTGCCGGTGATGAGAAGGTGAACATTTGAGGATAACAGCGATTGTCATGTCTTTGCAGCCACCTATCATTTCCGCTCAAACGGGCAGAAGATGCCCGAAATGGCATCAGCCTTCAGGACAGCCGCTGGTCCTGTCCGGTTCCACGAGAACTCGCAGAGCGACGGGAATGTTCGCTGAGGAGATCGGCGGAAGGCTGAACTGTCACCGGAACAAGTTTCGATCACAATCAAGGTTACAAGAAGACAAATGGCAGAACAAAAGGCGACCAACGTCACATGGCACGATCACAATGTGACCAGTGAAGAGCGACAAAAACTGAACGGCCACCGTGGTGCAGTCCTGTGGTTCACCGGACTGAGCGGCTGCGGAAAAAGCACCATCGCGAATGCCGTCGATCGAATTCTGCATGACAAAGGTGTTCACACCTACGTGCTCGACGGTGACAACATCCGCATGGGACTGAACAAGAATCTGGGATTTTCTCCGGAAGACCGCACGGAAAACATTCGTCGCATCGGCGAAGTCGCCAAGCTGTTTTGTGACGCCGGTGTGATTGTTCTGACCGCCTTCATTTCACCTTACAAAGACGACCGCGGTCAGGTACGTGCGATTCTGAAGGACGGCCAGTTCCAGGAAGTCTACGTCAACGCGTCTCTGGAAACCTGTGAAGGTCGCGACCCCAAAGGTCTGTACAAGAAAGCGCGCGCCGGAGAAATTAAGGGATTCACCGGCATTGATGCTCCCTATGAAGCTCCGGAAGCTGCCGAAATCGAACTCGATTCGGACAGTAAAGGAATCGAAGAACTGGCGAACGAAGTGATTGCTCACCTGGAAAAAATCGGAGTCTTCTCGGTTTAAGACTTCGCTTCGAAAGCATCAATCCACGGCCATGCGACAGGACAATGGCACGAAACATTGTCCTGTCGGCGGTGTTGATGAACGAACATGAAACGATCGGACTTCACTCTGGTCGTTCAGTGACAGGAAACAGTCGTCGGTCTGAACCGACTAGTGTGTGATAAGGATATCTTTTCGAGCATGGATCGCTCGAAACTGCAGACACAAAACGCTCCTGACGCGAACGGACTCTCTTCAGGATCTTTCAGATTCGATCTGAAGAAAGGATGCGCAATGTCAGTAGTTTCTCTGACGACGCTGCTCACGATTTGCTTTCTCTCCACCCCCGATTCTCGACAGGTGGATTTGTCTGCCGGAGCACGCGGACCTGTGAATGGTGTGGCGACTTCTTCTTCGCCCGCCCCCAGACACTGGATGACTTCCTACGAAGAAGCGCGTGTGATCGCGGTTCGCAACAAGCTTCCGTTGCTGCTGCACTTTGATGCTCCCTGGTGCGGAGCGTGTCGCCGAATGGAAACGGAAGTCCTGAATCGCTCGGAAGTGACGGCAATGCTGGGCACTGCGGTGGTGGGTGTTCGAGTCAACGCGGATCACAACAAAGACCTGATTGCAGAATTCGGCATTTCAACTCTGCCAACGGAAGTCGTGGTTTTCGCGGATGGCACGCGGGGAAGTCGGTACACCGGTGCTCAGGACCTGACCGCCTACGTTGCACGACTGAACAGCATCAGCGGACAGAATCAACAGACCATAGCCGAATCCG
>JAGQPY010000580.1 GCA_020426485.1 Planctomycetaceae bacterium
CTCAGTATCGCAGGAGGCTGCCTTTCATTCGATCTCAATTGAACGGTATTGGGTCAAGGGCTCAGCCCTTGTTAGGCAGAGAAGATCATTGGTTTAACCCGATGCCGCAGGCGAGGCTCGTTTCGGCTGCGATCAACCTCGCCTGCGGCGTCGGGTTAAACGAAGAAATCTTTACGACGGGGCTGATGCCGTTCAAACGACAGGCGGCCTTGCCTGCGGCAGCGGGTTAGACGGACGGACTTGAGAGACGCGACACTACGCTGCTGGTGGTGAATCCTGATCCCAGTCACCGACGACGATTTGCTTTTCATCGGCCAGAAACTGGCTGACGTCTTCGGCCACCACCTCGTTGACTCGTGCGGCTCCGGCATTCAGACCGACACCCGGTCGACGGAACAGACACGGAACCATGGCCAGAAAAGCGCCGGTGTAGGATTTGTACACGGGAAAGTTTCGGTGCGGATCTTCGCTGACACATTGACGAATGCGTCCTTCGAGTTTGTCGTGTGTCAGCAGTGGAAAGCGATGATGAGGTCCATGAACGAAGATATCGTAATTCAGCCAGCTGCACAGACGTGAAAACCGGGTGCCGCCGTAGACCGTTCGAGTGCCCTGCAGAGGATCAAAGCTGGCCATTCCCAGATGTTCCGTCAGCTTGCGACCGTTCTGAAGAATTCCGGCAAACCAGTGCGGAATACCCCAGCACAGCAGAAACGTGGACCAGTGACCGGCAGCATTGATCCACCACAACAGGCTTCCCCACGCGACAAACATCACCACGTATTCGGCGTAGATCGTTCGGCGAATGGCGGGTTGTCGAATGGGTGAATTCGGATGGAAAAAAGTTCTGCCATAAGTAAACGGTGCGGTCAGAAATCCGAACACCAGATCAATCCACACAAAGATGCGGCGAAAGGTCAGCGATGCGGCAGGGTCCGAATAGGGCCACAATTCCCAGTCGTTCGGTCGATTCAGGTAAGCATGATGTCGGATGTGCGATTCCCGATAAACGGTATAGGGAACCAGCAGCACGACTCCAATGATTCGCCCGATGATCACGTTGGCCGAACGAGAAAAAGCAGGGACCGTCTGATGAGCAGTCTCGTGGAACAGACTGGTCAGATTGAACAGAAAGTAGCCGCCCAGCAGCACCAGAATTGTTCGCACAGCCGGATGAGTCGAAGGGAAGCCGGCGGCCAGAGCGGTGACAGTGAACAGAGTCAACAGGTTGAAGATCTGTCGAGCCAGAAATCTGACAGGCAGCGGCAGATGTGAGGCGGGAGTTGGTGCGAAGTCCGACGACATGATTGTGGCCCACAATACTGGTCTGCGTTCAATGCCGCAAACTGGTCTCCATCCGATTGGTGATTTCAGCAGATGTGCATGCTGCTGATGGCATGCAGGAATGACGTCAACGACAGTCGATCAGCGTGTACGCAGCAAACAGCTCAAACTTCCATTATCATTCCACGACTGTCACGTCGTCAACGCGCGACATCGAGAAGCGACGGAATTCCACGCAATCAAAACCTGTCTTTAAAGTCAGCCAGCCGCCTTCGAAGTCACTCACATAGATGTTCCTGCCACTCTATACGGACAGCGCCCGGCTGTCGTTTGGAGTGCGACGACTTGTCGCCGCTTTGGCTTTGATTTCCGACGTCGAGTTTCCGCGAATGGCAGATCTGAATCGACTGGTCGCAGACTGGTCAGAGTTCTGATTTGGACGGAATTCTTATGAATTCCGCTGCAGGCCAAACACGGAATTCTTACGAATCCCGCTACGAATCTGGTCCGGGATTCTTACGAATTCCGTTACGGGCCGGAGACATTTGTTTGTGCCGATCGCCTGAGTCAGCGAAGCATGGGTGCCTTTTGAGTGAGCGTGAGCGTTTTCGGAAAAGAACAGGCACGTTTCGGCGATCCGCTTTCGGAAGAATCCAAAGCGGCGACAAGTCGCAGCACTCCAAAGTGGCGCTGTCCGGCTAAAGTTTTCGGCTTTAGGGTTCCATTCCAACGACCGGTGAGAAATACTCGTTGAAGCGCACATTGAAATGTGGGCAACGAGATGCACACATGTTGGCGAGTTCGCTCGTCGATTCTGAACGATCATCCCACCTTGTCTGAACGCAGGCACAGCTCCACCGAACACTCGCCGTCTGTCGCTGCAGAGTCTCATGCAGCAGACCCAGCATCTGCTGCGCCGGAAGAAGAAGGATTACTGTCCGGTGCCGACCGGCCGATACATCTGACGCCTTCGCGCCGCCCTGCCGAACAGAGCCATGATTCCATCGACAACGGTGATGAGGTTAACGAAATCGGTCTTCAGATTCGCCCGGTTCAATCGCTGTCACAAGCCGAATTCGCGGCGTTGGAGCAACTTGCATTCAAATATGGTCGATATTCCGATTCCTACCTGGCGGTGGAACAACAGCGGCACTGTTATCTGTCGGCCGACCATCAAGCCGCGGTGTCGGTGATTCCGATGGGGCGAGTGCTGCATATTTCCGGCGGCATTCTGGCGGCTCCCGAACACCACGCTCAGGTGATTGATCAACTGCAGACGTATGCCGCTCGCACGGGCCAAACCGTTGCCTGCTATTCCATTGGAGACGACAAGCGTCCACTGTTTGAGGATGCCGGGTGGGAAGTTTCGAAACTGGGCGAAGACACCCTGCTGAGCCTGAAGGATCTGTCGTGGACAGGGAAGCCGTTCGAATGGGTTCGTCGTCAGGAAAACTACTGTGGTCGAGCCGGCCTGGTCAGTCGAGAGATTGCACATCGAGAGATGGAATCGACGGAGTGGCAGCAGATTCGGCAGGAACTGTTTGAAATTCAGGCGGAAGACCTGCAGGACCGCATCTATGCTCAGGAAATGAGTCTGCTGGTGGGCAGGCTGGAACCCGACAATCTGCAGCGACGACGGCTGTTTGTTGCGGAGGACCGTCAGTCGGGCAGAATTCAGGCCTTCGTTATTGCCAACCCCATGAATGCCGGGCGAGGCTGGTCACTGGAAATGTATCGCAAGCGAGCCAGCACTCCTCGGGGAACCATGCCCTTTCTTCTGAAGCGAACGATTGACACGTTTCGATCAGAAGACGTCGATGAAGTTTCGTTGTGTCTGATTCCGTGGAAAGACTGCCACACCTACCGTGGCCCGCGCACCAGTCCACTGGTTCGGCATGGTATGACGCT
>JAGQPY010000581.1 GCA_020426485.1 Planctomycetaceae bacterium
TTACTCCGTTCGATGATCGCATTCTGGTCGAACGCGCCGGAGCTCGCACGCCGTACAAAGTGGCCGAACTGCCGAAGCCCGTTGGCCCCGGCAAAGAATGGACCATCGAAGAAGTTCGAGCTCTGGCTGCCAACGGTCTGAAGGGACGCAGCTTCGAACACGGTCAGAAAATGTTCGCGGCGACTCGGTGTGTGCTGTGTCATCGCTTCGCCGGAGACGGTGGAGCCACCGGCCCCGATCTGACTCAGCTGGCTGGCCGGTTCAGCATCGAATCGCTGACCGAAGCCATCATGGACCCCGGTAAAGTCATCAGCGACCAGTACAAGGCCAGTTCTGTGGTGACGAAAGATGGCAAGACGTACAACGGTCGGGTTGTGTCGGAGAATGCGGAACAGATCAGTGTGCTGACTGATCCGGAAGACAGCACAAAGGTCGTCGACATTCCCAAAGCGAACATCGATGAAATGATCGATTCACCGATTTCGATCATGCCCGCAAAGCTGTTGAATACGCTGAATCAGGACGAGGTTCTGGATCTGTTGGCGTATCTGCTGAGTCGTGGCGACGAGAAAGACCGTATGTTTCGACGCTGAAGTTTGTCTGCCGTCTCAAGATGATCAGACTCCGGTCCACGGACAGGGGGCATTCGATTCATTCGGTGAACAATTTGCCCCCGATGTACGCAACAGTCTGTTCAATTGTTTGAATGCGCCGTGAGCCAAAAAAAGGACATTCGGCCTGTATTGTTGACGTCCGACAGCGTTACAATCCAGACCATGCATGCAATCGACATAATCCTGACTTTCGGTTTTCCGGTGGGACGTCTGGGCGGTGTGCGTTTTCGGCTCAGTTTTCTCCTGCCGGTAGCTTTTCTGGCAATCACCTGGCGACTGGGCAGTCTGCCGCTGGGCCTGATGGCTTCCGCCATTCTGCTGTTCAGTGTGCTGGCTCATGAACTCAGCCACCTGCTGGTGGCCCGATCCACCGGCGCTCAGATGGATGACATCAATCTGTGGCCGCTGGGTGGGCTGGAGGAACCGTTTGGCCGAGGTCGACTGCAGGATCATTTGCGAACTCTGGTGGCTGGTCCCGCCATGAATCTGTTCCTGGCACTCAGCTGTATGCTGGTGCTGACTTCGGAACAGATTACGCCGCTGCTGAGTCCCTTAACGGGATTCACGGTTTTGCCACAGGAAGCCGTGTCCACAACAGCGTGGAGAATGGCATTCGCCATCAACTGGGGATTGTTCATTATCAACCTCCTGCCTGTGACTCCATTCGATGGCGGCGTGCTGCTGCGTACATATCTGACGGCTCGCTTTTCCGAAGCCGAAGGGCGAGACCTGATTGTGCGTCTGGGTCTGGTACTGGGCCTGTTCGGCATTCTCACCGGTTTTGTGTTCGGTCTCAGCGGCCTGGTCGCGATGTCCTGCTTCGTGCTGCTGCTGCACCTGAAGCAGAGTGAAGAGTGGTACGAAGCGCTGAGCACCGCCCATGAATTCTCTGAACTCGACTTCGATTCTGAGGAAGACGCTGAATTTGAATCATGGCTTGAAGATGATCTGAACCGTCTTCGGGATATCGTGGATCGTCCTTCGGGCGACAGTGTGGAAGTCTATCGAATTCAGCGCGAAGAAGAGCGCCTTCGTGCCGAACGCGAGGAGCGTCAGCGGGAAGAACAGCAGATGGATGAAATCCTGCGAAAGCTTCACATCCACGGCCGAGAATCTCTCAGTCACCCGGAACTGCGACTGTTGAACCAGTTAAGTGACCGATACCGAAACCGACGACAGCACCATTGATTCGAAAAAGACAATGAGGACTTCTGTGCGGCCTTCTTTTGCTCTTCTGACCTGTCTGTTCATTACCCTGAGTGGCTGTGCAGACGATTCCGTTTCAGAAACGGTTCCGCCCGTCAAATCTGCTGCGGAAACTGCTGTTTCCACCCCACCGGAATCTGCGGCGTCGAGTTCCACCGTTGAAACAGTTTCGGGAGAGCGAACGGATATCGACGGTCTGGGATTCAAGGTTCCGGCAGGCTGGTCAAAGGTTCCGTTGTCGCCGTTTCAGACCGGAATTATTTCCGCAAAGTTTGCCATGCCCGACGTTGGTCCGGACGTGACGCTGACATTGTCCCGATCCGGAGGTTCGATCGACGACAATCTCGACCGCTGGCGGGGTCAGGTGGAAGCTTCTCGCCCGGAAATCAGCGAAACGGTTTCCGTAGCCGGAGTTGAGTCGCGTTGGATTGATCTGGAAGGACGTTTTTCTGCGGGCTTCGGGCGTCCACCGGAAGACGGCTGGCGAATGATTGGCGTGATTGTGCCGCTGTCCGATCAGGGCTACTTTCTGAAACTGACGGGTCCTGTGGATCAGGTGGCCGGTGTCGAAGAAGCATTCCGTGAGTTTCTCAAGTCGGCCGCTCGGTCCTGAGCCGATTGAGTTCATCAGCCAGCGATAAGCATCGCCTCCTGATTCATCGAAGTCGCGTCGATCGTTGTCCACAGATCTCGCGGAGGAACGCGTCTATTCGCATGCCGAGTCAGCGGGCAGCGGAGCCATGACCCAGATTTCTCCCCACGGAGTTGGTTGAGTGGCTCGAAAATGCTCGTGACGGATCAGTTCCAGAATGGCCTGAAAGATCCCCACGATTCGGGACTGCAGTTTTTCGCCTTCAAAGAACGAACTGAATGCCACCTGCTCTTCCGTCAGCAGTCGCTGGCGAATGCGATCCTGAAACACGGACATTGGTGTTTCATCCATTCGAATACTGGACTCACGCTGGACTTCCGGAGTACGAACAATCCTTGCCAGTGCGCTGACAAGGTCCCAGAGTTCCACTTCGCGAATTCGGTCAATGGAATGATCGCGTTTCAGATCGGGCCGATCGTCACTGAGTCGCGGATAACGTTCCAGCCACTCAGAAGCGCGATCATCCAGCAGTCGTGATGCGTTCTTGTATCGTTTGTATTGCAGCAACTGCCCGACCAGGTCACTGGTGCTCTCGGAAACCTGCTCTTCTGCTTCGGCTTCTTCCGGTTGTGGCAGCACCTCGCGGCTCTTGATTTCCAGCAGCGTGCTGGCCACCACGACAAACTCGCCCATCAGATCAAGATCCAGCAGCTCCAGGACCTCCATGAACTTCCGAAAATCCGACGTGATGCGTGACAGTGAAATGGTGCAGATA
>JAGQPY010000582.1 GCA_020426485.1 Planctomycetaceae bacterium
TGCCGATCGCCTGATTCAACGAAGCATCGGCGTCTCCTGAGTTGTCGTGAATGCTTCAGGAAAATCAATGGCGAGCTTCGGCGATCATCTGACAGCAGAATCCAAAGCGGCGACAAGTCGCCGCACTCCAAAGTGGTGCTGTCCATCGAAAAAGACCGAAGCAGAAGGTTCCGTCTGCTCTGTGGATGGTCGGAAGTGAAATTTCGTGAATCAAGGCTCGGCAGTGGTAACAGCATCGTGAAATTCCGGCTCTGCAGCGAGAATGAGACCGAAAGTTCGGGGAGGAAGAACGACAGATCTGAAACACGGGATTCCGGATGGTAGGCTTTCCAACTTGGAAACGACTCTGATCCGTCGAACAGGCGGACGAATGCAGGATGACACGTGGGCGAAACACAGGACCAGTGGAATGAATGCGATTCGCCATGGCCATCGCGGCATACGTACGTTGGGATCGCATCGGCTGGCGTTTAGCAATGCCAGGCACTGTTGATCAAGGGGGTGACCTTTTGGAGGCAGCGCTGTGAGGCATCTTTTTTATGGAGAAAAGTCTATCGGCAGAAGTCGCGAGACTTCTGAGATCACACGGGGAGCAGAAGTCGTGAGACTTCTGAGATCAGCACCATGTTCTGCGAATTCTCACGAATCCGGATAAAGAATCGCATTTCAGCGTCGGCCCAGGAGGACATATCTTCTGACGGCGAATATGTTTGCCCGAAGCGGGTCAGCCCTCTTGATCATCTGAGTCTTTTCACCCATTTCAGAACGAACATCTACACATCGACTGGCTATGACGAATTCCATTCCTGAATGGACTCCCGGTGGCGGGCTGAATTTTGAACTGCTTTCGACAAGTCATCACGCTCGGCGCGGACGCTTTGTGACGGCCCACGGCGTCGTCGAAACGCCCGCCTTCATGCCCGTGGGGACACAGGCGACCGTCAAGTGTGTGCTGCCGGAGCAGGTTGCCGCCACCGGTGCTCAGGTGGTGCTGGCCAACACCTATCATCTTGGCATTCTGGATCGCACTCAGATCGTCGAACGGCTGGGTGGACTGCACAGCATGATGAGATGGGATCAGACCATTCTGACGGATTCCGGCGGCTTTCAGGTCTTCAGCCTGCCGGAGCGGCAGATTACCGAAGAAGGCGTCAGCTTTCGATTTCGAAGCAGTAAGCGAGGCGGCGACGAACCTGTCACGCTCTCACCGGAATCCGCTATGGATATTCAGCGCCGTCTGGGGGCTGACATTGTGATGGCCTTTGACGAATGTGTGGATCATCGAGCACCACGCAAGTACATGTCAGCGTCTCTGGACCGCACGATGAGATGGCTGAAACGCTGTGCGGAGTGTCCACTGCAGGAACATCAGCACCTGTTCGGAATCATTCAGGGCGGAATGGAACTGGATTTGAGATCGAAGGCCGTCGAACAGGTGACGTCATTCAGGTTGCCGGGCTACGCCATTGGAGGTGTGAGTGTCGGCGAAGGACACGATGCGATGGTCCGTGTGGTGCGTCATACCGCTCCGCGGATGCCCGCCAATCAGGTGCGATACCTGATGGGGGTTGGTCTGCCGGAGGATCTGGTGGCAGCGGTTGAATGTGGTATGGATATCTTCGACTGCATCATCCCGACTCGCTACGCTCGCGAAGGAACGGTCTTCACGTGGGATGGAAAAATGCGCCTGCAGGACAAGAAGTTTCGGAAGGACCGATATCCGATCGATACGCAGTGCCAGTGCGTTTCATGTGCCGGTGGGTTTAGTCGAGCGTACCTGAGACACCTGCTGTTCGCGGATGAGCCGCTTTATGGAACGCTGGCAACACTCCACAACCTGCACTTCTACCAGGACCTGATGCGCAGCATGCGGCAGGCGATCGAATCGGATCGGTTTGCCGCATTCGCCACGTCTTTTCGTGATCGTTATAAGTCTGCGATCACTCAGGCAACCTGAACGAAGATCAGAACGTCGGCAGTGTCGTGAGCTTCATCACAATCCGGAACAGAGATGGACGCGGACCGTGCCGACCAGAATGAGTCGCCACAAATTCAGCATCATGTTACCTCAAGGAGTCTGCGGGCCTGTGACGGGCGTTATTCTTCACGCGGTCAGAACTGAGGCTTTATCGGGTAGCCGGATTCGTAAGTCTTCAGACAGGATCCAATCGATGGCCCGAATTCTGACGAATCCGGCGACTTCAGTTTGTGCACTCCGGACGAATAGCAGATGCGTCAGGTGACGTGACCAGCCAGTCGCCGCAAACGAATACGCTGCAGTTCCATGGACAGGTACTGACATGCATTCCTCAGTTCTGTTCCGACAGCGACCGTACCGTAGCGAAAGTGCCCTCGACGCTGTTCACGAACACTTTGAATGCGAACCATTCCCGTCACTAAACCCGTCCGCCCCGGCATGGTCACTTTGACCAGCTTTCCTACCGCCAGACGTTCGCCTGTGATGACGGCAAAGCCGCTCTGGCTGACGTCCGCCAGACTGCAGTTGATGCTGGAACCAAATTCGACCTGCACGTTCATGTGGTGCGTCTTGACACGAAAACATTCCCGGTGATCGGCCAGTTCCGGTTGTCCCTGAAGCTGAATCACAATGATGATGCGCTGGCTGTTTTCGGGCACATCCATGGCCAGCAGATCCGCCGCCTCGGGATTTGACGCACCTTCTCGATCGATAATGCCTTCGATCCGTGCCGACTGCTGAACGAATGTATGGCTCTCTTCATAATGCACCAGAACGGTCTGGCTCTCTTCCAGACTGGACTGATCCCGTTCGATTTCCACGGCCAGAAGATGTCCGTTGACCCACAGCACTCGGCCCGGAATCAACGTCGAATCTCCCGGAGCAGCAGATCTCAGGTAGGCAATACTTCCAAATTCCAGACTCATGTGAGACGGATTCCTCCAACAATACAATACGGCAACAGAGCTGAGACCAAATCGATGATGGTTTCAACCCAGCCACCGGAAATTCGGTACGTGGCAAAACCGCGACAGGCATCCTTTTCGACAGGTGCTTTACAGAGTTACTGCCCCCGTTGCGACAAGCGATTCGATGTCGGTTCAGGAGGCTGTTCCACACAAGAACCATCGAGAAAAATCACCAGGAGCCCCATTCGCTGCTGAAGTCCGTCCGGGTGCCGCTGAATGGGGGACAGGC
>JAGQPY010000583.1 GCA_020426485.1 Planctomycetaceae bacterium
GGGTCAAGGGCGAAGCCCTTGCTAGGGAATGTCTGCGACGGCGGGCACTGCGTTGCCGGTTCACTGGCCGTGCTTTGCGACAAACGAATTTCCGCAGAATCGATCCAGGGGCCGTTGCCGGAAATTGAATCAAAACCGGTGGCCAAATCTTCGCAAAGCCGGACGATAATGGCTATCCTTTGGGCGGGCGGCGAGCGATACTTGGGCTCCCTTCCTTTCCGACCAGCGAAGCAGACCCGATGGCAGTTCAGCGTTTCAAGCGTTATCGAATGGAAATCGATTTTCGATCGGTTTCACTGCCTCCTGCGGTTCTTCCCGATGGTTTCCGTTGGCTCAGCTGGCAAACGATGCTCGGCGAACGGCATGCTCAGGTCAAATGGCGATCATTTCGTGGCGATCTGGATGGCCGCGTGTTCAAGAGCCTGAGTGATATCGACGGTTGTCGTCGGCTGATCACGGAGATTCGGCGGCACGAAGGTTTCTGCCCGGCCAGCACGTGGCTGGTGGCCTTTCATCCCGAACCAACATGGCCGCCCCACGACTGTGGTACGATTCAGGGAATTCGCCGCAACGGAAGCATTGGCTCCATTCAAAACGTTGGAGTCATCCCGGAACATCGCGGCCAGGGCATCGGGCGTGCCATTGTGCTCAAAGCATTGGAAGGCTTTCAGCAGATGGGGCTGGACTACGCCTCACTGGAAGTCACTGCCATTAATCGACCGGCCGTCAGCCTTTACCAGTCGCTGGGGTTTCATGTGACTCGGATTCTGTATCGAGAAGTCGAAACGGACGTTGCTGTCCAGTCACCGGCTGCTGCCCACTGAAGCCGTTTTGCGAAGGCGGTAGAGTTCCCAGCACATCACACTTGCACGGCGTCACTCCTTCACGGAACGATTTCCGGCACATACTGCAGCCCATGCGAGCGGCGTCCACGTGAACAGGCTGTGAATCGGCAGAACTGACCGATCACAGAGATCGGGACGATTCACGTGAACCAATGCGGCTTGCTGCGTTTTCTGCGCCACGTTATTTGTCTCCTTGCAGCGGGAAGCCGCTCTGGCTAGTCGCTGCAAGGTTGAGAACAGAATGGCACAGGTCGACAGACCACAATCTTTTCAGCAACGACCGGAGTTTCGTACTCGGATCTGGTATTTCCTGGTGGTTGTGCTGGTGGCTTCTGTGTTTTGCGTGGCGGCAGCGGTAGTCCCCGACCCACGTGGTTTTGGAACTCATGAACAGCTGGGGCTGCCACCATGTCTTGTGATGACGTGGTGCAATCACCGCTGTCCTCACTGCGGCATGACCACCAGTTTTGCGTGGCTCGTTCGTGGTGATTTCGCCAATGCGTGGCACTGCAATTCGGGCGGACCTGTTCTGGCCGGAATGATGGTTATTACAGCCAGTTGGTGTTTGGTTGTTTCGGTGACGGGAAGATGGTGGCTGACGGATCGGCCCTTCGAACGGCTGATTCCGCTGGTTCTGATTTTTGTTGGTTACCTGACCGTCTCCTGGATTATTCGAGAGTACCTGATCTCATGAAAGCTCGCTGTGAGCACTGACATGACCTCCAACCTGCTTGTCACGGAACGGCCTCGAAACGGGATGACTTGCATATTGGATACCTATTGTTGCCCATCCACTGACGAAGCACCTGCGTCCTTGCGCGGCCGGAGTTGCCGGATTTGTCACAGCGGCTGGACTGCGAGACTGCTGGTGATGTTGATGACGGCAGGCTTGCTGCTTTCGACATCCGGATGTTCTCTGTTTGTGATGGCAGGCAAGGCGATGTTCGGCGACCCGAAGGTTCAGTCGCCGTTGCGGGCTGCCACCGGCATTGAGCTGGCGAAGAGCGAAGACTCGGTGTTGATCATCTGTTCGGCCTCGCATCGAATTCTGTCACACTTTCCGTCACTGCAGATCGATCTGGTGGACCGAATCGGTCGCGATCTGGAGATTCACAACATTCATGTGGTCCCCTCCGGCGACGTGGCTGCGTGGTTCGACGACCACGGTGAATGGGGCGACTATTCCGAATTGGGCGAACACTTTCATGCTCGCTACATCATGCACGTCGACGTCCTGAAGTTTGACTATCGCGTGCCGGAAAGTGAAAACCTGCTGCAGGGTCAGGCGGAGGGAAACATCCGGCTGCACGAAATCTCCAGGTCCTCTGACAAGTCGAAGCCATCTCGTGACTTCACCCCCGTGAGGCTGGTTTTCGACCGCAATTTTGCAGTCATGTTTCCTACGTCCTATCCCGTTCCTCGTGAATCAAGGTCTGAGGATCAGTTCCTGCAGACATTCCTCGACCGCACAGCACTGCATATTGGCCAGCATGTCTACGACTACCGAAGCAGCGAATCCATTCACTGACAGACGCTTCGGCGTTCATCCGGTCGCGTGTGACATCGATTGACGCAGCTCCGGACAGGCACTGGCACGAATCTTACGTTCGCTTTGAGCGACGAATCGCACATCCAGCTGTGCCGGACAGAAACAAAGCAACTACTCAACAACCAGCAGGTCTTGTGATGGATCACATTTCTTCCACTCCGACACGTGTCACTTCAACTGCCAGCGGCGCCCGATCCTCTGTGAGCCAGTGGCTGAGAACATGCGTGGCGGCTTCGCTGCTGCTGGTGGCTCTGCCGGGGTGCAACTACTTTATTCTGCTGGGCTACCTGATCGGGGGGCCGCCGCAGTTGGAGCCGCTGTTTGAAAAGGAGACGAAGAAATCGTTCACGGACCGCAATGTTCGAGTCGCTGTGGTCTGCTACGCTCCCGACGACCTGACCAAGTTTCACGACAATATCGATCAGATGCTGATGCTGCGGCTGAGTACTCTGCTGCACGCTCACAAGATCGAAGTCGTGAATCCGGATGCAATTCAGGGATGGCTGGCGAACAATCCCGACTGGGACAGTCCCGTGGAAATCGGCTCCGAGTTCGACGTCAACTATGTCGTGTATGTCGACATGAGCTCTTTTTCTCTGTACGAACCCGACAGCACCAGCCTGTTCCGCGGTCGCTGCGACGCGATGGTCAGCGTCTACGAAATGTCGACCGGTGGCGATGGGAAGCGAATTTTCGACAAAGACATTCAGTCTGTGTTCCCAACACAGGTGCCGCGTTCCGCATCGGACGTCAGCTACGACACGTTCCGCAAC
>JAGQPY010000584.1 GCA_020426485.1 Planctomycetaceae bacterium
GGCGTCAGGCATTTGGGAATGAAAAGCTGCCGGTCTATTTTGTGCAGCTCCCTGGCAGCGGCGCTGGTGAAGGCTGGCCTTACCTGCGCGAACAGCAGCGACTTGCCGCTGATCTCCCACACACGGGAATGGTTGTGACCGTGGACCTCGATGGTGCGGGGATTCATCCGCCAAACAAGATTGATGTCGGCGAACGACTCGCCCGCTGGGCTTTAGCAAAGAACTCCGGTCGATCAGTTCCGTTCAGTGGTCCTATGTTTGAACGACAGGAAGTCCAGGACGACAAAATTATCCTGCACTTCAGCCATGCTGAGAGTGGGCTGATGGTTGCCGACAAAGATGGTCTTGCCGAACCTCGCGAGACACCTCAATCAGAGCTGGCGTATTTCGAGGTGACAGACCCATCCGGTAAATGGCAGCCAGCGAAGGCCAAGATCGACGGCAAGAAAGTCGTCGTCACCTCCGACCAGGTCGCGTCACCGATCGCAGTGCGGTATGCCTATGCCGTCAACCCGGAGAACTGCAACCTCTACAACCGCGACGGCCTGCCATCATCACCCTTCTGCTCGCGCCCCGAGTTGTTGAGCTACGATCCGAAACTACCGTAGCGAAACCGGAAGCCACTGAAGAACCAGGCGCTGTCCAGTTACAAAAGCTGTCAGCTGCACGCTGAAACACCGGCAGCTACTTTTTCAGCGACGACGAATTACCACTCAGCCGACTGACTGGGCATATGGCTTGTGTGCTGTCGTCGTCTGAAAAAATATCCATCCAGCCATCGTTGAATTGCATTCCACCACCCGCGTGAAGCTCACGCGAATGACTGCGAAATGGCAGACAGACATGGCGTCGATGCGGATTTGTTGGTAAAAGATAAAGCTAGCACGCCGAAGCAGTTCCACCAAAACTCGCAGTTGAACGGGAATTGAACATGCTGACGATTCAAGGGCATCGCCATACAGTCCGAGATTTTTGCGACCGTGTTTCACGACGGGATATGCTGCGGATCGGAACACTCGCAGCGATGGGGACAGGTGGCGGCTGGATGTTGCCGGATCTGTTGCGTGCGGAGACTTTGTCTGGCCGCAGGTCACCAAAGTCCGTCATTATGATTTACCTCGTTGGTGGTCCGCCGCATCAGGATATGTTCGACCTGAAGCCGGAAGCGCCCAGGGAGATTGCCGGCCCCTGGCGGCCGATTGCGACCAATGTCCCAGGGTTCGAAATCTGTGAGGCGTTCCCGCGCCTCGCGAAAATGGCGGACAAGTTCACTGTGATTCGTTCGCTGGTGGGCAATCAGCATGATCACGATGCGATTCAGGTCTTCAACGGGCATCATCCCAGGAAGCAAAAGCCATCGGGTGGCTGGCCCCAGTTTGGGACGATGGTGTCTAAGTTACAGGGGCCAGCGAGTCCGGAGTCTCCGCCGTATGTCAGCCTTTGCTACAAGTGTACCCACGGCCCCTACAATGAACCCGGCCCTGGATTTCTGGGGGCTGCCCATTCCCCGTTCCGGCCGTTGGGGGATACGCGGGACGATATGATTCTGAATGGCGTGACTCTCGATCGTCTGGCCGACCGGAAATCGCTTCTGAAAAATCTTGACGTCATCCGAAGGGAGATTGATCAAACTTCCGCAATGAGAGGGATCGACGCCTTCACCGAGCAGGCCATGGGATTGCTCACATCGTCGAAACTGGCCGAGGCCCTCGATCTTTCGAAGGAAGATCCGAACACAGTGGCGCGTTACGGGACCGGTGATCCAAAGATCAGGATCGACAGCAACGGTGCCCCGCGCGTACCTCAGAGCCTGCTGCTGGCGCGTCGCCTGATCGAAGCCGGCGTTCGGGTTGTCACACTGAATTACAGCAAGTGGGACTGGCACGGCGGAACAAATGCCGAGGGGCGTGCGAACAACTCGATATTCGTTCGAGAAGCAGAGGACTTTCCGGTCTTCGATCAATGCGTCAGCGCTCTGATTGAAGATCTGCACCAGCGAGGACTGGCCGACGATTGTGCTGTCGTCATCTGGGGCGAATTTGGCCGTACGCCCAAAATCAGTTCCATTGTCGGCCGAGACCACTGGCCGCAGGTGAACTGTGCCATGCTGGCCGGAGGACGAATGCAGCACGGGCAGGTTATCGGTGCAACGGACCGCATCGGCGGAGAAGCCATCTCACGCCCGGTCACATTCGGCGAAGTCTATGCCACACTGTTCCATCATCTTGGGCTAGACGTCAATCAGACGACGATCACTGACCTGAATGGCCGCCCGCAATACCTCGTTGAAGACGTCGCCCAGCCCCTGCCGGAACTGGTTTGTTCCTGATTTCCGGATAAGGCCGTCACCATTGCCTGGCTGCGTGAGTCACGGGATTTGGCCAATACCAAATATCCCGACCCAGCTGCGCTGAGTCACAGGAGGGCCACTCACAGCTTGCGTGGCGACTTCTTCGATTCCAGAGCGTGAATGGTTGTCGTGAGGTCAAAAAACTGAACCGACCACAAAGCTTTTTGACGATCAGGTGTCAGCAACAGAAATCGAAGTCGGTTTCAGCCGAAAGTCGATCACGAACTCGACGAACCGCTCTCGAAATGAGCCTTACTTCACGATCAGCGCGTACCGTCATCGCGAAAGGTTCACGTCAGATTCATGACAAGACTCGTCACGCAGCGCCGGTGTGGTAGTACTTGAGCAAGCCGCCAAGCCGTTCACGCCATTGAATCGTGTCAGCGATGACCCCAGCATCGTCGACTGGCTCAATCAACTCGTTACCGAGTCCCTGATGACTCCGTTCGGCATAGTAGTGCTCGACGTATGCGCGCACGGTGTCCAGGAATGTGGACCACTCCAGCGTTCGCTGGCGATCGGGTGCGGGTTGGGTGCCGCGCCCATTTAGGGCATTGGCGACGGTGGAATCCGCGGGACTGACTGGGTTCGAATTCGCACAGATTTACCCGCAGCCGGATGAGGCCGCCGAACGACAGCGGTTTTTGGAGAGACGAGTTCAGCGACGTAAGTAAGCTTGCAGGACCATTACAGAACAGCTCGCCTCGTTGTTCTGAACACAAACTGTCGTTGGTAGATCGATCAGGCTTCAGTGTCTTTTCGGCGTCTGCGAAAGCGGTGGCAGCTGAAGGCTTCGAATCACGTCCTCA
>JAGQPY010000585.1 GCA_020426485.1 Planctomycetaceae bacterium
CGTAGACTTCCATGCACCGAATTTCCCATTCCCGATGCCGGACGTCGTTCCAGTCTTCTGCCTGTGGTGACATTTCCGCATCCGGCGCCACCACACCCAGTTCCTTCATGCGCTTCAGACGAGATTCACGGAGTGCTGCGTAACCGGCATCGTAAAATCCGGAATACTTTTGAATGTCTTCCGGCAGAGCGTGCATGGGCCAGTGAGCCGCCGTGTAAGCCACGTACAGAAACAGCGGCCGATCGGGCGCGTGAGAATGGTGTTCCCGAATAAACTTCGAAGCATGATCGCTGATGGCATCGGTGTAATAGTACTGCTGCGGCTGATATTCCGGATCGGCATACGGTGAAATCAGATTGTTATCCCGCGTCAGTGAATTGGGATCATAAAAACTGCCCGCGCCGTGAATCGTTCCGTAAAACCGATCGAAGCCTCGCTGCAGCGGCCAGTTGTCCTGTGATTCCCCCGGTTTGACATGCTTTGTGACATGCCACTTGCCCGTCATATAGGTGCCGTAACCCGCCGTCTTCAGGAGCTCAGCCATCGTCAGACATTGACGATTCAGTTCACCGCGATACCCATCATGCCCACTGTCTTCCATCATGTGTCCGATACCCGCCTGATGCGGATACAGACCACTCAACAATGAAGCTCGCGTGGGACAACAGCGAGCCGTGTTGTAGAACTGAGTGAACCTGAGTCCGTTCCCCGCCAGTCCGTCCAGCGTTGGAGTCTGTATTTCACTGCCGTAACAACCAATGTCCGAATACCCCATATCATCGGAAAGAATGACGACAATATTCGGCGACTGACCGCGCGCCGTGTCTTCGCTCCGAGCGACCAAAGTCATCAGGAAAACGGCCACAAGGCATGTGAACATCAGGTTGAGACGGATCATGAAATGCTTCCAGTTCGCAGGTCGCGGAAGATGAATTCAGAATGCTTCACAAAACAGCGATTGATTCCGCGATGCGTCACGTGTGACTCACAAAACGGACACCGGAAAACCGCCTTTCCCCAACGTCTGTTGACCCTCAAACAAGGCAGGCTCGTGCCTGCTTTTCCGTGATCAGTCGATGGATCAACAGACAGAAGTCTGCCCTGCTGACCGATGACCGTGAAAACAGACCGATGTCCAGAAAAGGAAGCCGGGCGGCACAGCGTACTCAGCGAAAATGTTCTTGTGAATGGAAAGCGAACTCGAAATCGTTTTCCGCCGAAAACCGAACTGAAGGAATGCCAACACTTTCAGCCATCGACTTCTGAAAGTTCCATGCAACGATTCCTCCACGGCACGGGGCTCACGCGCAGATGCCCGCAACGGGCATCTGCAACGCACTGAACTGTGCCCTCGGCTCAATTCCACCCGCGTGACGTTGTTCGTCCGACATGGTGCGCACACCGCAAGGGCATGATTCTCGGGCAGACTTCAACACGATCCGTCGCCACGGCGGAGGCTATTTTTTCAGACTCTGCAGCCACGAAACCAGGTCGGCGATCTGCTGCGACGTCAGTTGTTCGTCCAGACCTTTGGGCATGATCGACACGGTTGATGGCACCAGTTCTTCGATGTCTGAACGCAAGACGGTGATGGGGTCGCCGGTGCTTTGCTGGATGGTGATTTCTTCGGACGTGTCTTTGATCACCAGCCCGGAATAGCTGCGACCGTCGTTCGTCACCAGCGTGTACGGTTCGTACTGCCGCACGATGGTGGCGGATGGAAACAGGATGGATTCCAGCAGATCTTTCGAGCTGCGGTTGGCTCCGATCGTGGTCAGATCCGGGCCGACTCGCTTGCCCAGCAGTTCGCCGTTTTCCTTCGAGCCGACCACGTGGCATGTCGCACACTTGGCTTTTTCGCTGAAGAACACTTCCCGACCGGCCGCCGCATTTCCGCCTTTCAGCAGCTCGACAACGGCATCCAGCTTCAGCAGCTTTTCCTGTTCGGCCGCCTTCATGCGATCCAGCAGCGAGTTGGCTCGATCGTGAAGTTCCACCGGAAAACTCTTCACCACTTCTGACACTTCGATCATCGGCAGACTGTTCAAACTGCGAGCATTCTCGAGCCCGGTTAGAAATGCGGAGGCCTGTTCGGGGGCGAGCTTTCGTTTGAACAACAGAACCAGATCGTTGAGCTGCTGTGGTCCGGCTACGGGAAGAATGGGCGCCACGTTGATCAATTGTTCCGCCGTCAGGGACGCGGAACTCAGCAGGCGAGACGCTCGAACCGCCTCCCCCGGACCTCCGCGCTGAGCCTGGTCAACCAGCAGTGCAAAGGAATCAGCCGACAAGCTGCGTTGAAGATTCATCAGGCCTTCAATGGCGGTCAGTCGGTCGCCGGGCGGTCGCGTCGGACTGGCCGCGATTTCCGTTAATTGCGGCTGAAAGATGGCCGACGGAATCGCCGCAATCGTGGCCAGAGCTTCCCGCCTGACAACGATGTCGGTCGCATCCAAATCCGCCAGCAGCGACGCCACCCATTCCGGCTGCAGTTCCATTTTAGCACGCGCTGCCGTGGTGAGGATCTTTGAACGCAGACTCCTGGGCTGATTGTTGTCTGACAGAATCGTGCCGATCTGTTGACGAACGAATTCGACGGAAACAAACCGTGTTAGGAAGTCGTCGAAGATGTCGTCGGTTGCCTGTTCGTGCTGAAGCAGCGACGTCAGTGACGTGAAGGTATTTCCCAGAACCGCGTTGAAGTGTTTTTGCTCATCTGCATTCAGAGTCGATAACTGTTTCTGCACAGCGGCGTAGTTATTGATCAGTAATCGCTGCAGACGAGGCTCATGCGGCCAGGACGTCGGGAATGTCGGCAACACCCGTGACGCAGACGGCGCCGCTTCCAGCTGCACCAGCTGCGCGGTCAGCAACGTTGCGTGGTCGTCGCGGTCGATTCGATGAAACGGAATTCGCAGTTTGTCCCCGAACTGCAGCAACGCCCAGCTCGCCGCGTGAGAGATTTCGCGGTGCTGGGAACCAAGATATTTCAACAGGTCCGGAATCACCTTCGCATTCTTCATTCGCCCGAGAGCCGCCAGAGCTTCCCGAACAACGGACGGTTCGTTGTCAGCCAGACATCGCACCAATTTATCCGTGACCTCGGTCGACACATTCATGCCCGCCACGTGACAGGCTGCCTG
>JAGQPY010000586.1 GCA_020426485.1 Planctomycetaceae bacterium
AATTCAGAACGTTTGGCGATAAACTCACAGGTCTTCCCGCCCCGTTTCCCTTCCTGCTTCCACCCTCCATCAACGATTGTTTTGGTCTCATGAAGACGTTGCTGTTCGGGCTGCTGCTGTTCATTATTCCCGTGACAATTCAGGTTTGTCGGGCACAGGAGGCAGACGTTTCTTTCAGTCGAGACATCCTGCCGATTCTTTCCGATCGTTGTTTTCACTGTCACGGTCCCGATGCGGCTCACCGCGAAGCTGATCTAAGGCTCGATGTTCGCGAAGAAGCGATTCGATCCCGTGATGATCATACCGCGATTGTCGCCGGACAACCGGAAGAAAGTGAGATCATTCGACGGATCAGCACGGACGATGCCGATCTGCAGATGCCTCCTCCGGATTCGCATCGAAAGCCGTTGACATCATCGGAAATTGGTCTGCTGAAACGCTGGATCGCGCAGGGAGCTGTCTGGGGAAAGCATTGGTCTTTTGAGCGTCCGGCAAAGATTCCGCTGAAAGATGAAACTCTGAATCCCGTCGATTACTTTGTGCTGCAACAGCTGCACAGTCAGGGATTGGATTTATCGCCTGCTGCTTCGCCTATGACTCTGCTTCGTCGGTTGTCCTTTGACCTGACGGGGCTGCCGCCTACGCCGGATGATGTGCGAGCGTTTGAAACTGCCGGGGATTCACCGCAGGCCGTTCGGACGGCAGTCAATCGGCTGCTGTCTTCGCCACATTATGGTGAACGAATGGCCATGTGGTGGCTGGACGCGGCTCGCTATTCGGACACGGACGGATATCAGGCCGATGCCACTCGTACCAACTGGCCCTGGCGTGACTGGGTTGTTGATTCCTTTAACCACAATATGCCATTCGATCGATTTACGATTGAACAGTTCGCTGGTGATCTGCTGCCTGATGCAACTGCTGAGCAGCAGCTGGCCACATGTTTTCATCGAAATCATATGACCAATGGCGAAGGTGGTCGTGATCCCGAAGAGTCCCGGGTGGATTATGTCATTGACCGGACGAACACTGTTGGCACCGTCTGGCTGGGACTGACGCTCGGCTGTTGTCAGTGTCACTCACACAAGTTTGATCCCATTTCACAGCATGACTACTACAGTCTGACCGCGTTTTTCAACAGTATCGACGAAGATGGGCGTGCCGGTGGCGGAGCCAGGCCCTTCCTGAAGTATCGATCTCCTTACGCTGATCGTGCCATGCACGAAGCAGAGGATACGGTACGCGAACGAAAGCAGTGGGAGCAGCAGGTGCTGACATCCGCTACGAGGGAGTTTGACCACTGGCTGAAGAATCAGATGTCGGCCGTGCAGAACGGATTCGAACCGTGGCATCTGTTGCAGATTTCCAGTCTGTCCAGTGCCGAAGGAACTCGGCTGCAGGTCGACAGTGATGGTTCCGTCCTGGCAGACGGCCCGAATCCGTTTCAGGACGACTATCGAATGGTCGCCGAATCTCCGTTGCCACGGATCACCGGTCTGAGGCTGGAAGTGCTTCCCGAGGAAACTGCGGGCGGCACAACGTCACGAGGCCGCAGTGGCCAGTTCATCCTGACCGACGTGAAGCTGCAGTTGCGCAAACGAGGGCGAACTCAACTGCGGGATATTGAATTTGATTCCGCAGTCGCCTCAAAGGAACGACCTGCCAAAGGTCGTGCGTACGGTCAAATCAAGGACACGCTGGACGACGATCCTCGTAACGGCTGGATGCTGGAGGAAGTCGATATCCGCGACGCTCAGACGGCCGTCTTTGCTTTGAAGGAACCGTTGCACATCGCCGACGATGAAGAACTGTTGTTCGTGATGCTGCATCGATCAACAGACGGTGATGCAAACATCGCCCGATTTCGGGTTTCGGTGACCAATCAGCCAGGCCAGGCGGTTCGCAGTCTGCAATCCATGCCACTTGAGGAACTGGCCCAAACGGCTGCTGTGGATGTGAAGTCGGTTTCGGCAGGCCTTCGAGAACGTCTGATGCAGCAGTTTCTAAGCGACCATGTCGAATATCAGCGTGTGCATTCGGTGCTGAAGCAGGCAGAGCGACAACTGGCTGACTGTCGGAAGGCGGCCGGAGAGCTGAATGTGATGGTGCTGTCGGAACGTGCGGAAATGCGAAACACCCACATCCTGACGCGCGGCGTCTGGGATGCTCATGGTGACAAGGTAACTCGCGGTTTTCCGGGCGTGTTCTTCGACGAGAATAATGTAGCAACCGAGCGCTCGTCCGTGACGTCGCCGTCAGCGCCTCTCAGTCGCCTGGAACTGGCTCAGTGGATTGTCTCGCGGGACAATCCGCTGACGGCGCGAGTCGTGGTGAACCACGTCTGGCAGATGCTGTTTGGCAACGGGCTGGTTCGTACACCCGACGACTTTGGTCTGCAGGGCGAACGTCCGACTCATCCGGCACTTCTGGACTGGCTGGCCGTGGACTTCATGGAACACAACTGGGATCTGCAGCATCTGATTCGTCTTATTGTCAGCAGTCGCACCTATCAGCAGTCAAGTATGCTGACGGAATCGCTGAAGGAACGCGATCCGGAGAATCGGCTGTTGGCACGCCAGACTCGTTATCGCCTGCCGGCATGGATGCTTCGTGACGCATCGCTGAGTTACAGTGGTCTGCTGAATCCGGCCATTGGCGGACCGCCGGTGATGCCCTACCAGCCGGAAGGAGTCTGGCGTGAAATTTTCATGGGGCGATTCACTTATGAACCCAGCCTCGGGGCGGCTCAGTATCGTCGAACCCTCTATGCCTTCTGGAGACGTTCCAGCGCTCCCACGTTTCTGTTCGATAGTGCTCAGCGGCGAGTCTGCGAAGTTGGTCGACGGCAGACAAACACCCCCTTACAGGCGCTGACACTGTTGAATGACGAAACCGGACTGGAGGCGGCGAGAGCACTGGCCCGACAGGCCCTGCAGGTTTCACAGAATCCGCAGGAACAGATTGCGTGGCTGATGGAACGGGTGCTGCAGAGATCAACCACGGCGATCGAGTCGAATCTTCTGCTGGAGCATTTTCAGCAGTCAAAGAATGTTTTCGAAGATAATCCCGGCGACGCGGAGCAGTTGTTGCAGGTCGGACAACTCCGAAACAGCACAGGCGAATCGCCGACGGACGT
>JAGQPY010000587.1 GCA_020426485.1 Planctomycetaceae bacterium
CTCGTGAGGCCGCTCGGCGGACTCAGTGCAAAAACAATCTGAAGCAGATCGGACTGGCGCTGCACAACTATGAAAGCACTCACAACGTGCTTCCCAGCTTCTATTCCTATGGAGCCGCCAATACCGGCAGCTTTTCGGTTCAGGCACAGTTGCTGCCATACATGGATCAGGCGTCGATGCACAATCTGATTGACTTTTCCATCAAGCCGCAGATTGGTTGTTGTCCGGGCGACGTGCCGCCGCAACTGGTGGATCTGGTGAAGACGCCACTGTCCGTTTTTTTGTGTCTCAGCGATCCGGGTCCTGCCACATTTGACGTGAAGTCGGGAACCAATGGCGGTGCCACCGGAGCAACATTCACCTATGCCGGTACCAACTACCACATCAATCAGGGAACGGCCACGGGCAAGAACTACGACGGCCGCGCACCAACTGACGGGATTGTGTGGACGAATTCCAAGGTGCGTTTCAGCCATATCACCGACGGGTTAAGCAACACAGCTGCGTTTTCGGAATCCATCTTTGGTTTTCCAGAGCAGACCGTTTCTGCACCCACCACGGATATGGAACGTCGCCGCAGCTACATCAACGTGGCGTGTACGTGGACTTCCAGCACCGTTCCTCCGGCCACTCCGGGTTTGGCGAATGGTTTTACGCCGCCCAATGATCCGTCCCTGTTTGAGGCCGCGGCGGTGGCCATCAGTCGTGGCTGGGCGGGACAGCGTGGTGCGGGCTGGATGCACGGTCGTGAATACTGGACCGCATACCACCACTATCACACACCCAACAGCAACGTTCCGGACATGGGAACCTGTGGAAACGGCATCTTTGCCGCTCGCAGCTTTCACGTCGGCGGCGTTCAGACGCTGCTTTGTGATGGGAGTGCCAGATTCATCAGCGAAAACCTGGACCTGAATGTCTGGCGAGGCCTGGGCACTCGATCGGGCGGGGAAGTGCTGGGCGAATTCTGATGCTCCGGGACCGAGAATTGACGCCGTCTGCGAAAACGTCGGCGGCGTTGGTCCCCTCCTGAAGCGAAACTGTCCACCGACTCAGCGGTCGTATCACGGTTTCCCGAGAGCTGGTTTTGTTCGGTCTTTGAAGATCGATTGTTCCCGTTTGGTGGTGTTGGGTAAGGACAAATGGTTTTAACAAAAAACAAAAAGGACCAGGTTCATGATGACCAGCCCCTTTGATCTTCGCAAAGCAGTTCGAGACAGCCTGATGGCTCTCGGAATTGTACTGTTCGTGTTTTACGCCTGTCAGGCGGGTGAATCGTCCCGAACAGTGTCCGGCAGTTGGCCCGGGTTTCTGGGAGCCGGTGCGTCGCCATTGCAGCCGGCATCTGTTCCTCGCACCTGGTCGCCCGACGAAAATATTGCGTGGACGGCAAAGGTGCCGGGCTACGGTCAGTCCAGTCCTGTGATTATCGACAAGCGAGTGTTTGTAACGTCGGTCCAGGGAGATCAGAAAGAATCACTGCACGTGGTTTGTCTGAATCTGGCTGATGGCCGACAGATCTGGACGCACCAGGAAACGTCCGGCTTCCTTGAAAAGAACAGCGTTTATATTAGTCGGGCAGCTCCGACTCCGGTGGTGGATTCTTCTGGTGTGTATGCCTACTTCGAAAGTGGCGATGTCATCGCGCTGACTCTCGACGGAGCCGTTCGCTGGCGGAAGTCTCTGTCCACGGACTATGCCAAACCGACCAATGAGTTCGGACTCTCTGCATCACCCGTGCAAACGGATGAGCACGTGATCATTCTGATCGACGACCCGGCTACGGCCTATCTTGTTGCTTTGAACAAATCGGACGGAAGTCAGGCATGGAAAACCGACCGAACAGCTCGCACCAGTTGGAGTTCACCAGCTCTGGTTCAGATTGACGGTCAGGCTCAGGTGGTCTGCAGTTCGGCGGGCAGCGTCGATGGCTACAGCGCGGCAACGGGTGAGCTGCTGTGGACCGTCACCGACGTGGGCGGCAACACCGCGACGACTCCGCTGGACGCCGGAAACGGACGCTTTCTGATTGCCGCATCGCCGGGACGACAGGGAGAAAATTCCGAACTGGCAAAAAAGTCGAACGGCCTGATGGAAGTTAAACGCTCACGCAACGCCTGGATTGCGGAATTCGTGTGGAAGACACCCGATGCCACTCCGTCGTGGGCTTCGCCTGTTATCCACGGCGGACTGGCCTACTGGGTGAATCGTGTCGGAGTGGTTTACTGTCTGGATGCTGACTCAGGAGACGCGGTCTACACCCATCGAATCAAGCAGTCTGCCTGGGCGACGCCCATCGCCGTAGGCGAGCATCTGTACGTGTTCGGGAAAGACGGTGTGACGACGGTTCTGGCCGGCGGTCGTGACTATCAGGTGCTGGCCGAAAACTCGCTGTGGTCCGACGACGCTCCGCCGGTGAACAACGTGCCGACCGCAGAAGAAGAATCTGAAGAACGCCGTCGCGGAGCAGCCATGTTCTCACGCCCGACACTCTACGGAGTCGCCATCGTGGATGACTCCATCGTCATGCGAACCGGAAGCCAGGTGTTCTGCGTCCGATCGCAGAATACTGCGGCCAGTCTCTCCCAATAGGTCTGAATCACCGTGCAGGACCCAAGGAGTTGAGTCCGTTTCGTCTTGTTTAACCCGTGGCCGACAGGCCAGGCCGTCACAATTAGCTCGCACTCCAACCTGGCCTCTCGGCCACGGGTTAAACGGCTCCATCCTGATCATTCACTAAATCACACAACCCATCCTCTTTAGAAACGAAAGTACTCCCGATGAAAACTCTGTTCACCTTGTGTTGTGTATTCGCCATCACCGTCCCAGCCTTCGCTCATGATACATGGGTTGAAGTCAATACCCCGGAAGTTCGTGAAGGCAATGTTGTTCATGTCGACCTGAAACTGGGCAATCACGGTAATGATCACCGTGACTTCAAGCTGCACAGTCTGATTACGCTCGATCATGCTACTCTGGCTGTCAACATGCCGTGCGGCTGTGAAGTCGATCTGAAACCGAATCTGATCGGTACCGCTTACGAAGAAAAGCAGGGCTACTGGACCACGCCTTATATCACGACCAAGCCCGGCCTGCATGTTGTCTCTCATGAACTCGATACGCTGCATGGCA
>JAGQPY010000588.1 GCA_020426485.1 Planctomycetaceae bacterium
AGGTGCTGCAGGAAAACGGTCGTGTTGTCGGAGTGCGATATACTCCGGAGCATGGCGAGCCCTGCGAACTGCGTGGAAATCTGGTGGTTGATGCCAGTGGCCTGCGAGCTCTTGTCCCTTCGAAACTGCGGCTGCGGAAACTGACGGAACCTCACCGCATGGGAATTTACGCTCAGTACGCCGCCGCTCCCACGCGTGATGACTGCAAAGCCGGTTGGTTTCTGGGGCAGATGTTCTACGACGGCTGGACGTGGCTGCTGCGACTGCCCGACAATCGGTTTTCCGTGGGAGTGGTGCTGGGTGTCGATCGATTTCGCAAAAGCGGGCTGAGCCCCACCGAACTTCTGGAACGTCTGGTGGATGAGAATCCGCTGCTGAACGACGGGATGTCGTCCGACCGTCGTCGAATTTCGGACGTCATGGTGACCGGCAATATGGGTAATTCGTCGCAGCAGCTGGCAGGAGACGGCTGGGTGGCCGTGGGCGACGCCGCCTATTTTATTGATCCGTGTTATTCCTCCGGCGTTCACCTGGCCATGAAATCTGCGGAAAGTGTGGCCGACGTTATTCTGAAACAACCCGCCGAAAGCCGCATCGCTCAATCGGCTTTCGATGGCTACCAGAAACAGATGCGACGCCACGAACGAACGGTCAACAACATGGTCGACGCCTTCTACATCGCCAGCCGCAACACGTCGGTGCAGAAGATGATCACGTCGATGCAGGGCGGCTACTTTTCAAAGAAGTTCGTGACGTTTGTGGGGGGCGACTTCAATCAGAATTCCAGCTACATTGCTCGCATCCGCATCTATTCAAAAATCGTGGAAACACTGTTCGGCAACGATCAGACTCGGTCACCCGAAAACCACCCGCACTACCTTTTCGCGGACCATGAATCGCGTTCACCAAACAGCTCTGCCACAGCCACACAAGCCACAGCCACACACAGCGAGGTGACGCCCGGAATGCGAGCTTGACCGGCGGGCCACGTCGAGAAACCACCGAATTGAAGGGCGGCTCGGTCGGGAGATCGGCTGGAATGGCGTTCGGCGGTTTGGTCAGGAGGCCGCACGCAACTGAGCGGATGGGCACGGTGAGCGGTTTGTGTGCCATTGTGCACGGTTCAGTGCGCGGTGGCGGTGTCGAGAGAGTCGTTTTTTGAATGAAGCCGGTGCCTTCCAGCAGCGTATGTTGGGGCGTGATTTCTGCAGACGTTGTCCGGAAATGACTGGTGTGTTCGTGCATTGCTGCGTGCGAGCACATCCTGGGAAACGGTCGTTTCATCAGAAGTCCTCTGTTGGAGGAATCGGCCCGACGCAGATTCGATCAGTTCGGTGGGGTTGAGGAACAGGAAATGCCCGATAATCACCTCCAGACGATGCCACTCTGAGGCGTGTTCGTCTGGTCGCAATTTCTATGGAAGGCGAATGCAATCGGCTTTCCCCAACGCTGCTCATCGACGGAGTTCCGGAATCATGAAGCGAGGTGAAATCAGAGACTCGGGTGCAGTTCTTCACGGGCATTTCATCGATGGTCTGTCCGAAGCGACGGTTCCCATCGATCCGGAACAGCATCAACTGGATGTGGCACGGTTGATGGAAGAAACCGGTATTTCTGAACGGTTCGTGATTGAAGAACTGATCGCGCTGGGAATTCATGCCGGCATGATGCGAGCCACCATGCTGGTGCCCGCGATTCATGTGGCGTGGGCCAACGGCTTTGTGGAACCAAAAGAACGATCCGCCGTTCTGCAGGCCGCCGAGCGCCACGGAATTTCTCGCGAATCGGCAACTCGCCGCCTGCTGGACCTCTGGCTGGAAACACCGCCTTCACCGGATCTTTTTCAGGCCTGGCGCGACTTCATCGCGTCACTGCATGATGTGCTCGATCATGTGTCGTATCGATCGCTGGAAAAGTCCATCATCAGCATGGTCCGCAACGTGGCAGAGTCCGCCGGGGGAACGAGAGGTGTCGCTGCCACGACCGTCGATGAAGAACGCGCGATCCGTGACATTCAGCAGACGTTTATGAAGTGCATCTGAACGCCGACCGAATCGGCGGATGTGTCGAACTGAAAAACGGGGGCAGACCCCTTTCTCGGATTCTGCGGGTTTCCGCGGGCGTGCACGAAGTTGAGTTTTCGTTCGTGGTGAATTGTTGGTGCTGATTTAACGAGGAACATTCAATGGCCGGACGGATGGATTGCTATGGTCGGACGCATGTCGGCATGGTGCGGGAAACGAATGAGGACCAGTTTCTGATCGCCGACCTGAAGAAGTCCGTTGTGATTCACCAGACGAGTCTCTCCTATGACGAAGAAACCGAACTTCTTGGCGGATCGCAGGCCAAACTGATGCTGGTGGCCGATGGCGTCGGTGGCAACGCGGCGGGCGAACGAGCCAGCAGTCTGGCTGTGGAAGGCGTGATTCAGTATCTGCTGAACGCCATGCACTGGATGTTTCGTCCGGAAGATGATCGGGAGGAAACTTTCCTGCAGGACCTGAAGTCCGCTCTGTCGTTTACTCAGGAAAGAATTCAGCACGCCGCCGAAGCCGTTCCCGAACAGGCCGGAATGGGTTCCACGTTAACAGCGGCTTATGTCGTCTGGCCAACACTGTATCTGATTCATGCCGGTGACAGTCGTGCTTATCTGTATCGCGATGGTAAGCTGACTCTGCTGACGCACGATCAAACCTACGCTCAGGCATTGGCGGATGCCGGAGTTCTCAAGCCCGAGCAGGTTCACACTTCTCCGCTGAATCACGTGCTTTCCAGTCTGCTGGGCTGCGACCCGTCACATCTGGAACCTCTTGTCTACAAGTACAAGCTGGCCCTCAACGACAGTCTGGTGCTGTGCACCGACGGACTCACACGCCATCTGTCCGATGAACGCATCGCCGGAATTCTGTCGAAATCTTCGTGCTCAAAGACAGCCACCAGCGAACTGATTCAGGCGGCGAACGACGCCGGAGGACGAGACAATGTCACCGTGATTGTGGCTCGATTTGCCGATGGGAAGGCTGTGGACCCGGAATGCGAATCCGTCTGCGCGGCAGAAGAACCGTCAACGGACACTGCGGACAACGTCCCCACATTCGCCTCGAATTCTCTGGTCTGAACGTTGTG
>JAGQPY010000589.1 GCA_020426485.1 Planctomycetaceae bacterium
CCCGGTCGCTGGTCAGTGACCTTTATGCACGTCGAATGACGGGCAAAGACTTTTCACGAAGAATTGTCAATGAAGCCATGCAGTTCCTGCTGGCAGTTTCTCGATCCACCAACCACTCTTCCGCGGACGGCGATTCATCTCGTCCGCGATTTCCTCAGAATGCGTGGCCATTCATACGCGAATGTGGAGGCAGCCGCCGAGTCCTCGGTTTGCTGCCCGGTCAGCTGAATCAGGAAGAGTGGAACGCTACGTTCCGAACAGAATTCGGAGACTGCGTGGCCGTCCGCCCGGTCGCACATGACCGAGTCTGCGTGGTTTGCGAGATCTCCAACGTACCGGTGGAATCGATCCTGAATCGGCTGACATGCAACAACCCACACGTCGCTGACGTCGCCAGTCGTATTCATACTCGAATTGACGTTGAGTGGTAGTTGATGAACCTGGCTGGTGCCTCGCAAGGTGAACTCCGCAAGGCACCTCCCTGATCCTCAACGGCGAACGGCTTGAAATGATCGCCGTTCAGCGAATGCAGCCTGATAACGCTCAACCCTGAGCCCAGTCCTGAATCGCCTTCACGCGAAGCGTCGGCTGTCCGGCCATGGCTTCCAGAGAATCAACCACCGCCAGACATCCCGGCAACGTGGTGACGCAGGGGACACCGTAGGCAACCGATGCCGCTCGAATGCGGCCTTCGTCGGTGCGAGCCCCCTTCCCGCTGGGTGTATTGAAAATGAAATGAATCTCCTGATTGGCCATCAGGTCCAGCAGATTGGGGCGCCCTTCCTGAAGCTTTTTCACCGTGTCGACTTCCAGTCCGGCATCACGGAAAACTCGCGCTGTGCCCTGAGTTGCGACGATCTTAAAGCCCATCTGTAACAACCGACGAGCTGGTTCAACCATCTTAGACTTATCAGATGATGCAATGCTGATGAACACCGTTCCCGCACTGGGAAGATTCGCACCGGCGGCCGTCTGTGACTTGGCGAACGCGGTCGGGAAGTCGCTGTCAATTCCCATGACTTCCCCGGTCGATCGCATTTCAGGCCCCAGAACGATGTCCACTCCTGAAAACCGGCTGAAGGGAAACACGCTTTCTTTCACGGATGTGTGCGACGGAACAATTTCGTCTGTGACACCCTGTTCTTTCAGAGACACACCCGTCATCGCTTTGGCCGCGATTTTGGCCAATGATCGGCCTGTCGCTTTGGAGACGAAAGGCGACGTACGACTGGCTCGCGGATTCACTTCCAGAATGTAAACCGTGTACTGGTCACCATCCACCTTGACGGCAAACTGAATGTTCATCAGTCCACACACCTGAAGTTCACGCGCCAGCGCCTGTGTGGCTGTTCGAATTTCGTCCAGAACATGCCTGGGAAGTGAGTGCGGCGGCAGTGCACATGCGGAGTCACCGGAATGAACACCGGCCTCTTCGATGTGCTCCATGATGCCGCCAACCACGGTGACCGTGCCGTCGGAAACAGCATCGACATCAACTTCGATGGCGTCTTCCAGAAACTTGTCAATCAGCACCGGCTTGTCCGGCGAAGCATCAACCGCCTCTGTCATGTAGCGAACCAGCGAAGATTCGTCGTAGCAGATCTCCATCGCACGTCCGCCCAGAACATAGCTGGGACGGACAAGTACCGGATAACCGATGCGATCCGCCGCCGACCGTGCGGCTTCCGTATTGGTGGCAATGCCGTTGGGCGGTTGCCGCAGATTGAGTTTTTCCAGAATTGCCTGAAAGCGTTCGCGGTCTTCTGCAGCATCGATCTTGTCAGGGGTCGTACCAATGATACGAACACCGGCGGCTTCCAGACCTCGAGCCAGATTCAGCGGAGTCTGGCCGCCAAACTGAACAATCACGCCGTCCGGGTCCATCCGATCACAGATGTTCAGCACATCTTCCGTCGTCAGTGGTTCGAAGAACAGATAGTCGGAAGTGTCGTAGTCCGTGGAAACCGTTTCCGGGTTCGAGTTCACCATGATGCTCTCAATCCCCAGTTCTTCCAGCGCGAAGGCGGCCTGACAGCAGCAGTAGTCGAACTCAATGCCCTGTCCGATGCGGTTGGGACCGCCACCCAGAATCATAATCCGTTTCTTGCCGGGTTCTTTCGGCGGCGTTTCGTCTTCCTGTTCATAGGTGGAATAGTAGTATGGCGTGTATGCTTCGAATTCAGCGGCGCAGGTATCCACCTGTTTAAACGTGGAGACGATTCCCAACTCCTTACGTCGCAGACGCACATCCATCTGCGACGTATCCCACCAGAAGGCCAGCTGCGCGTCTGAGAAGCCGTTCTGTTTTGCGAGGCGAATCAGATCCGGGCTGGCATCCTGCAGGCGCTCAACCGCACGAATCTCTTCCTCGATTTCCACCAGTCGAGCCAGATTCCGCAGAAACCAGGGATCGATGTCGCAGATCTCGTGAATCTCTTCGACCGACATTCCGGCCTTGAATGCGTATCGCAGGTAGAAAATTCGTTCCGCGTTGGGCACTGAAAGCTTGTTTGTGATCTCCGCACGAGACGGCTGTCGCGAGGTTCCCCACAAGTCCTTTTTTCCGCCTCCCAGTCCGAAATGCCCGATTTCCAGACCCCGCAGTGCCTTCTGCAGAGATTCGCGAAAGGTGCGGCCGATCGCCATGGTTTCGCCGACCGATTTCATCTGAACGGTCAGCGTCGGATCCGCTTCCGGAAACTTTTCAAATGTCCAGCGCGGGATCTTGGTGACAACATAGTCAATCGTGGGCTCGAAGCACGCCAGCGTTTCGCGAGTAATGTCGTTGGGAATTTCGTCCAGTCGATATCCGACCGCCAGCTTGGCGGCAATCTTGGCAATTGGAAATCCCGTGGCCTTGGATGCCAGCGCGCTGGAGCGACTGACTCGCGGATTCATTTCGATAATCACCATTCGACCGGTGTCCGGGTTAATGGCGAACTGCACATTGGAACCACCGGTTTCCACACCGATCTCACGCATGCAGGCCAGCGTCGCGTCTCTCATCCGCTGATACTCTTTATCGGTCAGCGTCTGAGCCGGCGCGACGGTGATCGAATCGCCTGTGTGGACACCCATTGGATCGAAGTTTTCAATCGCACAGATGATGACTGCGTTGTCCGC
>JAGQPY010000058.1 GCA_020426485.1 Planctomycetaceae bacterium
GATGTACTTGACGGGTTTGGTGTTGGCTTCGGGGTTTTCGGTGTTGTAGTCGTCAGGAAATTCCTGTTTGACGACGGCGACTCTGTACTTACCGACCGGAATTCCTTCGGCATCTCCGTAGGTCGCGGGAATGAATTCACCCTGCGCATTGGATCTGGCCTGAGCGGGTCTTTTGTAAGTGGGATCCGGGGGATCAAGCTGCATGGCGATGATGGCCCCTTCCAGCGGCTGTCCGTTCAGCGTGACCTTCCCTTTGACGGAAACCAGAGACGGACGGTCAGCACCCCCACAGCCGAAGACACACGCGAAGGTCAGCAACAGACAAATCAGACGAACACGCACAAACGACTCCTCAAAAGAAATCAAACAGAACGGCAGAAGGCTTTGGAACACCAGAAACCATGATGCTGGGTACATGGCAGAAAAAGAGTGGATGGAGCGGCGCTCAGAGGCTCCAACGCCCCACTGTTAGAATTCACCCAGCGGAATCTTGTCATTCAGGAGGAAAAGGTTTTGATAGATGTGCCCCTTCGTGGTCGTACCAGGCGTGGGGTGAGTGTCAATGTTCTCACTGACAAAACGCACGGAGCCGTCGCACAGCAGCATGTGTGCTCCTCCAACATGGGCACTGGCAAGATTGGCTCGAGTCGCTAGATTCGGGGTGTTTTCGATGTAGCACAGGTTAGTGGCGTCGTGAGTTCCATCGAAGCCGCTGTTCATTGGCATGTGTGCCGACACAATCGACAGCCGAGATCCGCAAATGCGTCCGGCTCCCCAGATCGTGCCGATGGAAAGGAACGGAGCAGACATCAGCGCTTTCTCTCCCATCAACAGCGTGTTGGACGTGCCGTCGACAATGTCCGAAATGGTGGTTGAAGGGCACGCTCGCATCGTGTTGCCATTAGGTGGCTGTGCAAACAACTGATGGTTTCCGGCATACATCATGGTTCCCAGATTGTTCTGGAACTTGTTGATCACGTCCCCGTTTGCCGAAGGACAAAGATAGACGGGAAGCGTTTTTGTGAAGAGTTGTTCCTGCGAGTTGGCAGGAGCCGTGGAATAGTCATAAGAGGTGGTGAGCGCCGCGTTCGGGATCAGAGCCGCCTGGCCAACCTGCAGCTGGTTGAACAGAGGTGCCTGATCCAGGAATGGCAGGATCATTAGTTGATAGCCCCAGCAACGTGGCGTGTCCTGGTTTCCCGATGTGACCGTTGCGACGCAGTACGGAGGAAATCGATTGTGGGTGTCGAGGTAGTTATGAAACGCGAGTCCGATTTGTTTGAGATTGTTCTTGCACTGAGATCGGCGGGCAGCTTCGCGAGCCTGCTGTACAGCCGGGAGCAACAAGGCGATGAGGATGGCAATAATGGCGATTACGACGAGAAGCTCAATCAGGGTGAAGCCTCTTTTGGAAGGTCGATTCATGGCGCGCTCCAGGAAAGGAAGTCGGACTTCAAATTCGGTACAAGAGGGACAGCATAATTTCAGTCACATCAACGGTTTAGAATACTGAAGCAAGATTCAGTCCGCAAACCGGAATGTTGCTGTTTTTTTGCATGGCCAGCGAGGAATCGCATCATGCTCTTCCAAAGAGAGCGACAGCTGTCTGGGTTTCCTGAGCGAGTTTTTCATGGAGGAGAATACTTTGTCGAATGCACGCCCTAAACTGCCTTCTTCGTTCCAAGTGATTTGAAAGTAACATCTTAGAATGACGCGAAACAGGAGTGTCCGTTCGGCTCACTCACCGCTGCCTCTGGTTCAAAGCGAGGAATCCATCATGGCTGGTTCCAGGAAGAATGAGCCAAATCGAATCCCCTTCGAGCAGGGATGGTTGCTTTTGCCTGTTCGATTGGCGATCTGTTTTCTGATTTTTGTCGCATTGAGGCGTTCGCCCGAGTTTGTAGCCGATGCACCAACAACGACTAACGTACCGAAATTGAGCACTGTTCAGACATTGCTGCCGCAATCTGCATCGATCGGTGAGGTTCGAGGTGACGGGTTGTTTGAAGTTCGGAATGCCGACGGCAAGGTGTTGGGGCTGGTTGGGACGACACTTCCGGGGACTCGACGGATTGTGGGCTATCGCGGGGTGAGTCACATTCTGCTGGCCTTTGATCAGGACGGTGTTGTCACCGGAGTCAAACTGCTGGACAGCGAAGACACGCCGGAGCATGTGGCGGCGGTTCGGGAATCTGCAACCTTCTTTCAGCAGTTTGAAGGCTGGCAACTGGGTCATGCGGACAGCATTCGTCACGTGGATGCTGTGTCCGGAGCGACTCTGACCAGCCTGGCGATCGCAGAAAGCATTTCCGTTCGACTGGGTGATTCGAAACCGTCGCTGCGGTTTCCGGATCAGCTTACCGAGGACGATTTGAAACTGGTGCTGCCGGAAACCAGCGGCCTGCAACTGTACGACGTCAGTGCGTATGAGGCGCTGGTTCAGGATCAGCAGGGACGGTTAGCTGGACGCCTGATCCGAACCGGACCATTGTCTGACCAGATCACCGGATATCAGGGACCCAGTGAAGCCGTGATTCTGCTGGATGCCGAAGGACGCACTTCGCAAATCGCACTGCGACGCACTTATGACAACCTTCCGTACACGGACTATCTGAATGAAGAACCGTATTTCTGGAAAGTGTTTCTGAACAAAGACTGGGCCGACGTTTCTCAGATTGATCTGGTCAACGAACAGGTCGAAGGTGTGTCCGGAGCCACCATGACCAGTATGGCAATGGCCAAAACACTTCTGGCCGCCTCAGAAAAATATCAGACGCTTCGTGAGGAAGATGCTGCGGCAAAGGAATCCAAAAAACCAGGTATTCGCTGGACAGCGTCCGACCGTGGAACAGTCGCTGTTCTGGCGATGGCTCTGGTCATCGGGCTGACACCTCTGCGAGGCTATCGGAGCTTTGCATTTCTGTGGAAGGTGATGCTGATTGTTTCTTTCGGCCTGACCACGGGAAATCTGCTGTCACTTGCGCTGTTGTTTGGCTGGTCTGCAGGCGGCGTCGCGTGGAGCATGGCTCCTGGGCTGGTGGCCGTGATTATGTTCAGTCTGGTGACGCCTCCTCTAACGCGGCGCAACCTTTATTGCAGTCACGTTTGTCCTCACGGAGCCGCTCAGCAGTTGGTGCGCGGACTGCTTCCCAGGCCGCAGGGGCGTTATCGACGAGTGGTGAATCGCCTGCGATGGTTTCCCGGCGCATTTCTTGTGGTGGCCGTTGCCGCCACCGTTTGTGGAATTCAATGGAATGCTGCAGCCTGGGAACCGTTTGACGCTTACATCTGGCGGGTGGCTCCTGTCGCCAGCATTGCAATCGCAGTTGTGTCGCTTTTGGTTTCGACATTTGAACCAATGGCTTACTGTCGATACGGATGCGGAACGGGGCGACTTCTCGACTATCTTCGGCGTCACGGACATTCCAACCGATTGACATCTGCGGACGTGATCGCGTTTCTGTTGATGGTTTTCTGCTGGGTGTGGGTCTGGTGGAGGCCGTAAGTCACCGATTCAGAGATCGCGTTGCCATATACTCCCCCGCAGCGATACTGCAGGAACTCAGCAGTAGGCCAGCTCGCACAGAGTTGATCTCCGCCCTGTCAGCACAGACAAAAATGTCTGTGCCACCGTTTGCCCCGCCACCGTTTGCCCCGCCACCGTTCGTCCCGTCGGCGGGCGCAGCGACCAGCGGGAGCGGATCGGCGGTTGACCGTTTCCACTTCAAACCGCAACCCACGCCATCGGGTCAAGCGGCGAAGCCCTTGTCAGGCGATGAGCTCTTCGATGGGGTGGCCGCCGAACTGGCTGAGTTGTTTGAAGCGGCCGGCGTGGTAGTAGGTGAGTTTATTGTCATCCAGACCCAGCAGTTTGAGCAGAGTGACATGAAAGTCACGAATGTGATGGACTGTCTCGACCGCCTTCGCGCCGATTTCATCGGTTGCTCCAATGGTGTGCCCGGCGTTGCAGCCACCGCCCGCCAGCCAGATCGTCATCGCATCGGGGTTGTGGTCCCGACCATAGGCGACGCCTCCACCGCGAACCCCGTTGTCCGGAGTTCGCCCGAATTCACCCATCCATACGATGAGTGTCTGGTCCAGCAGGCCACGTTGCTTCAGGTCCTGAATCAATGCTGCGATGGGACGGTCGACTGCAGGAATCAGACTGCCATGAGCTTTGGCGATGTAGTCGTGTGAATCCCAGGTACCGGCATACAGCTGCACGAAGCGAACACCTTTTTCCACCAGCTTGCGAGCGAGCAGGCAGCGGCGACCAAAGTTATCGGTTTGTTCGGTGCCGACGCCATACATGTCCAGTGTGGCCTGAGTTTCGCCGGAGAGGTCCACGATTTCCGGAACCTGTGTCTGCATGCGAAACGCCAGTTCGTAGCTTTGCATGCGAGCCTGCAGTTGATCGTGAAACGGATGTTTCTGCTGATGTCGCTGGTTCAGCTGTGCAAGAAAGTCCAGAGTGGCTCGCTGATGGTCGCGTGTGATTTCGCTGCGAGGAAGAATGTCCAGAATGGGGCTGCCTTTGGGTCGCAGTGGTGTACCCTGAAGACTGGTGGGCAGGAATCCATTCGACCAGTTGGCGGTTCCACCCTGTGGGTGAGCAAGTTCGGGCAGCACAATGAACCCGGGCAGATCCTGATTTTCCGACCCCAGTCCATACGTCACCCATGAACCAAGAGCCGGATCGCCTCCGAACTGGTTGCCGGTGTTGACGTGGTAATTGGCCGTCGGATGGTTGACCGATTCGACCTGACATCCCCGATAGAAGCACAGGTCATCCGCGACCGTGGACAGATGTTCCCAGTGCTGACACATGTCCGCACCGGAGTCACCATGCTTTCTGAATTCAAACGGGCTTTGGACGTAGTAGCGTCGTCCGCTGGACATCGCCGATTGTTCTTCGCCCGACCGCTGGAATTCCTGCATGTGAAGATCCTTCAATGCGGGTTTGGGATCGAAAGTGTCGATGTGAGACGGACCACCTTCCATGTACAGAAAGATACAGTGCTTTGCTTTCGCTTCCGGAAAGTGCGGCTTTGGGAGTTCGGCTGCGTCACTTTGATCGGCCAAAGCCTGCTGTGAAGCCATCGCCGTCAAAGCAATGCTGCCCAGTCCACCACCCAGGGAAAAAAGATGCTGGCGTCGGTTGAGTCGATTCAATGACATAACAAACACGCTTCGTTAAAGAGG
Organism: Planctomycetaceae bacterium; assembly: GCA_020426485.1. GTDB lineage: Bacteria > Planctomycetota > Planctomycetia > Planctomycetales > Planctomycetaceae > JAGQPY01. The sequence goes on from JAGQPY010000058.1 coordinate 5,203, forward strand.
GGACGATGGCCGAAGTTTCTGCAGCCGTACATGGTACAGGAGTTTCAGACCGGAATCGAACCGTTTCACTCGATTGAGGAACCAGTCAATCGTCATTCAACACGCGCTTGAGCCAACGAAGTCCGTCCGCAATCCATGTCGTTTTGATGCTGCCCGCTGGTCAAACATCCGCCTGATGTTTCGAAGGACGCTGCAGCAGTGGTTTGAAACTCGGAAGAAGACTACCTGGACAGCGCTCGATTGAAGTGTGGCGACAAATCGCCACACTCCAAATGACAACCGGGCGGTGTTCAGCTAATGGCACGTGGCGTGCTTGGTGTGAAGTTTGCAACACGTTCTATGTGATAAGAAGGAATTCCTGCTGAACAGTTCAGCAGGAATTCTCAGATGGCAGGCATTCCGGTTTGCCTGGTGAAGCAATCGGGGTGTCGGTCAGGTCGAATTGATGATTTGCTGTTTCGAGGACCCGTGTGAGTTACCTGTTCAGTCCGGCCGGTGCAAGGATCCGTCAGCGCAGACGGTCGAGCAGAGAACCGGGCCGTTGCAGTAGTCCCAGTGGTTACTGCGTGAGAATTTCCGGGTTCAACGAAGAATGGCACTTCACGGCACCGGGCAGGCCTCATTCGGTCAACGGCATCTCAGTGGGTGGGCTGGTCAAACTTTGCTGGATCTGAGCGTATTCGCACAGGCTCGAAACCAAGCGACATGTGTTTTTTGCAGTCAAACCATGACATTTGAGTGTTAAAGAGTTAGGATCTGCTAGTCAAAGTTCCGGCAATGGCGACTGCAGGTGGCGGCCGGAACGAATACCGTATTTTTTTGGGGAGTGAAACGATGAAACGATTCTGGTTCAGGCACGGCTTCACACTGATTGAGTTGCTGGTGGTGATCGCCATCATTGCCATTCTGATTGCGCTGCTGTTGCCCGCTGTTCAGCAGGCACGTGAGGCGGCACGGAGAACCCAGTGTAAAAACAATCTCAAGCAGCTGGGCATTGCGATGCACAATTACCATGACACTCACAGTGTTTTTCCCTATGGCTATTACGACTCCAATACATACCACGGACGCGATACGTGGATGCAACAGCTGATGCCGTTTTATGATCAGGCCCCGGCTTACAACAAGTATGCGGCATCCAATGCCAAGTGGGTGATGGATACGCCACCTGAGATCAAGGACCTGAAGATTCCCGGTTTGATGTGTCCGAGCGATCCCTCCGCCGGTGGTTTCGGTGGTGGCGGCGGAGCTCGTGCGGGCGGAAAGGGATTTCAGGGCAACTATGTGATGTGTGCCGGAAACACGCTGATGACAAGGAACAGTCGCACGTTGAACGGAATTGCGTTCCGGGAATCATCGATTGGATTTCGCGACATTATTGACGGTTCATCAAATACACTGATGTCCTCAGAATCAATTCTCCGTGGTGAGCAGGTCGGTGGCTGGGGCGGTGCCGGAGGCTACTGGGGCGGCGCTCCGCACGGATCATATGGCTTTACTTCGCTGGAGAATCCGAACACGACGGTCGCGGACCAGGTGTATCAGTGCAAGAGCACAACATTTCCAAGAGCCCCCTGCACCAGCATTCTTGGCGGAAGCGCGTTGCGCAACTTTGCTCGGAGCTATCACACCGGCGGCGTGCACGTCCTGATGTGTGACGGAGCCGGACGTTTTGTTTCAGACAACATCAGCAACGTGATCTGGCGAGGTATCGGCAGCCGAGCCGACGGGGAAGTTGTTGGCGAATTCTGATGGTCCCGGATTGTCAGCGGGTACCCAACACGTTTGTCTGTCGTTGCTGTGACGGGCTTTCGATGTTGAACCAGGTCGTCCTTCAGACGGATGAAGTTGTCCGTCTGTTGGGCGAGGTTTTGCGGACGATGATTCGGTCCGGGCGGGAGAAGCACCTCCACAGCTTGTTGATTTCATGGGGACAGTCCTCATGAAATCAGCGGGCTCCTCACTGCAAGTCTTTGCGGGGGCCTGCACCCGGCGGCGAGCACGCAAATGTAGCCGGATTCGTAAGAATTCGGACGCACAGGGGAATTCTGACGAATTCCGCTACGACCTCATTTAACGACTGCATGAGACACGACACTCAGAAGCTGGCGGTCATGTCCATGCTCCGTCCGCTGTTCCCGGCGGACTTCCCGATAACGTACATCAACCTGTCTACAGGAAATACAACTCAACAGGAAACACAATGAAGCTTGCGATTTCACTCTCGGCTGCAGTTTTTGCAGCGTCCATAATCGGCTGCGGTGGCGCTCCGGAAGGTCCGAAGACGGCTCCTGTCACGGGCCAGGTGACACTGGATGGAGAACCGGTAGCCGAAGGAGAAATCATCTTTCGCCCCAGCGAAGGCGGAGACGGACGCTCAGATGCCGGAGCGATCAGGAACGGCAATTATACGATGGAGTCAACTTTGGGTGCGAAGCGAGTGGAGATCCGTGCCATGCGTCCCGTTGCTGGTGCTGTAGAGGAAACTCTGGAAACCGGTGAGACCGGGATCGCCGTGGAGCAGTACATTCCGGAGAAGTTTAATGACAAATCAGAGCTGACAGCAGACGTCCAGGATTCAGCTGACAACAAAATCGATTTTGCGCTTAAGACCGAATAGCCTGCCGATCGTTGCCGCCATTAGATCATTGTCACCATTATCCGGGCGATGGGACTTCGAACGTCTGGTCGCGCCCTTCCAGAATGATGATGTGTCGATTGGTTGGCAGGCCCTGAAAAGTCTGACGGGAGCCGGACGGCCATTGAACGGTGAGCACGCTCACTTCAGTGGCCTGTCCCAGCCCGAACAGCAGGGTACGTTCATTGTTGGCCTGGTAGCCACTGCCGGCGATGAGTTGCCTCGCCTGTTGTTTGCTGTCAAATTCCAGAATGACGGTGGTGCCAAAAGCGTCGCGTGAAGACTGTCGTCCGCAAAGAGTCACCTTCAGCCAGTGACCGGTGTTGCGGCTTTCGTTGGTCAGAAGTGCAGCATTGGCGTCCACCGGGCTGACGATAAAATCGGGTCTTCCATCCGTGTTCCAGTCCAGCACCGCCAGGCTGCGGCCAAGAAGCGAACGCTGAAAGTAATGGCCAGCGGTGGAGCTGACATCGTCAAACGTTCCATTGCCTCGATTTCGGAAGAACTGTGGCGGCATCCGGTAGGGAATCTGAAGGTAGCTGAAGTCGTCCAGATGCCCGTTTGTGACGACAAGATCCGTTGAGCCGTCCAGGTCGGCGTCCAGAAACTGTGCACCGAATCCCAGCATTTTCAGACTGGGGTCGTACAGTTCGGCAGATCGAGATGATTCCACAAACTGTTGCGGGGCGATCTGAAGATAGAGCGAATTGGCCTCGGCATAGTAGTTCGTCACGAACAGATCTGTCAGTCCGTTGCCATCAACATCATCTGCGGCAATCCCCATACACGCCTGAGCCTTCCCGTCCCGATCGAAAGCCGTGCCCGACAGCAGAGCGTTGTCCCGCAGGTTCAGCAAAGCGGGGTCCGTCGTATGGTTGATCAGCAGGCCATTCGCCATCACATCATTCGCAACGAACAGGCTCAATCGCCCGGACCCATCCAGATCCAGAGCAACCGCACCCATCCCGGGCCTGGCAGATGCCAAAGGTGCGGCCGGGCCACCATCTGATTCGGCAAAGGAACCATCTCCCTGGTTCAGAAAAATGCGGTCCTGTTCCGGTGAAAAGACTCCGGGAACGCAGGCGCGTTCCTGTCCTTCAATCAGACACAGTCGTTCGAAAAGTCGATCGCCTTTGAGATAGTTGACGTCGTAGAGATCCGGCAGAGCATCGCCGTTCAGGTCTGCCATCACACAGCTGGTTGTCCATTGGTCGCCGCTGATTTCGGCCACGCCTGTGACTTCAGACCAGGTGCCGTCACCATTGTTGTGGTGCAGAGTGTTGCCGCCGATGTTGGCCACGTAGAAGTCAGGCCAGCCATCGTCATCGAAGTCTCCCACGGAGATTCCCTGACTGAACCAGCCATCGCCGGTGTTTGACTGTGCCGTGACGTTTTGAAATCGTCCGTATCCCGCATTGCGAAACAGCTGATCTTTGAATTCGGAGGAACTTTCGGAGGCGGGCCACCGACATCCCTGAGTCAGCAGAACGTCAGGTCGGCCGTCGTTGTCGTAGTCGATGATGCCCGTGCCGCCTCCGGCAAATTCGTACATTCGGGTGCCCGGTGAAACGTGGTCACGACCGTGAAAGTAGCGAAAGCGAAGCTGTGCCTCTTCGGCACGATCGACGAAGACGATCTGTTCAGAAACCCCAGAGTTCACTGGTGGAACCGTAGACGGAGACGCTGGGTCAGGCCAGACCGGCGCGGGGAAGTCGGTCAAACGAAGGCCAGCCAGCGGACATCGCTTAGGGTCGTTGCGGGGCAGATCCGGCGACAGCATCTGTGACAGCCGAATCATGTTCTCCCGAACCGAATGTTGTGTCGGATCTGTATTCAGAATAAGGCCGCACCAGCCATAGGCTTCCCAGTATCTGCCCAGCTTCTGCATCAGGTCCGCCACGGTTTTCATGGCGGTGATATCCTGTTCATTGAGCGTCAGTTGAGTCAGTGTGGCCGCCAGCTTCTGAAGATCTTCGGCTCTGTTCGCCGCCGGAATTCCTGCCGCCTGCACAGCGGAATGTCGGCGATATTCATTCATTGCGGAAATCTGAGCGAACTGATAGTGAGCCACTCGCTGGTTGGGATCCAACTGAGCTGCCGTTGCAAGTTCCCGCAGCGCGGCATCATTCTGACCCACACTGCGACACCAAAGTCCCGTGACCACGTGTACGTCCGGATGCTGAAACGCTTCACGTGGCAGATGAGCGTGCCATGCGGGAACTTCATGGAGTCGGTGGTCAGCCAGATACAGGCCCCAACGAACCTGAGCTTCCACCGAGTCAGGTCCAAGTTCTAAGGCTTTTCGCAGAAGAGCTTCCTGATCCTGTGACTGATTCGCCATCGCGCGAACGGCGTCCGCCAGGGCCAATGTTGCCGTCTCGTGCCCCAGCGAACGCACCCGATTCAGTTCTTCCGGAAAAGGTATGGCCGAATGTCGAGTTCCCAGGCGAATCAGGCATGACCAGGAGATCTGATCCTGTCGCAGTTGTTCCATCAGATGAGGGATCGATTCCCACCGTCGACCTTCCATGTCCAGAATGAATGCCAGACGCTCATGGGCCGCCAGATGCCGGGGCTGATGGTGCAGCAGCCGTCGAAATCCGGATTCGGCTTCCGACAGCTTTCCCATTGCTCGCAGGACTTCCGCTGTGCCCATTTGTGCGGCAACAGAATCAGTGGAATCGCTTTCCGGAATCCTTCGGAAATACTGCAGCGCTGCCTCAAACTGGTGCCGGCGCATGGCCAGATCACCACGCATCAGAAGAGCGGGATAATGATTCGGATTCTGTTTCAGAATTGTCTCGCAGAGCTGATCGGCAGACTGAACATCTCCGGACGCCGCCGCGCGGCGGGCTTCATTCATCTGCCGTGCCACTGGAACCACTGATCTTTCAGCAGACCGCCACCAGAATCCACAGACCACCATGACCAGAAGGATCAGGGTCGCGATCAGACGGTGATGCTGAAAAGTGCCGGCCATCAGGTCGTCCTCAGGTTTTCCGCCGCCAGTGACGTGTGGGAAGTGTTAACGAACTCACATTGGTCTGATGGTGAAGCAGGCCGCCCCTTCCGCGATTCTGGTTAAAACCATGAGCCGGTGTAGAGTGAAAGTGCAGATGTGCTGTCGAACCAGAAAGTGACGGCAGTATCGACGGCGGCCAAGGTTACGGTGTACATGATGACTCGGGAATGGAGAGGGCGTGGGCGCGTCAAGCGGATAAGAATAATCAGGACGATCAACGGCGTGATTGACATGGCAGCCATCGCCCACGGATGGGTGGCCATGTAATCCGGCGAAAACGATCCCTGTGAAAGACCCGTCGACCGAACAAACCACAGAAACGCGTGCTGAAAGAGGGATTTCAGAAAAGTTTTTGGCAGTTGAATCACGGCCAGAACCGGAATTTCGCCGAACCAGATCCGGTTGGCAAACGGAAGTGTGACGGCACTGGCGACGTAGTACAGACACAGCATCTGACTGAGCCATGTGCAGAGCCCGCTGCGGTGCTCCGGTCGTTGGGTGACAGGTTCAGCATGCCCCGTTACTTTGTAGGGATGGTCATGGTCTGTCAACATCCTGGTGGTGCTTCTGAGATTGAGTTTCGGCCGGCAGCTCTGCCAGCATCAGGCCTGAACTGGACGAGATTCCGGCGTCGTTACTGTTTTGTGACTCCAGCCGGGACGACACGACGGAATGTTGCCGGAAAAGCGGCCCAGCAGTGGTCCGGCTCACTGCATCAGTAAACGTACAGGAATTCGTTGCTGTTCAGAATGGCCAGGCAGACATCCGCCAGTCCGCGAATTCTCGCGTCGACTTCATGCGGCTGCAGATCGGGAACGTAGTCCTTGTAGGCGAACAGTGTTTCTGTGAACGTGAACGGTTCGCCCGTATTTTCTTCGCTGGCTCGGCGTACGATTTCCATGGGGAATGTTGCCGGAGCGAATGTCAGTCCGGCCTGTCGCTGGGTCATACGCTGCCAGTAAGTCAACGTCTGCTGAAGTTCTTCGTCGTCCGGATTGCGACCATAGGCTCTCCGAAAGACTTCCTTCACAACTTCTGAATCGGAGGTGTCATTTGAGGCACAGATTTGAGCCATCGCAAGGGCTCGATCATTGGTTTCTTCGCCGTTCAGCAGAGTCAGGGCCTGCGGAGAAATGGTGGAGCTGTCTCGCAGTTCACAGGATTTGTCAGGGCCGGGCTGGTTGAAGGTTTCCATCAATGGATCGCGATGGCCTCGCAGTTTCAGTGCGTAAATTGTGCGACGATTTCGATCAACCGGCAGAGGATTCGGCACATAGGCGGGGGCAAATGTGCCCATGATCATGCGGGGCTGCAGGGCGGCCTCCATGTTCATGTCCGGTCGAACGGGAATGCCGCCCATGGTTCGATTCAGCTCTCCGGAGACCGTCAACATGGTGTCTCGCAGTTCTTCGGCGTCCAGTCGACGGGGCTGAAAGACCGCATACAGAAGTCGTTCGGGGTCGGCGTCGTTCAATCGATTGTGATTCGGATGTTCCGAAGATCTGCGGTAGGCTGCCGAATTCATGATGATGCGGTGCAGGCGTTTGACCGACCAGTCATGCTGCATAAAGCTGGTCGCCAGCCAGTCCAGCAGTTCCGGGTGAGTGGGCTTCTTTCCGGTCGCCCCGAAGTTGTTGGGGTTCCCGGCCAGTCCCTGCCCAAAGTGGTGCTGCCAGATGCGATTCGCCATGACTCGCGATGGCAGCGGGTTGTCTGGCTGAGTCAGCCATTCCGCAAACGCGGTGCGTCGACCGGCAGGCTGCTCAGGAACCCGGAAACCGGTGGTGCTCTGCACGGCTGTCAACACGCCGGGGCTCACCTCCGCGCTGGGGGCGAACACGTCGCCACCGGTCAGAATGGACGTGGTTTGCCATGTGCCTTTTGTCTCTTTTTCAGCGGGTTGCCGCAGTCGGCTGGCGACGTTTTGCAGGGACAGGGTTCGTCCGTTGTAGACGGAAAAGGCGATAGGCTTGTAGCGATCCAGTTCCCAGGGAAATCGCTGCTGCCATTTGCGAGCGATCCGGTCACGGCCGAATTCATCGGGGGTCCGCAGGTTATTTGCGGGCGGCAATTCTTTTTCTCCGGCCTTCTTTGCTTCCTCGCGCGTGGCGTAGGGAAGGTTGCGTTCGCGGAACCACCGGCGGTCGTTCTCTGCCTGACGTTGCTCTAACTCCTGAAGCACGGCCTGATTGGCAGCCAGCTTTTGTTTCAGATAGTGACGGTCCTGATCGAAGCCGGACAGATTTTCTTCGGGAAGCCAGGCTGCATCGACTTCCGCGAACTGAGTTGTCGCGAAGACGGCCTGCAGAGAGTAATAATCCTGAGTGGGAATCGGATCGAACTTGTGATCATGGCAGCGGCAGCATTGCAGAGCATGCCCCAGAAACACTTGTCCGACGGAATCCGTGATGTCGTCCAGAAACTGTTGACGCGTCACTTTGGCAACGCTCATGCCCGTCTGTTCCCAGGGACCCATTCTCAGAAAGCCGACCGCAATCCGTTTTTCGGGGTCGTTGGGATCGATCTCATCACCGGCCAGTTGTTCTCGAATGAACTGATCGTACGGCAGATCTTTGTTGAATGCTCGAATGACGTAGTCTCGATAACGCCAGGCGTTGGGACGTTCCCAGTCATTGGCAAAACCGCTGCTGTCGGCATACCGAACGACATCCAGCCAGTGTCGTGCCCACTGTTCACCGTAGTGAGGACTTTCCAGAAGACGGTCGACTAATTCCGCCATCACCTGATCATCGGATCGCGGATCACTGACGAACGCGGCCACTTCATCCGGCGATGGCGGCAGCCCCAGCAGGTCGAAGGATGCTCGACGAATTAACGTGCGACGATCAGCCATTGGAGCGGCCTGCAGGCCGGCCGCTTCCAGTCGGTCCTGAATGAACTCATCAATCACACCACTGTCGGAGACGCCGGAGAACTGATCGTCTGAGAACTTCGTCAGCGGTTTCCAGCACCACAGATCTTCGCGTTTGTACAGACGATTGGTCCATTCCGCGTTCAGGCCGCCGCTGGTGGACCAGGTCACCCCTTCGCCGAACTTCGCGCGGATCATGGCGGCTCGATCATCGTCCGGCCAGGGGGCTCCGGCGTTGATCCAGTCCCGAATCCACCACGCCTCCTGCTGCGTCAGTTTTTCCGCTTCCTTCGGCGGCATTTCGAAGTCTGGTTCTGTTCGAAGGACGGTCCTGTACAGAACACTGTGTTCGGCATCGCCCGGTTTCAGAACGTCGTTGCCAAAGGACTCGCCTCCGTTCAGCAGGACGTCTCGGTTGCTCAGGTCGAATCCGCCTTCGATGTTGTCCGCATCCTGTCCGTGGCATGCCAGACACTTCTGCTGCAGGAGCGGCTGAACGTGCAATACAAACAGCCGTTCCGCTTTCGACACTTCCGGTTCATCGGCGCTGGTGAGGTTCATGGAGGACAGAACGACGGTTGTCAGGCGCAGGGCAATCAGAATCAGCGCTGATGTCCAACGACAGGGCCGATCTTGTTGACGTTCCATACAGCAGGGCATGAGACGGAACCACTTTTGTGACGAGCATCAGAAGAAGGTGAAGGCCTGACCGAATCCCGCCGCGCAAATACGTGGCGGGTTCACTTTGCTGTGGTACCGGACATCAGCCCAGATTCATGGTGACGGTCTTCAGTTCGGTGTAGTTCTGAAGTCCGGCTTCACCCAGTTCGCGACCCATGCCGCTCATTTTGAAACCGCCAAACGGCGCGGCAGCGTCAAACACGTCGTAGCAGTTCACCCAGACTGTTCCGGCTCGTACCGCAGCCGCGATCCGATGAGCCTTCGTGACGTCGCGCGTCCAGACTGCGGCTGCCAGTCCGAACGTCGTGTTGTTGGCACGTTTGACGACTTCATCCGGATCGCTGAACTTCAGCACGCTCAGGACCGGACCGAAGATCTCTTCACGGGCAATCTGCATATCGTCGGAAACATCGGTGAAGACGGTCGGTTCCACAAAGAAGCCTCGGTTGCCATGACGCTGGCCACCAGTGGCACAGGTGGCTCCCTGTTTGTTGCCGCTGTCGATGTACTTCATGATCTTATCAAACTGATCCTGATCGACCTGCGGCCCCTGAGTCGTTTCTGCATCAAAAGGATTACCCAGGACTCGGTCTTTGGCTCGCGAAACGATCCGTTCCACAAATTCATCGTGGATCGAGTCTTCCACAAACAGGCGACTGCCCGCACAGCAGCACTGCCCCTGATTGAAGAACAGGCCGAATTCGGCACCGGCAATCGCGGCGTCCAGATTGGCATCGGCGAAGACGATGTTGGGAGATTTGCCACCCAGTTCAAAGGTGATGCGTTTCAGGGTCATGGCGGCGTCGGCCATGATTCGCTGAGCCGTTTCACCGGAGCCGGTGAACGCGACTTTGTCGACCAGTCCGTGTTTGACAATCGCCGCACCTGCAGTGGGACCGAAGCCGGGCACAATGTTGATGACTCCGGGGGGGAATCCGGCTTCCAGAGCCAGTTCGCCCAGTCGCAGGCAGGACAGAGGCGTTTGTTCGGCGGGCTTCATGACGATCGTGTTGCCCGTGGCCAGTGCGGGTCCCCATTTCCAGGCGACCATCAGAATGGGAAAGTTCCACGGGATGATCTGTCCGCAGACACCGATGGGTTCTCGACGAGTGTAGCAGAAGTAATCGCCGCGCACGGGAATCGTGTCACCGTGAATCTTGTCAGCCCAGCCCGCGTAGTATCGAAGGCAGTCAATGGCCAGCGGCAGATCGGCAGATCGTGAATCGTTGATCGGCTTGCCGTTGTCGAGCGTTTCCAGAGCTGCCAGTTCGTCCAGATTCTCTTCCATCAGGTCGGCCAGCTTCAGCAGCAGCCGACCTCGATCCCGAGCGTCCATTCTGGACCACGGGCCGGATTCGAAGGCGGAACGAGCCGCATGCACGGCCAGATCAACGTCTTCGCGGTCACCTTCCGCAACTTCGCAGATCACTTCTTCTGTGGCGGGGTTAAGCGTTGAAAATGTCCGACCACTGACGGCCGGTCGAAATTCGTCACCGATCAGAATTCCTGTCTGACGAATCGCAGGGGCAGAAAAGGAACCCGTTTCCGTAGCCAACGACATGAATGATCTCCTGTGCTGAGATGCCTTGAGTTTTCCGGAACTGACCGGCCATCGAACCGATCGCACCAGACCCGACATCGGTCAGTATGCCAATCTTCGTTCCGTTTTTCGACCGAAATCGAGTTTCACGGCTCACAGGTGTGTTCCTCCGGAACGATCGCGATTTTCCGGCGGGCCTCCCTGCAGACGAAGTGTTTCGGTCGTTGACATGGCCACAGAAACATCCTGACACCTCGCACGGCCGACGTTGACAGCTACGCGGCGTTGAACGATTGCTCAATCAGGTCCAGCACCGTCTGTTCTGCCTGAGAGACTGTGTGAATCCCCAGAACGCCGCCGGCTGCTTTGGCGATCTCCTGAGTTTTCTGGAGCGTCGTCTGGCGCAGATGCCCAAACGTGTCCGGATGCATGACGTCCTTCAGAGCACTGATATAGTCACGCCATGCGGCGAAAAGTTCGGGGCCGGGTTTGTGCTGCAGCCACGCCGCCAGCAACTGGCCGGTGATGGACTGTTCGACAACGCCAACACTCTGAGCCGCATGCATCACGGCGTCACGTTCTTTGTCTTCCACGAAACCATTGGCCCACGCGACAGTGATATGAGGCACCAGCATCATGGCCTGCAGAGTTCCGGGAGTAATGCCGGCAGCCAGCAGTTCTTCCACGACCTTTGTGTCCGTGAAGTGGGACTCACGTTTCAGGGACTCAACATCGCGTTCATGTTTCCACTTCGCGCGAAGCTTCTCAGCAAGTCGCTGATCGACGCGATGAAAGAATTCGTCTTCAAGAGCAGTGCCACGGCGGCGAAAGCTTTCGGTTGTCAATTCGCTTCTCCCACAGATACGACGGTGAATGCTGAAACACATCCTGCCACAAAGGCTTCGATCAGCAAAGCGCGAGCCGATTCGGGTTTTCCTGACGACTGCGACGCATGTGCACCTGCTCACCCGACCAAAGCGCGCGGATGGGCTCATTTGTACACACGATGTGCTCAGGGGCACAGTCCGAGCCTTAAAATTCTGCGAACGCTCCTGCCGAAACGAATCCATGGCATTCTTTCTGACGGGCTCAGGCACCTTCGCCGTGGCAGGCGGGACGTTGAGACAACGAAAAGAGGAAAACCATTTTCAGGTGGCACGCTTCGACACCGTGAAACCTGCGCGGCCTGCACAGAGTTTCACGAGTTCCTGTGGTTTTGCGACCGGCGAATTTCTGATCGGACCATCCTGCAGAGAAACGCCTCGGCATGCGATGTGCATACTTGTTGGTTTGACATCAGTCCGGCAGTGAGCTGTCTTCTTCGCGGAGGACCTGTCGCGGTTTTCGATCACAATCGAACGCATGTCAGCGAACAGGGGCGTCTGTGACCGGCAGCCAGAATTGTGGAGAGTGAACATGGGGCTCAAAGAAGATCTGGATACTGTCCCCGTCAGCCAAATGAGTCTTCGAAAGGCCGTCACTGTTTCCAGCGACGTTACTGTTCGGGATGCCGTCGAGGCAATGCGAGACGGCAGGCTTGGCTGCGCGGTTGTGGTCAACGCTGAGGAACAGGCCGAAGGGATTTTCACCGAAGGCATGTTGCGACATGCTCTGAATGAGTCAGAGTCTGTACTGAATCAACCAATTCATGATCAGATGATTGCTCGACTTCCGTGGGTGCTGCCGACGGACCCGGTTCGAACGGTTCTGGACGCGATGGAGGAGCACAACATTCGGTTCATTGTTGTTCTGGACGATGACCGACATGTGTTGGGTATTACCGGTCAGAAGACGCTGATGGAGTTCATCGCCTCGTATTTTCCGCAGGAAGTGTTCACTCAGGATCCGACGGGAGTGACGTACTCGGTTCGTAGAGAGGGTGCCTGAATCATGGTCAACGAGCAGAAAAACACATTTCAGGATCCGCTGGAAAACTACGATCCGCCTCAATACGCAGACCCACTGGAAGAGGCTCTGCACGAACGCACAGTTTCGTCACTGCAGACGACACCCATTACGTCGGTCAACGCGGCTTCCACCGTCGGCGAAACCATGAAGCTGATGGCAGGTCATCAGATCGCCTGTGTGCTTGTGGAGGAAGATGGCAAGCTGGTCGGTGTGTTCAGTGACCGTGACGTGCTGGATCGAGTCGCGTTGGAATTTGGCGAAGTCAGTGGCCGTCCGGTGCGAGACTTCATGACTCCCGATCCGGTTTACGTTCTGGCGACTGACAGTCTGGCTCGCGTGATGGTGATCATGGCGGGCAGCGGATATCGGCACGTTCCGGTCGTCGATGCTGATCGTAAACCCATCGGCATCGTCAGCCCCCAGCGCATGGCCAGTCAGCTGACAGAGTACCTGAAGTCGCAGTAAGTCGCTTCGCAGAACAGCTCGCCACAGAATGAGCACCAATCAACACAGATCCTGCTTGCCGGATGGCAGAACGGACTGGACGTATCGGTGGTTCATGAGGCCAGTCGACACGGCCTCGATTTCAGATGGCTAATCGTTCGAGCTTCTCATGCAGCGAAGTCGGCCTAGAGGTGAGTGTCGCTGCGCGGAAGAATGCGGTGAAGCGGCTTGGCTGTTTTGCGGACATAGCGATCCGACCGTGAGCCGCTTGCCGTTCGGTAACAATCTGAACTCAAGGAGAATTCTGTGTCGCGAAAAGTCGTCCTCCCCGTCCTCCTTCTGGCAATTGCGTGTGTCGCTGCCTTGCTTCACACGGATTCGATGGCTGGTTTTTCCAAAGTCGGTGCGGCTGCGACGGCACCTCCTGTGGCCGATGAGAAGGAGTTCATGCAGAGCAAGCTGGCCGCCCTGAATCGATCGATGGGTGCGGTGGCAATTGATGACTTTGCCGCTATTGAGCGATCCGGTAAGGAACTGATTGACCTGAGCAAACAGGAGTCGTGGCAGCAGCGATCAAGTCCGGCGTATCTGCAGGATACGGCCGACTTCGTGGCGGCGGCCGAGTATCTGATCCGAGCCGCCGGGGCCAATGATCGGCAGGCAGTGGCTCACGGCTACACGGCCGTCGTGCATTCG
>JAGQPY010000590.1 GCA_020426485.1 Planctomycetaceae bacterium
ATGAGGAGTGCCCTTGTTGTCGTGGGACAGGCGCCGAATACAGTTTTCAATCATGATCACGGAGCTGTCGACGATCAGACCAAAGTCAATCGCGCCCAGGCTCATCAGACTGGCCGTTACTCCGGTCATGCTCATGATGTTGGTTGCGAACAGCATCGACAGCGGGATTGCCAGAGCCACCACAATTCCGGCTCGCAGACTGCCCAGCATGAACAGCAGAATAAAGATCACCAGAGCGCCGCCTTCGGTCAGGTTGGTCAGAACCGTTTTCAGCGTGCGACCGATCAGGGCGGCTCGGTCGTAGGTCACTTCCAGGCGGACACCTTCCGGCAAAGTTACTTCGATGTCCTGAAGTCGCTGTTTGGCGGCTTCGACGACTTCGCGTGAATTCTGCCCGATCAGCATCATCACCAGTCCGGTGACCGCTTCGCCGCGTCCATCACGCGTCACCGCGCCCTGTCGAGTCATGGGGGCGATTTCGACAGTGGCAATATCGCGAACCAGGATAGGGGTGCCGTCCGCTTCACGTCGGATGACGACGTTCCGGAGGTCATCAATTCCGGACAGCAGAGATGAACCGCGAATGAATCGTTGTTCGCCGTGATGAACGACGTAGCCGCCGCCTGCCGTGGCATTATTGTTCTGCAGACGGTCGAACAATGTCTGCATGGTGATGCCATAGCTGGTCATGCGGTCCGGATCGGGCTGAACGGTGAACGTTTTGTAGAAGCCGCCATGAGTGTTGATTTCGACCACACCGGAAACTTCTCGCAGTCGCGGAGCAATGTCCCATTCCAGCATGGTTCGCAGTTCCATGGCGGTATGGTTTTCGCTGCGAACTTCAAACTGCAGAATTTCCCCCAGCGCGGTGGTCAGCGGTCCCATGGCGGGAGAGCCGTAGCCTTCCGGAATGTTGGCGGCGGCATCGCCGAGGCGTTCGGATACCAGCTGCCGAGCCCAGTAGATGTCGGTGCCTTCCTGAAACACGATGGTGACCACCGAAATGCCGAACTTTGAAACACTGCGAAGTTCTTCCACGTTGGGAAGTCCACCCATGGTGTTTTCCACGGGATACGTCACGTAGCGTTCGACTTCGATGGGCGAGAGCGAACCGGCTTCCGTCACGACCTGCACCTGTACGTTGGTCATGTCCGGGACAGCATCGATGGGCAGGTGGATCGCGGAGTAGAGACCGGCTGCGGCCATCAGAAAGGTTAGAATCAGAACCAGCCCGCGATTTGTGAGGGACAGTTCGATCAGTTTGGTGAGCATTGGCTGGTTGTCCGCAACGGGATGGTTCTGAGGTGTGTCGGTTTCAATCCCTGCCCCGACGTTTCCGGCTGCAAATCCGAGAGGCAGAGCGAACGTTTCGGGATCCGGATGCAGGAATCAGGAAACGAAAAGACAAGGGAATGACGTTTTGCTGAACGGTCGCGTTGATGAAGAAGCGTGGCAGATTATTCTTCGCCTTCGAGCAGCAGTTCCGATTTCAAAAGGAACGCTCCGTGCTCAATCACGTGATCACCGGCCGTAAGTCCGGAGGTCACTTCGGTCCATTCATCCGAAGTCAGACCGGTTGTGACGTCCGCTCGACGAAAAGAAGTCTCCGTGACGGCCACAAAGACAAACTCCTGGTCCTCGTGCTGTACCACGGACTCCGGATGCACTGCCAGCGCGTTTCTGGGAGGACCGAGCGGCAGTGAAACTCGCACAAACATTCCCGGTCGCAGCAGACCGTCCACATTGTTGATCGTTGCGACCAGTGGCACTGCATTTGTTTCCGGAACGACCTGTCGGCCGATGTAGTGAACGGTTGCTGTGAACGTTCGGTCCGGGATTGCCGGCACCGAAACCTCAATCTTTGTCCCCGTCTGCAGACTGATGGCCGGCCAGTCGTTTTCCCGGATGTCGGCAGCGATGTACAGCGATGTGGTGTCTGCCAGAATGAACAGTGGATCGCCGCGTTCAACGCGTTCACTGCGAGCCATCGATCGGGATTCAATCGTTCCTTCAAAGGGGGCTCGCAGTTCCAGCCGCGACAGGCTGGGCTGAGAATCCATGTCCACTTCCGGTTCCGGATAACCCAGCAGAGTTTCCAGCTGCTGTCGTGCGATCTTCAGCAGACGTTCTGCATCGGCCACATCGGCCCGAGCCTGGAATTCTGCCTGAGACGCATCAAACGCTGATTTTTCCCGCACCGAACGATATTCCGCACGTGCAATCTGCAGTTCGGCCTGTCTTTCACGAATCGTTCGTTCGGCAACAGAACCCGTTCCGGCCAGTGGTCGCAGATTCTGATTCAGGTCTGAGGTCAGTCGCAGCTGCGAATAGGCCGACAAAAGTTCCTGCCGATAAACTCCCAGCGGTCGCGTCGAAAATGCAGCGTCCAGTTCATCGAACTCAGCGCCTTTGTCCAGCATCACCAGAAATTCTTTCAGGTGCTGAAGGATTGTTGACTCTCGGTCAAGTTTTCTCTGAACAAGCTGCAGATGTGCCTGTCGCTTCAGGACTTCCGCCCGAGCCTGTCCGATTTCCGGGCTGCTGACGACGGCCAGCAGTTGCCCGTTGTTGACACGGTCACCCGGCTTTACCAGCACCTCGGACAGAATGCCGTCCATCGGTGCCTTGATGTCGATATGACGAGCCTCGTCGTATTGAACGCGACCGGGAACGTGATGTTCGTGCTGAACCTGCTGCATCGAGACAACGGAGCTGGTGAACTCCGCCGCTGCAATCTTTCCTGCAGGAAGATTAATTTCATTGGATGACACGCTTTCGTCGGTCGCGGCGTTCGCAGTTGACTCGTCGCTGCCCCCCGACTTCTGATCCATGGAGCGAACCAGCCAGTAGCCGCCGCCCATCACAAGGATCAGGAGCAGCGCGGGAGCAAGGCGAGCTGTAAGTGGCGACGGTTTTGAAGGGCGAGATGTTGATGGTTCGGTGGACATGGAGTCCCTGATCAATCGTTAAAGTTGTACAGTTTCAGAAGACCTGATCATTTCGAACCAGGTTCTTCCGGCAAAAAGTGTGATTACTCCGACAACACGGCTGACGTGTTCTTGGACATTGAGAAAGGCACTGTCGACTGCTTCCAGTGCAGTGTCAGCCATGATTTGAT
>JAGQPY010000591.1 GCA_020426485.1 Planctomycetaceae bacterium
TGGACAACAGCCACGAGTAGGAATACTGCTGTTCTCATTTCGGCTTTCCTCCCTGTCGAGGCTTGTTGCCTTTGGCTGTCTTATCACCTTTGGTCGTCTTGTTACCACCGCCGCCTCCTTTGCGAGCCGCGGGTTCCTGAGACGGATCGTAGTTCGGGTTGGGGACCGCCATTTGGGCGTCGATGTCGTGCAGGTATTGCACCAGCAGTTTGTCGAGTTCCTTTGCTTTCTGTGGCATCTGTTGAGACAGGTCGTTTTGTTCAGAAATGTCGGCTGCGATATCAAACAGAGCCAGGCGGTTGTCTTCGTAGAACTTCATCAGCTTCAGGTTGCCCAGGAACAAGGCCGAATGCGGTCCGTCGCCGCCCTGATAGTGCGGGAAGTGAAAGATCATTTCTTCACGCGGACGTTTTACAGCGCCTTTGCCGTCGTCCAGCAGGTTGACAATGCTGCCACCTTCGATGTTTTCGGGGAGTTTCGAAGCGGGAATTCCGGCCCATTCGCAATACGTTGGAAAAAGGTCGTAGCCGACAATGCGTTCGTGGCACCATGAACCTGCCGGAATGCCGGGGCCTCGGATGATGAACGGACTGCGAATGCCGCCTTCCCAGACGCCGCCTTTTCCGCCGGACAGACCGCCGCGCGCCCCGCCTTTGCCTCCCTTACCGCCACCTCCTCCACCGCTGCCGTTGTCGGACATGTAGATGACGAAGGTGTTGTCGGCCAGTCCGAGCCGGTCGATCGCGTCCACGACCATGCCGACTCCGGTGTCAAGGTTCTCGGCGATGGCCGCACTGCCAACGCGTTTGTCATCTTCGGAACTGTTCATCCGCTGTGCGTACTTCGCCAGCGTTGCCTTCATCGCGTTTTGTGGAGCGTGCAGCGCATGCCAGGACATCTGGATGAAGAACGGTTTTCCGGCCTGCTTGTTCTTTTCCATGAACACGATGGCTCGCTTTGCCATGCCGAAGATGTCAGCCGGGTTGGGATCGCCGTACTGATGAGCGTATTCGTTGCCGATGTCGCCATCGCCGTCGTCGTAGCCATTTGCCGCCGGGCCGCCGCCGTTGATGTGCCACTTGCCGTAGTGAGCGGTCGCATAACCGGCGGACTGCAGCAGCTCGCCGATGGTGGTTTCGTTGCGATTGATCTGTTTCACATTCCGCGGCTCCAGCATGCGGTGACCGGTTTCCACCGGTGCGGCTTTGGTCCAGTGCAGTGCCGCGGGAGACTTGCCGGTTTGCAGACTGATTCGCGTCGGCGAACAGACAGATGCCGGAGCGTAGGCTGCGGAGAACCTCATGCTTTGTGCAGCCAGTTTTTCCAGATTTGGCGTGTCAACGACGGAATTCTTCGACCATGCCAGCTCCGGGTGCATCGCCACGGAAAGCCCGTTCCATGCCTGGTCGTCGGACATCATGAATACGATGTTGGGCCGATCGGCGGCGTGGGCCAAACCGCATGTGATGGAGAAGAGCAGAAGCATGGTCTCACGCAAAGGCGCAGAGACGCACAGTTTTCGTGGTTTCATTGATCTTTCTTCCTTTGCAGCTTAGCGCTTTCGCGTGACCTCTTGTGCTTCGATAACATACGAATAAGTCACATCACCGTTTTGCTGGTTCCCGCGTTCCGCTTCGGGCAGATAGGTGCGAACGTAATCCACACGAGCCGAATGACCATCCGTGCGAACCCGGACGAACCCGCTGCTGCCCTGAATTTCGCCGTTCATGTAGCCATACTCCTCGGCGCTCTTTGTTCCGGATCGCGGATGCCCCGGCTGGGGAACCAGTTGATAGACGATGCCGTCGAGGTCCTGCTTGATGAACATGTGGTCGTGTCCGTGAAACACGATGTCCACACCGTGTTCGACCAGAAGCTGATGAATGGGTTTTGCCCACCCCGGTCGATGCCGACGGAATTCGTCCTTCCCGGATGCACTTTCTCCGCCCCATTCCCAGAACGGAGCCGCCTCGACGCCACCGCGTTGATTCCGGTCGCTGCCTCCCACCAGGTGATGCAGAAACACAAATCGCAGACCCGCATTGCTTTGTTCCAGCGACCGCTTCAGCCACTGATACTGATGTTCGCCGAGTGTCCAGTACCAGTTGTCGTTGTTGCCACCTCGCGATCGCGTGGTTGTGTACCGAAACGGGTCGAGCACAACGAACTGACACCCGCCCCATTCAAACTGGTAGTAATTTTCCGGCAGACCGACACCACGCTCCGACTGATCATTGCCGGTGTAGAAACTGTTCGGCTGTGGATTGGGGATGTATCGTTTGCGAGTATTGGTGGCCCAGACGTTCGAACCGCGATTTCCGTTTTCGCCGTCGTGATTTCCCAGGGCAAAGTACAGGGCCGACGAATGGCAGAGATGGCCCAGATAGTATCGCTGAGCGAGGTATTGCGGTTCCGATAACTCCGGCTGCACGTACTTGCCCGTCATGAACGTGTCACCCAGAGCAAAATGGAAATCCGGCTGATCGGCCAAAGCGTTTGCCAGCGTCTGCAGATAGACGTCTCCACTGGTGTTCTCGTCCAGGTGCGAATCGGCCTGCACAGTGAAGACGAACGCCTCTCCGGGAGCACGCTGCGTGTGAAATGAGTATTCGTCGCTTTCGATTTTGCTGCCGTTCAGTTCGTAGGTGAGTCGGTAGTAGCAGCGGCTGTTTGGCGGCAGCGAATCGATGACAAAGTCAAACGGTTCACCGGCCCGGAAGTCGTGAGCCTTTGTTGACCGGGTTAGTTCTCCGGAGCGACTTCCGTAATCCAGCATTGCTCTGACATCGTTGTGGAACAGAACTCGAACGGTCCCGCTACGGTCCGTCAATCGTCCGACGAGAATGTTGAACGGATGATCGGGGACGTTGTTGGCCAGCGGAGGCGTGGTATAACCGCCAAGTCGACTTCCGGCTTTGGACTGTCCTTTTTGAGCGAAGGCCGAATTCATGGGGGACATGAAGAACAATGCCAGCAATACTGCTGCACACCGGAATAAAACACATGAGCGTCGGACCTGTGCTGTATCGTCCTGAGGAAGGCTAAGATCCATCAGCCCGTTTAACCCGATGCCGAAGGCGAGGCCTGTCCTCCTCGCGGCAAGCCTTGCCTTCG
>JAGQPY010000592.1 GCA_020426485.1 Planctomycetaceae bacterium
GCTTCGAGACGCTCCCAGGACTCGGCGGCGTGCAACTGGTATGGCCACTCGGCGGCCTTGCGAGGCGTCATTTCCCGCTGTTGCGGATGATGCTCGAAGTAGTCAGCCACGTATAAATGAGCGTTGTGCTGCTGGTCGTCCATGGGCACAAAGGTTTCCTGGACCGCTTGGCGGAGAAAGTCGTGACCGAAGGCAAACAAGCCACCTCGCTGGCTCAGGTGCGGTTCCAGAGCCAGGAACAGCGGCGTCCAGAGAGCGCGGGGGAGAGGATCACCTTGAGTACCAAGTAGGTCGAGCCATTCGGGCTCGGAAAGGCCCTGGCGCGCGGCCCAGAGATAGCTGAGAGCGTTTCGGACCAACTCTGTGTGAGGCGTAGGCTGGTCTTGCAACAGTCGGCCGTCAAAGTCTTCCTGCCAGCGGGCGATGACACGGCGAAACAGCTCCTCGGAATTTTCTGCTTCGAGATAATGGACTACTCGATGCGGAAGTTCCTCGAAATTACCGAATTGGCGCAACTCTTCGAGCAACGTGCGGAGAAACAGCGGGTTCCTAGATCCGGTTGCGGCCACCAGTTGCTGCCGCAGTTTCGTCTGCAACGGACGGCCTTCGGTATCGACGTGGCGCCCGTGTATTCGAAAGTACTCGCCGACCATGGCGTCGACTTCAGCTTCGTCAGCTAGGGGCAGTTCATGTTCGGCCCAGCCGCGTTCCCGTAATGCGTCCAGTGCCGGGCCGGGAAGCGCCGATACGATCGCCACAATGTGCGGGGAAAAATGCCGCGGAAGGAAATTCAGCCTACGGTCGGGCTCGCTGCCTTGCACCTGGTTCAGGCCGTCGAGCACCAGCACGATGCGCTCTGGCGTACTTGCCTCTCGTCCCTCGGTGGCGCGGGAGGAAATCCTGGCGGAAGCTTGCGCCAGCCAGACCGGCAGGGCATCGCGAAGTTTTTCCGGATCGGCGGGAATGTCGTCCGTGATGTCGAAACGCTCTTTCAGTTCGCCCAGCAGGCGGCGGAGGAACCCTTCGGGCGAGGCGCTGTCGGGCGTAGCCCCGAAGTAGTGCTGAAAAATGAAATCCTCCGGGTGGTTTTTCGACCAATCGCGTGCCCAGGCGGCCAGCAGGGCCGTCTTGCCTCCACCACTCTCGCCCGTAACCACCATGCCATGACCGTTGTGTTCGGTTCGAGTAGCGAAGGCGTTCAGCGTCGTCAGGTGCGCAGGCCGATCGATACAGGCGAACAGCTTGTTTTTCGCGTGAGCTACGTGGGCCAATCGTTCCTGAGCCAGTGGATCGGGTGCCTGGTCTTCGGGATAAAGACGGTCGATCAATTCATCGAGTTGTTTTCGGACAATCTCCGCCAGGGCTGCGGGGTTGGCGTATGATTCCACCAGCGGCAGCTTGCTGTCGCGGATGCGTTGTTTGAGCGCGGCCAGTTTGTCCTTGCGCTGCTCTGTAAGTCGGGTCGCTTCGGCCTCGCCGTAGCGCTGGACATCGCTGGGGATGTTCGTCTCGACCATGTGTCGCCGTTCGTCGGGGGCCAAGGCTGAGTCGTTGGCGTAGGCCGGGGCGCGAAAGTAGAAGAACGCGTGGTCTTCCATCCGCAGGTTGTTAAACACGCCGTGCAGGATCTCCAGCTCAGTGACCGACGTGCGGCCTTCGACGTGTTCCTTCAGCCAGGATTCCCGTTCGATGACTTCAGGCCGGATCGTGTCGGGAATCCAGCCGTATCGCTCGCCCAGCAGGCCGATGAAGTACGGTCGGCTGCGTTCGATCTCGGCCAGGCACAGTGGCAGCACCTGACCTTCGTTGGCTTGCTGCTCCGTGATTCCCCACCGCAGATCCACTTCGGTAAGTGTGACAAACCGCTTCGCGCACTTGCGGCGCAGTTCCGGAAACACTTCTTTCACCAGCAGGTCGCGTTCACGCATCATGTCGCGAAAGGTCGAAGAAATGAAGATTCGGATCTCACGGTTGTCAGTTGCTGTAGTCTGGTCCATGGCGTGTCCTTTGTTAGTGCAGTTTTCGAGACCTATCGTCGTTGACCCGGTGTTGTTTGGCGTTCGAGGCCAAGCACGCTGAATTTGCCTTCTCGGCTTCACCATTTGCTGAAATTCACAATGGCGCCTTTCAGTTGGTCAGGCCAAAACAGGCACACCCTAAACGCTGGAAGTAGGGTTCCAGTTCCGGCCAGAACTTCGCGTGCAGTGCGTTCCGCTCGTGCTTCAGGTCGCTGAAGGTGGAACTGACGAACACGCGGATGATTGGAAGATGCCGGTTCGGGGCCGTTGGC
Source organism: Planctomycetaceae bacterium (assembly GCA_020426485.1). Classification (GTDB taxonomy): domain Bacteria; phylum Planctomycetota; class Planctomycetia; order Planctomycetales; family Planctomycetaceae; genus JAGQPY01. The sequence goes on from JAGQPY010000592.1 coordinate 2,291, forward strand.
TCGCTCATGAGTGGGTTCCTTTTCGACGCTTCAGTTTTACCGCGTAAGGTACTGGATTTCCTTGCTGTGCAGCCAGCATGCTGCGCCGTTCAACCGGCTCATGGCCGCAACAAGTTCAATCGGGACACTTCATTTGCTTCGCGGATAGAACACCTCCAGAGCATGCGCGAAAACATCGCAGTTGTTTGCGGCATTGTAGATCGAATCCGGCTGGCCTGTGTGCTTTTGGCGAAGGTGATAGGCGCTGATGGTTTCGAAGGAAGCGTTTAGGGAACCGGCCATTGGCAGGAATTGACGCAGGTCTGCGTCGACGTTCTCAACCAGGCCAAAGGGCGGAAACAGGCGTTCCTGCTCCAGTCGCTGGATCGTTTTGTACGCGATGTTCGTGTCGGGGAGCAGCGGTGCGGATAAGAGGATGTAATGAGGATGAATGAATCTGACACCAACCAATGCTGTTCCGTTGGCGACGTATCCAACACCGCGTGGTCCCTCGCCCGCCGAAAGGCCGTAAACACCCAAAGCTGCTGCACGCGAATTGGGCCAATGATCGACGAAATAGTTTTGTTGTCTGGTCAGCAATTCGCGTTTGATTCGATGCCAGTTTTGATTGGTGATGGCGTCCGGTCGGTCAGAATCAAAACGGTCCGTAAACAAGTCGCCGAGTAACGGGATAAATCCTATTTCCTGATGTGGCTTGCCGGAATCGGAAATCTTAAGCCGGGCGGACTCACCAAGGGCGATTCGCTCAAGCATCACAACAAGAGCTGTTTCCGATCCCCAGTCAAACCAGGAGTGTTC
>JAGQPY010000593.1 GCA_020426485.1 Planctomycetaceae bacterium
TGTCGCTGCTGTTGAACGAATGATGGGAGTGCCGCGGCAGTGAAGTTCCTGGCGGCTGTGCCGGGTGCCATGCTTGCATCGCGCAGCAGGGCAAGCATGTGAACGTCGTTGTCGAAAACATGAAACCACCCGATCGCACACCGTTTGTCGGCGTGGGCAACAAAGACTCATCGCGATGTGTCGTTGCCGGATCGATCAAACATGCTTGCCCTGCTGCGCGATGCAAGCATGGCACCCTCAACCGACGTTCTTTCAATATGCCACCCCGCCATGTGAACGTCGTCGTCGGAAACATGAAACCACCCGATCGCACACCTATTGCTGGCGTGGGCAACAAAGATTCATCGCGAAGTGCCGTTGCAGGATCGATCAAACATGCTTGCCCTGCTCCGCGATGCAAGCATGGCACCCTCAATCAACGTTCCCTGAACATGCCACCCCGCCGTTGGGATTGCGGAACTGTCGCTGCTGTTGAACGAATGATGGGAGTGCCGCGGCAGTGAAGTTCCTGGCGGCTGTGCCGCTCCGGCTTGCAAGCAGGCCGGGCTACCTTTCTTTCCCGGGCGTGGCACACGGTAAGGAGACCTGCGGGTCACGGGATGCAGGATCAGGAGAGCCGACCACTACAGTGGAGGCCTGTGCATCGCAGTTGTCCGGGTTTCAATACGGCCATCGTATGCTTCTTTCTTCGGCCTTCCCGCGTGGGCGGGAACCTCATTCATTTGCTGGCCGAATTCTCGACGGAATCAAAAGGTTTGCAGGAAACTGTCGTGCAGGCAGACTGTGGGACGCAGGCAGAGCTTCGCTGCTGTCGGCAGGGCCGCTGACGGTTTCTCCACGCGTTTTCTGTGGAAAATCACCGATCTGCTCCCAAAAAGCGGTGACCCGACAGACAAAACGGGAGCGGTCAGGTTTCTCAGCGGTACTCGGATCACCGCGTTACCTGACCGGGGACGCTGTGAAGGATTTTTGTCGCCGAATTCGTGAGAATTCGGAGAACATGGTTGTGATCCCAGAAGTCTCACGACTTCTGCTACCAGTATTTTCTCTGTCCCAAAAATCCTTCACAGCGTTGCCCATCCGGGGACTGATGAAAACGCGGGCAGTCCGAGTTACAGTGTGCCGGGGCTTTTGTGTCTTGTTCAGAGTCCGGCACGCATGATTTTCGTTCGGCATCGTCGAATCTGTTTTTTGACCAATCGACGCGTTCAGGAGTCTGACCCCATTCAATCAACCAGAGTACAGCAGGCCCCCGGTGGTTGGGGGAAAAGATCCGTTCCTGAAAGCATCCATTGACTCTGTTCCGATCCATCCAGCAAGCAGTTTTCCCGCCTGCCCGACGACCGGTGCAATGGACGGCCGCCATTCCGTTGGTGCTGTTTCTGGCAGCGTTCGGCGGAACCATTGGCTATCTGATCGCGGCCAACGTTGTTGACTTTCTGTACCCATGGGCTTTCGGGCTGCTGATTGTGACGCCATGGATGTGGTGGATGCAGGCGGCCGGACATTCGGGGCTGACGGTCAGTCGAGGCAACGTGGCTTTGATGGTGCGACTGTTGATTGTCGGCCTGCTGACGTGCGTGCTGGCCATGCCGCGAGCCGTCAGGACCAGTGACGTGGTGTCGGTGATCTACAATGTGGACGTTTCTGATTCGGTCAAGGAAGCGAAAAGCGAAGCTCTGAAGATTGTGGCTTCCACGGCCGCTCAGAAGCCGACCAAAGACGAAGCCGGACTGGTGGTATTCGGTCGAACGCCGGCCGTTGAATATCCGCCGCGAGAGACATTTCCGTTTGAAGAGTATCTGAATTCGCAGGTGGGCGAAGACGCCACCAATCTGCAGCAGTCACTGTCGCTGAGTCTGGCGATGCTGCCGGAAGAAAACCGCAGTCGAGTCCTGCTGATCAGCGACGGCACCGAAACCGTCGGAGAACTGAAGCAGGCCGTCACCGAACTGCAGGCTCGCGATGTTCAGGTCGACGTCATTCCGATTGAATACGATTACAAGCATGAAGTGCTTCTGGAACGCCTGGACCTGCCTCGAATTGTTCGGCTGGGAGAAACCTACGAAGCGGCCACGATTCTGTCGTCACTGAAGGATGGCAGCGGCACTCTGGTGCTGAGTCAGAATGGCGAAGAGCTGACACGAGTTCCGGTTGAATTCAAAGCAGGCAAGAACAGGTTCGCGATTCCCATCAAAGTCGATGCCCCCGGCTATTACGAATACAGTGCCCGGATCGAAGTTCCGGCAGCGCAGGATAGTCGGATTGAGAACAACGAAGTTCAGAATTATCTGTACATTGAGGGGGCGGGGAAGGTTCTGGTCGTCACCGATCCCGCCGGAAATCAGGATGACTGGAGATATGTCGAAGCCGCTCTGACACAGGCCGAACGCAGTGTTGACGTGAAGACGGCTGCGGAACTGCCCTACGATCCGCTGGCCCTGATGCCGTATGACGCCATTGTCTTTGCCAACGTTCCGGCGGATGAACTGGTGGCGACTCAGGTGCAGGCCGTTCACGATGCTGTTCGCAATCTGGGCATTGGCTTTCTGATGCTGGGCGGCGAAAACAGCTTTGGTCCCGGCGGCTATCAGGGATCACCCATCGAAGACTGTCTGCCGATTTCGATGGAAATCAGCAAGCGAAAGATTCTGCCCAAAGGCGCGCTGGTCATCATTCTGCACACGTGCGAATTTCCTCAGGGCAACTCATGGGCCAAACGCATCACCAAAGAAGCCATTCGAGTCCTCAGCGCGGAAGACGAAGTTGGGGCGATTGGTTATGGCATGAATGGCGACGAATGGATTTTTCAGCTGACTCCGGCAAAGGAATACAACAGTCTGGTCACGAAGATCAATGGTGCTCAGATCGGTGACATGCCGGAATTCACCAGCACGATGAGAATGGGATTGGTGGGACTGAAAGAAAGTGATGCCGCCAGCCGCCACATGATCATTATTTCCGATGGCGATCCGCCGATGCCGCCGCCGGATGTCATCAAAGAGTTTCGAGACGCCCAAACCACAATCTCCACCGTCGCCATTTTCCCTCACGATCCTCGCGATGCTCAGGTGCTGAGCGCGA
>JAGQPY010000594.1 GCA_020426485.1 Planctomycetaceae bacterium
TGCGTGGCTGGCCGACAGAAACAGCTCCCGGAATGCACACGTCTTTGATCACGGATACAGAAAGCAGGACAGAACATGTCGCGTCATGACGGCCGGCACCCGGAACAATTGCGAGCAATCAAGGTTCAGCGAGGCTTCGTGGAAACGGCGGCGGCCAGTGCTCTGGTTCAGGCGGGGCGAACAATGGTGTTGTGCACCGCCAGTGTGGAGAACAGCGTTCCTCCGTTTCGCATGCCTCGAAACGAAGGCGATCCGGTGAAGGGCTGGGTGACGGCCGAATACAACATGCTTCCGGGCAGCACCAGCCCTCGCAAACAGCGCGACCGCAAGAGTGTGGACGGACGCACGACGGAGATCCAGCGACTGATTGGCCGCAGTCTGCGAGCTGCCGTTGATTTTGAAGCTCTGGGGGAACACACCATCGTTGTGGACTGCGACGTTCTGCAGGCGGACGGCGGGACTCGCACGTTGAGCATCACCGGCGGATTCATTGCTCTGTGCGAAGCCGTGTTGAAAATCGCGGCAGAACGAGGAATCCCGGCCAGTCACATTCTGAAGGACAGTATTGCCGCAATCAGTGTGGGCGTCGTTCGAGATGCTCCCGTGATTGACCTGGACTATCCGGAAGACAGCGGTGCTGAGGTTGACATGAACGTTGTGATGACCGGCAGCGGACGCTTCATTGAAGTTCAGGGAACGGCGGAAGGCGAGCCTTTCGATTTTGAAACTCTGCAGTCTCTGCTGACGCTGGCACGTTCGGGCATCAATCAGCTGACCGAAATTCAGAAACAGTCGTTTGGCAGCGAATGGCCACTTTGACGGTATCAAAGCGTGATTGAACCGGAGCATGACGGAACGGGAAGACGAGACCTGGCTTCGGATTTCTGTTTCGACGTTCAATCGATATGCTTCCCGCCTGGTGTCAAACCACTTTGACATTGAAGGAATCACTGACACATTCGTCTTTGAACAAAGAATCTCACATGGCCGCTGCAGAGTACCGTCGAGTTCCCGAAGAGATTGAGGGACTGCCGAAAGGCATCAAGTACATCATTGGCAATGAAGCTGCCGAGCGATTCAGCTTTTACGGCATGAGAACCATTCTGGTGGTTTTCATGACGAAGTACCTGCACTGGATGCTGGAGGGAACAGTCGGCACCGCGATGAGCAAGGCCGAAGCCAACGAACACTATCATTCGTTCATTGCGGCCACATATTTCTTTCCGGTGCTGGGCTCCATTCTGTCCGACGTCTTCATCGGCAAGTATCGAACCATTCTGTCGCTGTCCATCGTCTACTGTCTGGGACATCTGTCACTGGCACTGATGGGCGCGCCGGGGCTTTCGCCGGGCATGTGGCTGTTTGTCGGACTGGCGCTGATCGCTTTCGGAAGCGGCGGCATCAAGCCCTGCGTTTCGGCTCACGTGGGAGACCAGTTCGGCCGGAAGAACAGTCATTTGATGACGCGCGTCTTTCAGTGGTTCTATTTCGCCATCAACTTTGGTTCGACGGCGTCCACGGTCATGACGCCATGGCTGCTGGAATGGTATGGCCCACACATTGCGTTTGGGGTTCCGGGTGTGCTGATGGCTCTGGCGACGCTGCTGTTCTGGATGGGACGGCATGTGTTCATTCACGTGCCCGCGGGGGGCATGAACTTTATTCGAGAAACCTTCAGCCGCGAAGGTGTCAATGCACTGCTGAAGCTGATGTTGATTTACGCCTTTGTGGCAGTGTTCTGGGGAATGTTTGACCAGACCGGTTCGTCATGGGTGATTCAGGCGGAGAACATGAATCGGTGGTTTCTGGGTGTCGAATGGCTGGAATCACAGATTCAGGTCGTCAATCCAATTCTGGTGATGATTCTGATTCCACTGTTTCAGTTTGTCGTTTACCCCGCCGTCGACAAGGTGTTTCTGCTTACTCCAATTCGCAAGATTTCCATCGGTTTCTTTCTGACCGCCGGCAGCTTTGCCCTGGTCGCGCTGGCTCAGGAACTGATCGATAAGGGGCACACGCCGTCCATTGCGTGGCAGTTGTGGTCTTATGTTCTGCTGACGGCGGGCGAAGTGATGATCTCCATCACAGGTCTGGAGTTTTCCTACACGCAGGCTCCCAAGACGATGAAGTCTGTGATTATGGCCGTCTGGCTGTTTTCCGTTTCCCTGGGCAACATCTTCACCAGTTACATCAATCATTCGATCCAGACGCCCGGCGTTTCGGAAATCGCGGCCGGAGTTGATGGTCTGAAGGTCGATTCCGAAGCCTCGGTGGGCGAATGGAAAGTCAGAACAACCTCTCGCACGATTGAAGGCGCGGAACGGCCGGGGAAGACCGTTCAGGTGGCGGGACTGGATGGAAACTTCGACACGGCTGACGACGTTGTGCTGCAGTTTGATGACTACATGAAACTGACTGGTGTGGAAACGCCGGACAACGCCGCGTTGCAGGACGCCGCTGACTTAATTGTGCAACACTATCTCAAGTCGGGCAGCAGTGACGTCGATCGCAGCCTGCCGTCTCTGGAGCAGGCTCAGGCACTCCTGCAGGGGAAAACAGATTCCTACGGCAACGCTCTGCAATACAAACTGCTGTCACGCGACCACTACCGCATCACCAGTTCCGGAGCGGATCGTCAGCCGCAAACCAGGTGGGATCTGATCGTCAGCGGCCATGTCAGTCGAGTGGCACCGATCGGCGATGCAGTTTCCGGAGGTGCGACCGAATACACCTGGCTGGAACAACAGATGATCTCGACGCTGGGCGAGGAAGGCCGCGCCATGGTGGAACAGGCGCGGGGGGAAATCCCGGAGACGCGTTTCGATGCGGACATCACTGTCGGCGGTCAGGACACGCTGGAAGGCGCGGACTACTTCTGGTTCTGGACTCGAACGATCTTCTACACCGCCGTGCTGTTCGTTCCCGTGGGCTACTTCTATAAGGAAAAGTCTTACATTCAGGACGAGTCCGAGGAATCTGAGGACCCGACGGCTGCAGCGGACGCTGAGAACCCGGCGACCACCGACTAGTAGTCTAACGCAGCTCAATTTTCGGGTAGAGTCTTTTGAGCTTTATCC
>JAGQPY010000595.1 GCA_020426485.1 Planctomycetaceae bacterium
CTGACGGCTCGCTGGGTGATGTCTCAGGACCCGGAACTTGAACAGCAGATCCGCGAACTGATGAAGCAACGACGTACAGCTCGTATGGACCGCCTGAAAATGGAACGAGAGAAGCTCACTGAGCGTCTCGCATCACTGGATAGTCAGATCGAAGCCGCCGAAGCAGAAGTGGCCGACAACATGACCAAAGAATGGGATCGTCTGGCTCGCCAGGCTCAGGGAATGCCACGGCCGAAAGTAACGTCCGGGAGCAGCCCAAAGGAGACAAAGGCCAGATCCAGATAATGATATGGGTTTGGTCGAAAATTGAGTGATCAGAATGACCGGCAGGAAAGTTCCTGAGTGGTTATCTTTGTGAGTGAGGCGCCGCCTCGTGAGTTGATTGGACGGATATACCCTCAACATGGTCGCTCGCAGCCGTTCCCGCGACTGCCGATCATGAATGTCCCTGTCAGCAGGGTTCTACTACTGGAGTCGAAAGAGGTGTTCAGCATGAAGAGTTTTGGACTGAGTTTGACCGCGCTGCTGCTGGCCGGAAGTTGTCTGGCCGACGACGCAGTGATGCCGTCGGTGGCCGAACGATTTTCGGACCCCGCGCAGACGGAAAGCGTTCCGGATTTCCAGCGTCATATCGTCCCACTCATGGGGAAGCTCGGTTGCAACGGCCGCGCCTGCCATGGTTCGTTTCAGGGGCGAGGCGGATTTCGTCTGTCTCTGTTCGGATACGACTTCAAGGCAGACCATGATGAACTGTTCGGGCGACTTGACCCGGAGACTCCTTCGCAGAGTCTGATTCTGCAGAAGCCGCTGATGGAAGATCCGCACGAAGGTGGACAGCGTTTGAAACACAATTCGTGGGAACACAATCTTTTACTGGCGTGGATCAAAGACCAGGCTCCGGGTCGTCCGGAGAATGCCGCCAAACTGACGGTTCTGGAAGTGACTCCTGCAGAAATTCGATTTTCAAAGGACAGCGATTCTGTCCAGCTGAAAGCGGTTGCCGTCTGGTCCGACGGAACGCGGGAAGACGTCACGACGTTGTGCCGTTTTCAGAGTAACGACGATCAGGTAGCCGACATTACCGAAGACGGCTTTGTGAAAGCGGGTACGTCCGGTGACACTCATGTCGTGGCCTTTTATGACAGTGCTGTTGTTCCGGTGCCGGTGATTCGTCCGGTCAGTGACAAAACCGGGGACCGATATCCAAAGACTCCGACACCGACGGAAGTCGATCGTCTGGTGATCGATAAACTGGCAAAGCTGGGCGTCGTTCAGTCGGATGTGTGCACCGACGAAGAATTCCTGCGGCGAGTCAGTCTGGACGTTACGGGAGCTCTGCCAGGCGTTCGGGAAATTCAGGAATTCGTCGCGGATCAGAGTTCCGATAAACGCAGTCGCAAGATTGACGAACTGCTGGAACGTCCCGGATACGTCGCCTGGTGGACGACTCGCCTGTGTGACTTCACCGGCAACAGCGACGAACAGCTGAATAACGTCACCCCGATTCGTTCGGAAGCGTCGAAGCAGTGGTACGACTGGATTTACAAGCGAGTCGCCACCAATGTTCACTACGACGACATTGTTGAGGGCATGGTCATGGCGGTCAGCCGTGACCCCGGTGAGTCTTATCAGGACTACTGCAAAAACATCAGCGAACTCTACCACCGTGATTCGAAGTCGGATTTTGGTGATCGAGAATTCATGCCGCACTACTGGTCGCGCCGCAACTTCCAGACGACGGAAGACCGGGTGATCGGTTTTGCGTACACATTCCTTGGACTGCGAATCCAGTGTGCTCAGTGTCACAAGCATCCATTCGACCAGTGGACTCAGGAAGACTTCAAGGGCTTCGAAAAGTTCTTCACAGGAACGGTCGGCCGCAACCAGGCTCCTCGTCCGGAAGACCGTGACGAATACAACCGTATGCTGAAGGCCATCGAAGGTACATCCGACCTGAAGGGCAATCAGCTCCGCAACGAACTGGGAAAGAAGCTTCGCGAAGGACAGATCGTACCGTTCGGCGAAGTTTACACTCAGGCTCCACCCAAGATTGAAGTTGTGGAACGGAAGGGCAAAAAAGAAAAAGTCCGCAAGGGCAACAGCCGCACAGCGACTGAAGGTCGACTGCTGGGTCAGGAAACAATGGATCTGACACAATACGAAGACATTCGGCAGCCTCTGATGGCGTGGATGCGTTCTCCGGACAATCCGCTGTTCGCTCGAGCGTTCGTGAATCGAGTCTGGGCCAGCTACTTCAATGTCGGGATCGTGAATCCTTCCGATGACCTGAACCTGGCAAATCCTCCCAGCAATGCTCCGCTGCTGGATTATCTGGCTCAGCAGTTTATTGCTCACGACTTCGATATGAAGTGGCTGCACCGAACCATTCTGAACAGCCGCACCTACCAGTTGAGCTGGATTCCGAATGAAACGAATCAGCATGACGAACGCAATTTCGCTCGCGCGGTGCCACGTCGCCTGCCTGCGGAAACCGCATGGGATATTCTGACGCAGGCCGTCAGCAACGACGACACGTTTGTTGCTCTGACAACCGATATCGAAGACCGCGCGGTCGCAATTCCGGGATCGGGTGGACGAAACCAAAACCGCAATGCCGACTACGCGTTGACGATCTTTGGTCGTTCCACGCGGGAAAGCAACTGCGACTGTGACCGATCAGAAGAACCCAGCCTGCTGCAGACGATCTTTCTGCGAAACGATGGTCAGGTTCTGTCAATGATCGACCAGAAAGATGGTTGGCTGGCTCAGGTCGCCAGCGAAAATGGACTGAAGTTTCAGTCAAAGTCTCCAGCAGGAGAAGACAGGGCGGCGAAGGCGAAAGCCGATCAGCTGAAGAAGACTTACCAAAGCAAACTGGCTGAGCAGGAAAATGCACTGAGAAAGGCACGAAAGAAGGGGGAAGATCCCAAGCGGATTGCTCGACTGGAGGCCCAGCTCGAAGCCAGCCGTGAACGATGGAAATCGTACCTCAATCCGGAGGCCGGTGCGGCTAACGAGGCTGCGACAAAGACGGCCACACTTGACCTGCCAAAGATCAT
>JAGQPY010000596.1 GCA_020426485.1 Planctomycetaceae bacterium
GATCGGCTGGCATCTCGCGGAATTCGGTTCACTCAGTTCTACGCGGCGGCTCCCGTGTGTTCGCCCAGTCGAGCGGCCTTTATTACCGGCCGGTATCCTCAGCGAGCCGGAGTGCCCGGCAATGTTTCCTCGGAACAGGGCAAGCCCGGTATGCCCGTTGCCACACCCACCGTCGCGGAAGTTTTCGGAGCCGCGGGTTATGTCACGGGGCATGTGGGTAAATGGCATCTGGGATATACGCCGGAAACGATGCCTAACGGTCAGGGGTTTGTGGAATCCTTTGGCCACATGGGTGGCTGCATCGACAACTATTCGCATTTCTTCTACTGGCAGGGGCCCAACCGGCACGATCTGTGGCACAACGGCAAAGAAATCTTTCATGACGGGCAGTACTTTCCGGACATGATGGCTGAACGAGCAATCCGTTTTGTGGAGCAGAATCAGAAGCAACCGTTTCTGCTGTACTGGGCCCTGAACACGCCACACTATCCTCTGCAGGCAACGGACCGCTGGCGAAACCATTATGCCAACCTGCCCGCTCCACGAAGAATGTATGCGGCCTTCGTGTCGACGACGGACGAAATCGTTGGCCGATTACTGACACGTCTGGAAGAATTGAATCTGACCGACAACACGATTGTGGTGTTTCAGTCGGATCACGGACACAGCACCGAAGAACGCACGTTTGGCGGCGGAGGTAATGCGGGGCCGTATCGGGGAGCCAAGTTCAGTCTGTTTGAAGGCGGCATTCGAGTTCCCGCGATGATCGCCTGGCCAAATCACCTGCCCGCTCATCAGGTGCGGCATCAGATCGCCACCGGCTGCGACTGGCTGCCGACGCTCTGCCGGTTGAGTGGTGTTTCGACGGAACATCGGTTCGACGGGAAAGACCTGACTGCTGTGCTGCACGATTCAGCGGCGCCGACACCGCACGATGTGTTTCACTGGCAGTCCGGTGGTCCTCGCAATCGACCTCAATGGGCGGTGCGTAAGGGTGACTGGAAGCTGATCGGTCATCCCATCGACACCAGTGACAAAGCCAAAGTAACGGATCAGGATGATCGGTTTCTGGTGAACCTGAGCGATTCCGTTCACGAACTGGAAAACCTGGCTTCTGAGTATCCCGAAGTCGTGAAGCAGCTGGAATCTCTGCACACCGAATGGATTCGCAATGTCGCACCCGATCCGTGATTCGACCATGGAAGGCAACGAAAAGCCGACTCCCGCTCAGTGTTCATCGGCGCCGTCAGGGGCCGTCAATTCAAACACCGCGGCCTCCAACGACTACGCTTCTCAGTGGCGACCGCTGGTCGTGTTACTGCTGGTGGCTTGTTTCGCCGTGCGACTGATCGCGGCGGTGTGGGTGGATCGACACGTTCAGACTCAGGGACGGCGGTTTCTGATTGAAGGCGATGCCAACGGTTATTGGGAACTGGCCGAAAAGCTGGCTCACAACCAGGAATACGCCATTCACTCTCCACCGCGCCGTGTGCTGAGAATGCCCGGGTTTCCGTTCGTGTTGTCGCTCAGCATTCGACTGTTCGGCGACCGTATCCTGCCCGCCAGAATTCTGCTGGCACTGATCGGAACGGGCTGTTGCTGGCTGACGTACGAACTGGCTCGCCGAATGCACATGCGCCGGACCGGTTTCTGGGCGGCAGTGTACGTGGGATTTCATCCGCTGCATGTCGGCAACAGCGTGCTGATCCTTTCCGAAACACTGTTCGCGTTTGTCATGCTGGCGGGACTACTGTTTCTGTTACGACTACTGGATGAACCTTCGACCACGATATCCGAACACAGTTGCAGAGCTGACTCGAAGTCGTCATGTGGCACCGTCGGCGGCCAGCGCTGTCGCTATCGATTGATGAGAGACGGATTCGTGGTTGGTTGCCTGACGGCCGTGGCAGTACTGGTTCGCCCTGGCTTTCTGCCGTGGCTTCTGGTGGCAATGACCGCGGTGTGGCTGCTGCTGAATCGTTCGCGTGCTTTGCGAATGGGAATCTGCGTGCTGATGGCGACGGGATGTCTGCTGACGTTGTTGCCGTGGGCGGCTCGCAACGCCACCGTGACCGGCCACTGGGTCTTCACATCGCTGTGGTCCGGGCCAAGTCTGTACGACAGCCTGAACCCATCGGCGACTGGTGCCAGCAACATGGCATTCTTCGATGATGACAACGTCATGTCTCGAATGTCAGAATTCGAAATGAACGAATACTACAAACGTAAAGCGTTCGATTTCGTCCGGCAACAGCCGCTGCGAGCAGCAGAACTGGCCGTCATCAAATCGGGTCGTTTCCTGAGCCCCGTTCCTAACGAGGCCTCGCTGTCAAATCAGGTAATCAGCACAGCCTGCGCGGTCTCATGGGTGGTGCTGTTTGGGTGTGCGGGATTTGGTGCGTTTTTTCTCAGGCGGGAAGCCGGTTTATCGACATCCTCCGGGCGTGCCTGGTTCTGGTCGGCGATGGTCGTGACGGTCGGTCCGCTGCTGTTGTTTTTGCTGGTTCATATGGTGTTTATCGGGTCGGTGAGGTATCGTTTGCCGGCAGAATTTCCGCTGGCCGCGTTAGCGGCAGCAGGGTGGCGAGGAATTCTGAATCACTGGAGCCGCACTGACGCGACCACCTGATTTGAGCGACGTGATTCGACAGGCATGACAACAGTCCCGACAAGGGGTTTGAGCCTGTCGGATGGCGAAACGCATCGGAGCTGAAGACTGGCGGGGCACATTCGGGTGTTCCGACAGTCAGCGGCCGATTTCGAAATCAACAATTGCAAGGATGCATGAAGGTTCTTCCCGTCATCAGACGAACGGTTCGACTTTGCTTGCTGGCAGCATTGCTGGCAGGTGGAGTAGCGCTGTACGTCTGGTCTCAAAGCGATCAGCTGGTTCGCAAAGAACTGGTCAAACGCTTTGACCAGGTTGCACCGGAACTGATGTTGGTGGTCGGTGACGTCGATGTCCGCAGCGCGAAGCGGACGGTTCTGCGAGACATTGAGATTCTGGATCGCAAAAAGCTGCGACCGGTCTTTCG
>JAGQPY010000597.1 GCA_020426485.1 Planctomycetaceae bacterium
AAATCCGGTACAGGCCATGTTGTCTGGATTTTAACATGCCGCATTCAGGGTAAAAACGACTGGGTTTGCTGTCCATGCGGAAGTCCGGACGGCAATGCCGGTTCGGCAGTTGCGGTGGGCGGCACACACTTTGCTGTCCACGGCTGAACAGGAGGTCACCCCATGACGCCGTTGTTGGGTGACTTTCGCGGCGGGTGAGCGATGACGTGGCAGGTCATCGCGATGAATGGAGCAACCGACTTTGCTTCTGAAGCGACAACTTTCTTCCGACGACACTCATCGAACAAAAGCGTTCGGCACCGCTCGTCCCGGAAGGAAGGCAGGTTAGGAACAGGATTTCAAATGGATTTTGGTTATCTGATTGACATGGATGGTGTGATTCACCGTGGTGGGCAACTCATTCCGGGGGCAGATGCGTTCATCAAGCGTCTGTTGTTTGAAAGTATTCCGTTTCTGTTTCTCACCAACAACAGCCAGCGGACTCGCCGTGATGTGGTGGCCAAGCTTCATCGGATCGGCATTGACGTTAGTGAGAGCCACATTTTTACGTGCGCGATGGCCACTGCTCGGTATCTGGCAAGTCGGCATCCGAACGGGACGGCCTTCGTGATTGGCGAAGGCGGCCTTTTAATGGCCCTGCATCGCAACGGCTACACCGTTGTTGATCACGCGCCGGACTATGTGGTTGTCGGCGAAGGACGCACCGTGAATCTGGAGATGCTGGAAACTGCGGTTCAGATGATTCTGGATGGTGCAAAGCTGATCGCAACGAATATGGATCCCAACTGTCCCACAAAGCACGGCACTCGCCCGGGTTGTGGCGCCACGGTGGCCTACCTGGAAACGGCGACCGGCGTCAAAGCCATGAACATTGGTAAGCCCAGTCCTATCATGATGCGAACGGCAAGGAAGGAACTTGGACTCAGCACGGATCAGACCATCATGATCGGTGATACCATGGAAACGGATATTCTGGGAGGCGTTCAGATGGGGTATCGAACCATTCTGGCCCTGTCGGGAAGTACTTCACGCGAAGATCTGGCCAGCTACGGATACGCACCGGATCTGGTCATTGAATCACTGGCCGATCTTCTTAACGCTGACCTGAAGCCGAACGCGATTGTTTCTACTCCGACTGACGTGAAGCCACTGGACGCGTCGACCGAAACTCTGGTGATGTCCGTTCAACAGCATTTTTCGGTCTGAGGTGACCACCACGTTGAGCCACGTGCCCGCCCGGTTCCCGCACGGCGACTCAAAAGCAGGCGTTACGCCCGTTGCGATGGACGCAGGCTGGCGCGCCCCGCCGATTTTCGTGGGAACGCATTCGGCCGACATGGGATCCGGACGGTGAGGTTTCTCCTGTTGAAGTGCCTGACCCGTTCCCGGCGGACGATTTGTGATAGACTTTCAGTCGAAGCCCCCGCGCGGAGACCGAAGGCGGTACGGGCTGTTTCGGAACGCGTTCACTAACCGGACAGCCTGTCCTTTGCCGTCGCTGAGGTCGCGGGGCGCTGAGCAATGTTGTGAAAAGATTTGAGCTGGGATAACACTCAGGTTTGAAACAGATCTTGCTGTTGTTTCAGTTGAATTCAGGGAGTGAAATTGTTCCGCTTAACCCGATGCCGCAGGTGAGGCCCGTTCTGGTTGCGATCAACCTCGCCTGCGGCATCGGGTTAAACGGTCAGAGTCTCTTCACGGCGTTGCGTCTGACAGAATTTTGCAATCAGATGAACGGAATCAGGGATGTCAGAGTTTCTACAGAGCGATCGCGTCGAACGCGTGTCGGAGATCTACAGCCATTCAGTTGACGTCACACCGGACGTCATTGATCGAAACGGCCATGTCAACAATGTTGTGTATGTTCGGTGGATGCAGGATGCGGCGGTTGCCCACGCCGCCAGCCGTATTCCTCGCCGCGCGCCGGAATTGGCCAACACCTCATGGGTGGCTCGTTCACACCACATCGAATATCTGATTCCGGTGATCCACGGAGAGCGCATCGTTGTGCAAACGTGGATAGCAGACTTTCGCCGAGTGCGGTCAACTCGTCGCTATCACTTCATTCGCATGAACGATCAGAAGCTGGTGGCTCACGGAGCAAC
Organism: Planctomycetaceae bacterium; assembly: GCA_020426485.1. Classification (GTDB taxonomy): domain Bacteria; phylum Planctomycetota; class Planctomycetia; order Planctomycetales; family Planctomycetaceae; genus JAGQPY01. The sequence continues at coordinate 2,106 of JAGQPY010000597.1, forward strand.
CGACTGGGTGTTCATTGACACTGTCACTGGTCGGCCGCGCACGATTCCGGAACTCGTACAGCAGTGCTTTCAGGCCCCCGGTGAATCGACATCAATTGATGGATAAACCCTGCCGGCAGAAAGGCCGCCATGTCCGGTCTTTCCCGTTCGACCTGAATGCTCGGTCAATCACGCTTCATCAAAACCCTCACTGATAAGAACCGTTCCATCCAATGTCAGTCGAAACTTTATCAGCCGCAGGCACCTGAGGATCGACACGTAAACATCGATACGGGCGGACAGGTCACCCAAAGGTGACGGAACCGTAAACGACAGCGTCGGTGTGACGCAGTTGGGAAAATGGTTTTCCCACGGATCTGACCTGCCTGCCGCGATGTCGTTCACAAAGACTCGCTCACCAAATCCACCCGATTCGTATCGAAGCACCGCATTGATGTCTCCCGTCAGCGTCACCGTGCGAGTTGTCCAGGTCTTTGTCATGTAAGCCGTGATGGATAAGCCGGAGGCTGTTCGGGCAGAAACGCCATCGCCGACGAATGCGGATGGCGATGGCGATGGAGCGGCATAGGGATTGAATTCGTGCTCAGCCATTGACCGTGATCTGCGCTATCGTTCAATCGTCACCGCCATGATGATCGGCGACGAATTGTCGGAGCCTTTGATCAGTTCAATGGTGTTGATCTTTTCGGATCGTTTCGGTGTGACGACCACGTACCGGACCTGCTGGCCTCGCAGGTCGAAGGCAAATTCACTGCCTTCCACGTCGACTCGGCGAATGTAGTCGGCGATGTGAACTCCGTTGATCAGATCATGGTCTTCGCTGCTGCCGTCGTCGTAATGCAGACGGACCTTCAGCGAAACCGTTTTGGCTCGATCGTACGGGAAGTTCCAGCCACCGACTCCGCCCAGAATATGAATCGATCT
>JAGQPY010000598.1 GCA_020426485.1 Planctomycetaceae bacterium
GTTTTCGTCCCGTGAAAGGAGCTGCTTCACCCGATGCCGCAGGCGAGGTGCGGGACGGGCCTCGCCTGCGGCATCGGGTTAAACGGAGAGAAGCTCTTCACGGCGTTGGGCAACGGTTCTGTCAGGACACGGTGTCGTACACTTCCACGCGACCGAAGTGACCGAAGGTGCCGTCTTTTCCGGGACCGGGCTGGCCCTGAGTTCCCACGAGATATAACCGAGTACCATCGGGGCTGAAGGCAGCGCGAGTCACTCGATAACCGGTTTTCAGCGTGGTGACTCGATTCCCGGTAGAGAGTTCAAATGACGCAACATTCCAGTCGCCACCTCGCAGACGTCCTCCCATAACAAACGACCGGCCATCCGGATGAATGGCCAGAGTTTCCATCAGCCCTTCGCCGGATTCGCCATCGTGGGTCTGATCCTTTCGCTGAGCAGGCGATTCCTGCCATGACCATTTCTGCCAGAGTTGCCGACCGTTGCCGGCCATTGGATCTTTCATCGGTCCCATTCCAGCCAGCAACAGTTCTTTGCCATCCGGAGTGAATTCCAAAGCAAAGATGCCTCCCAAATAACAGTGGCTTTTGATGATTCCCCAGCTGGTGAAGTCGTCCGACGTGAACGCGGCGATCTGTTCTCCCGACTGACAGTTCCAGACGCGAACCTCCCCCATCAGGTTCCCGGCTGCCACAAACTGACTGTCCGGACTGAAGGCAACGGCCTGCACGGACGGCACGTGCGTCAAACTGTGAAGGATTTCTCCGGTTTCTGATGCCAGCAGTCTGACGGATGGTTCTCGTTCCGGCAGTGGTTCGTACCGATAGCCGCCGGCGAGGTACTGACCGGTCACCGACGCGATCATTTTTCGGTCCGGTGAAACCTTCATGTTCCATGACCAGAAGTCATGAATTCTGATGGTTCGAACGGACTGCTCCGATAAGAGGTCGAACCACTGAATTGCGCCATCGTAGCCCGCTGTCACAATCTGCTGTTTCTCGACAAGCACGGCCGCCGAACGAACGTAGCTGTCGTGCCGCCCGATTTTTCGAAAACTGCGATCGGTCAGATCTGCGATGTAGACGCCATCCATACAGGCGGCGACCAGAGACTTCTCCTCCGGCAGCAGCGCGGCATCGAGAATGCCCATCGGGAGTTTGAAGTCGATCGTACGGTTGAAGGTTGTTGATACCACGGAAACACCTGAATTGTCAAAAACTCAATGTAGAGTCCGGCGACCCATGGGCGGCCAAACCGGAGCGTGCAATGAGGCAGTTTCGTTTTCGCGAACAGTGCGATCATTCGGCATTCTCAATCGTCAAACGATGTCAAATCGTCTGTCGGCGATCTCCGGTCACCGCCCGTCGCGGACGGTTCTTTCAGATCAGAATCTCTTCCACCGGTGAGGCATCCCCTTCAACTCGGTGAAAGGTCGGCAGCCCCGGGATGTCGTATTCTTCATGGGGTTCAATGCCAAGGGCACGAAAGATCGTGCTGAACAATCGGCGGTTGTCCACATGACCTTCGGTCACTTCGGCTCCATAATGATCGGTCGCTCCGTGTACGACGCCACCTTTGATTCCGGCTCCCGCCATGGCAAGGCTCCAGGCTTTGGGATAGTGGTCTCGTCCGCGAGCTTCGTTCAGCCAGGGCGTTCTGCCAAATTCTCCCATGGCGATCACCAATGTCTCCTGCAGCATCCCGCGCTGTTCCAGATCAGTGATCAGCTGAAACAGAACGTTGTCCAGTTCCGGCACCAGCATTTGATGCATCTCATGCTGGAACACATGGTTGTCCCACGGCATTCCGTTCGCAACCATGACAAACGTAGCACCGTTTTCGATCAGGTGACGAGCCTGCAGGGCATGCTGCGAAAACGCACCGCCGCCGTAACGCCGTCGATCAGCTTCCGGCAGAGTCTCCAGATCAAACAAAGGCGCGCAGCTCATCAGACCTTTAACGCGTTCAAACGCAGCGTTGTAAGACGCCGCCGCTTCGCTGCGCTGATCGTTTTCGAATTTGCGACTGAAGAATCTCCGCAGGGCTTCTCGATCCGAATGATCCACGTCGGAAAGATTCTCCGGCTTCAGGATATCGGGAATCGAATACTCGCCGCCCGCTCGGACCGGACCGTATTCTGCTCCCAGCCAGCCCGCCCAGTTTCCGGCTTTGAATGCTTTGAATTCGTTGCCTTCGGGACACGGGTCGAGCAGGACGAACTGAGGAACCGGACTGTCCAGTTGCCCGAGCTGCTGGGCAACGACCGATCCCAGAATCGGCCGAGTAAATGGAGGTCGTGGCTTGTCGCCGCGCGTCAGAGCGTCGATGCCCTGAAAGTGTTCGCTGGGCTCCGTTTTCATGGATCGTATCACGGCCAGTCGATCCAGAATGGTCGCACACTGCGGCATCAGTTCGCTGACCTGAATGCCGGGCAGTACTGTATCGATTGCACGAAACGGGCCGCTGGTGGGGGTCCCCGGTTTGGGATCCCAGGTTTCAAACTGACTGGGCGCGCCGCACAGCCACAGCAGGATGCACTTCTTTCCCTGTCGCTTCGTTTCTTCGGCCAGCGCTGGTATCGAAAACAGTCCGCTGAAGCTGCCGACCGCGGCTGCTCCTGCCGCCATGGAACCCTGCAGAAACAGACGACGGTGCACTGAATGTTCCGCACTGCCGCAGTCGCGTCGTTTGGACGATGAACGTTTGAAACTCATATCGATGCCAGTTCCTTCCCCCAGCATTTTAGTTATTGTCAATTTGTCGCCCACGCCATCGGGTCAGAACGAAGCTCAACGAATCTTAAAACGAAACCTGCCCTCCAAAGGAGGCAGACGCCTTTTGAAGATTGCTTTTGCCTGAACAGCATCTGGTTTTCCTTTGGAGTGCGGCGACTTGTCGCCGCTTTGGCTTTGATGAATCCCGTCAGGTTACTCCAAACGTCAGATCAGGATTGACTGGCCGCAATATCGGTGAGAACTCTGACACTTCTCGCTGATCGCCACCGACCTTGCGTCGGTGGACTCAC
>JAGQPY010000599.1 GCA_020426485.1 Planctomycetaceae bacterium
GTTCAAGCGAACAACGTGAGCGCCCCGGCGCTTGGAACTCTCCACGTCACACCGCAACCCACGCCATCGGGTCAAGGGCGGAGCCCTTGTTAGGCTATCTGTTCCGGAGGATCCTGAACGTCAATCAACGTAAGGCATCGTCCGTGGTCCTGGCTGCTATTGTCTTCATTTTGTTCGTCATGCCGTAAATTATTGTGCAGGTTGGATGCGACTCGGCAAACCGCAGAAGATCGTCTTCGGGAATGTCGGTATTCATGACCCCAAGAGTCCGAAGAGTTTTCATCTCGCCTAAATGCTTCAGTGACTGACTGGTCACTTTGGTGTGATGCAGCAACAGGCTGCGCAAAGGGAGTGACGCGATATTGGCAACGCCCTGATCGCCAATGGAAGTGTATTCGAGGTACAGGGTGATTAGAGTTGGGGTCGAGAGAAAACGAAGACCTGCATCGGTAACATTCGAACCGGACAGCCACAGCATATCGATGGGAAGGTCTCGCAAGTGAGCCAGATCACCGTCATTAAACTTCAAACCGACCAATTGAAGCCTTTGGAGTTTCGAGAACTCCCGCAGAATCTCAAGACCTTTTCCGGATACCTGAGTCCGACTCAGATCCAGAGACCAGAGATTCTTCAACCCCGTCAGTTTCGCAAGGTCGGCGTTTGTAAGGTTCGTGCCTCCCACGTCAAGACTGCTGATCAATGTGCACTCTGCCAGATCAGCAACGTCCTCGCCGGATAGCGGGGCCGGAGGAAGGGAGAGGCTCTGTAATCGACTTGCTTGACTAATGGCATTCCATCCCGCCCGAGAAACCGGCACACCCGCACGGCCTGCTTTTGTAAACTTACCGAAGTCGATCCCCGTCAATCGGAAGTGTCGGTCCTGAGGCAGTTCATCCAGTGACTGAGTTCTGACCAGAGGAACATATGACCCATTGGGCAGGTATTGGTCCACAAATACTTCAGCTCCTGCTTCCAATAACAGTTCAGCCAGACGACGGTCCGGGTTCTCCATCAGCTCATCTGCAGTAACAGGCCTTTTTGTGTTGGCTGGATGCGCTGGTTCTTTGATTTCGGCGGCACCACGATCCGGCGGGGCCATTACGTCGTCGGATGCAATTTGCGGTGCGGTGTTCACAGGATGCACGGGTTCTCTGATCGCGCCGGTACGATGGTCCGGCACGAGAGCGGCTTCGCTGGTCGCGACGGGATTTGGTGTTTGTGACTGAGGCGCAGGTTCACCTGTTTCAGGCAAGGCGGTCGAGCCTGGGTTGTGTCGGGATAAGTCCAGCAACCTGGAACCGTTCCGCGTCACCGTAAATGTCCTGGGGCCTTCGATAACCTCATCGTTCCGTTCGATCGTGTAGGTGTGTTCCTTCAAGGTCAGCAGAACGTTGCCAATGCCTTCACTGTTGATCTCCACCTGCTGGTTGTCCACTTTGACGATAGCGGTCGGATCATCGATTTGAACCTGTATTTCGAGCTTGTCGTTTCTCAGGAAGATTGTGACTCCGGAAATTACGAACAGAGCTAACACGAAGGCAGCTCCGATGACTGGACCGATTGCCGAATTCTGATTTCGTTCCTGTCGGCCACGGTGAGTACTTTCTGCGGATGTCTTCCTGCCCCTGTTTCGACGGTTTGTCCGTGGGGGTAACGCTGTTGGGGGGAATTCCACCCGGTTGTCGAAGTCGAGCTTATCCGTTTCAGTGCGACCTGCTGGAGACATCATCGTGGGATTCAGTCCCGTTGCGGCTCTGGACTTCAGATATCCGGTCAGCTCAGCAGCGACCTCCCTCATGCTGGAGTAACGCTGATCAGGATGCTTCATCATCATCCTGATGCAGATGTTTTCCAGCAATGGATCGACATCAGGCCGGAGGTCTCTCGGCAGGCGTGGCTGATCCGTCAGGACCTGTGCAAAGACCATCATGACGGGGCCACTGAACGGCAGTTCTCCCGTCAAGAGCTGATAAAACACGACGCCGAGAGCGTAGATATCCGAACGGGGGCCAATCATTGCGATTTCTCCACGCACCTGTTCAGGCGCCATGTATGCCGGAGTTCCGAGAACCGCACCGTTCTGCGTGAGACGTGCCTGCTCTGCAGTGTTCGTCCGGACGGCAAGTCCGAAGTCCATCACAATCGGTTCATTGCGTTCGTCAATCATGACGTTCGAAGGTTTCAGATCGCGATGGATAACCCCCTGCTTATGGGCTTCGTCCAGAGCCAGTGCAATCTTGCGGATCAGAATTGCAACATGCTTCATCTCAGGCAGCTTGCCACGCTTGAAAAGACTACTGAGTGGTCTGCCAGGTATAAAGGCCATCGTCAGGTAATGAATCCCATCGATCTCCCCGACATCGAACACCGGGCAGAGATTACTGTGCCGGAGCGTTGCCGCATGCCTCCCCTCACGATAGAACCGCTCAAGAGCTTCACCGTCTTCCGGTGTGAACTTCCTTGGGATCTTCAGTGCAACCTTTCGACATAGCTGTGTGTCTTCGGCGAGATAGACAACCCCCATGCCCCCCTTGCCGAGCTCGCGTTCAATTCTGTACCGGCCAAACATTCCGGTGACCGAAGTTTTCACGACGGCATTGGTTGGGCGTACATCGGTATGACTGGTATTGATCGAAGCGTTTACCTGCAGAACAGTTGCTTCATCGGAAAGACGTGACGATACATCTGATCGCGTTGGGACCTGCTCACTTCGTTTGCGGTCTTTCATGAACAGTCTCCAAAAGTGCAAGACATGCGAAGGATGAAGCGTTATCCAAGGAGAAGCACGCGCCTGCCATACGACCAGCTTCACATTTTGAACGACTGAACACGGAATGGAACTGGGCTGTACGGGTGGCTCATCGTAGTTGAACAGGTCATTCGTACTCAACAACATACATTGCAGATGAATGCCTGAGGGTAATTTCGTCACTCGGACGGATTCGGGAGCAGCGACGCTTAGCTGGACAGGGGCGGGGTGTCGGTTGGAGTGCGGCGACATGTCGCCGCCTTGGC
>JAGQPY010000059.1 GCA_020426485.1 Planctomycetaceae bacterium
TCAGCGAAGAACAGCGTGCGAAGATGCTGGCGGAAGCCCGGCACCGTGTGGCGGGAACATCCACTCCGGCGGCTGCCGTTCACGGTGAATCTCGCCTGAATTCTCTGCTGGAGAAAGCGCGGTCGGCGGATGAAGAATCACCGGTCTGGGAAGAACTGTGTCTGCGTCTGATGTGGCACCATTGCTGTCAGGGAGCCCGCAGCGTTCCGCTGGTACAGCCTCCGGCACGACAAAGCATTCGTCATAGTGAACTGCTCTATCAGTTCTGCGGAACCAATCCGGATCTGATGGTGGAAGAAGTTCTTGTGCGTCATTGTGCGGCCTATCTTGATCAGGGCTTTTCTGAATGGCGATTACCAGGTCGCAGCGATGGCTTTCTTGAATCGTTCATCCGGTTTTACCGCATATCTGCCCTGCAGAATCAGCGCTGGATGCGTGGCCTGCGCAATGAACTGGATCGACTGGAAAGCAGCGGAGCCGGCCCCGAGATGTGGGTTGTCGATTCGCTGCAGCAGCTGGGCGTGCCCGAAGCTGAATGGGAAGATTACATCCGCGCCACGTTGCTGAGTCTGCGTGGCTGGGCCGGAATGATCTGGCAGACGGAGGTGAGGCCGGACCGAGTGTTCCTGCCGTCTCCTCAGGGAACGCTGCTGGAGTTTGTCGCGGTCAAGCTGCTGCTGGATCGTCTGGCCGTGCAGTACGTTGCCGCAGAAAATCTGCAATGGTCAAAATCGGCGGCGGCTCTGAGAAACCACCTGCAGACGCATGTCCCAACTCAGGGCGAAATCAGGCCCGATCAGTATGCCTACCGCATTTTTCAGTGTGCTCAGCTGCTGGGCTGGGGGCCAAATGTGCTGCAGTCGCTGGATCGTCCCCGGTGGAAACAGCTCATTCAGGAACTGGCGGAATTCTCTGAAATCGAACGGCAGCGTGTCTTTCACGTCGCCTTCGAACGCCACTTCGCTCGCACCGCGCTGGATTCCATTTCTGTCCGAGTCGATCGACCGCCGCAAAAGCCGAAGACGCCGATCCTTCAGGTCGCCTGCTGTATTGACGCGCGGGAAGAATCGTTCCGACGATACATCGAAGAAGTTTCGCCGGATGTGGAAACCTTCGGCGCGGCTGGATTCTATGGGATCCCGATGTACTATCGCGGACTGGGTGACGCTCACTTCCAGGCGCTGTGTCCGATTGTGGTCATGCCGAAGTTCTGGCTGATCGAAGAGCCGGTTTATTCCATGGAAGAAATCGCGCGAGCCAAAGCCAGAGCCCGAAAGATTCTCGGCACTGCCACTCACCGCATTCTCGAAGAGACTCAACGATCGCTCGGCGGCGCATTCGTGTCGGCGTTGCTTGGTCCTTTGGCGACGGCTCCGCTGGTTGGCTACACGGTCTTTCCGGGAATGACAGCACGACTGAACACCGCTGCCCGGTACTTCGTGTCACCGCCGCAAGTCACGCGTCTCCGGCTGGAACGAGCGGAAAATGTGCCGCCGGGGCCGAAAGACGATCAGATTGGCTTCACGGTGACCGAAATGGCTCAACTTGGGGGCAAGCTGCTGCGCGACATGGGGCTCACGGAAAACTTTGCCCCCATCGTGTTGTTCCTTGGGCACGGTTCGGCCTGTCTGAATAATCCTCATACATCCGCGTACCACTGCGGAGCGTGTTCCGGTGGAGCGGGCGGACCGAACGCACGAGCCGTCGCGGCGATGCTGAACGATCCGCGCGTCCGAACAATCCTGAAGGAGCAGGGGCTGGACATTCCCGCTGAAACGCATTTTCTGGGCGGTCACCACAATACGGCAACGGATGAAATTACGTTTTATGATCTGGAACTGTTGCCCACGTGGCACGTCAAGCGGATGTCGGAGATCCGTGACATTCTGAGTCGAGCCTGTGAACTGAATGCTCACGAACGATGCCGACGATTTGAATCCGCGGCGTTCGACCTGGACGTCGACCACGCAATGCTGCACGTTCAGGACCGATCCAACAACCTTGCGGAGACTCGCCCGGAATACGGCAACTGCACCAACGCCATGTGCTTTGTGGGTCGTCGATCCAGAATCCGCGGCCTGTACCTGGACCGACGCTCCTTTCTTCAGTCCTACGATCCCACTCAGGACGACGAAGATTCCAAAACTCTGGCAGGAATTCTGAGCGCCGTCGTTCCCGTTTGTGAAGGCATCAATCTGCTGTACACGTTTTCGGCGATCGATCCGGCAGGCTGGGGAGCAGGTTCAAAGCTTCCTCACAATGTCACCTCCATGCTGGGCGTCATGGACGGAGCCGGAAGTGATCTCAGACCCGGATTACCATGGCAGGGCGTGGATATTCACGAACCCATGCGGCTGCTGTTCGTCATCGAAACAACGCCGGAATCCATGCTGAAGATCATGAAGGGCAACGAAACCATCGACCGGATCTGCCGCGGTGGCTGGGTACAGCTTGCTGTGCTGGACCCGAATTCCAGCCAGCTGATGTACTTCTCCGGTGGTCGGTTCGAACGATACACGCCGACTCGGCAGAGCATTCCTGAAATCCCGACATCATTGAACTGGTACTGTGGCTCCCGCGACCACCTGCCCTTCGCCATCGTCAACCCGACCGCCCAAAACTGAAGAATCACTTCGGCCTCACACGTTGCCGCTCGAACGGTTTGGTCGCGCAGAAGCGGTTCGCCCGTCGCTGCCATGAGTCACGGAATCGTTCCTGTGGTCCGTCAGCGATCCGTGTTCCAGGGGCGGATTGTTTTTCAGACGATCAGCTGTTGTGAATAGCTGTTCGCTGGTGATGCTGTCAAAATGCGGATGGAGTCGAATGTGGGCGCAAGTCAGAGTTGCGGGAGAGTCGGGAAGAGGAACAATGTTTCGAAAAGCTGCAGCGCTGTTCTGTTTAATGCTGCTGGTGACGGCAAATGTTGAAGCCGCGACGCTCCGTGTGCCTGAGGATTATCCCTCCATTCAGTCTGCAGTCGATGCTGCGAATGCGGACGACACCGTGCTTGTGGCCGCGGGAAGATACACGGAGCGGGTTCGCCTGAAGGCAGGCATCGTTCTGCGAAGTTCAGGGACAGATGATCGAGGTGAAATCGGTTTACGGCGAGCAGAACAAACGATCCTGGACGGGAACGGTGGCGACGATGACATGGCCGGCGTCGTGATGGCCGAAGGAAGCGTGTTGGATGGATTTACGATTACAAATGTGGGCATGTATAACGACGCCGAATGGCAGAAACATTTTGGTTCGCACGGTGAAGAACTGGGCGACGACGAAGGCGCGGTGCATGCCGAAGGGACGATTCCCGCAATCCGTATTTCGGCTGTCGATTGTCGGGTGACAAACTGCATTGTTCATCATAACGGCGATGCAGGCATCGGGATCGTTGGCACAGAACATCGCATCGTGGCTCCCATTATTCAGGCGAACACCGTGTATCGGAACATGGGTGGCGGCATTGGTGTTGCGGAAAATGCCGCAGCCATCATTCGAGCGAACACGTGTTACGAGAACCTCCGCGCAGGAATCGGCTGTCGTCGTGCCAGTCCGATCATTGTCGGTAATGAATGTCAGGGAAACGTTCGCGCCGGAATTGGCTGTCGGGAATCGGCGAAACCTGTGATTCGAGCCAATCGATGCTTTCGAAATCGACGTGCGGGAATCGGTATTCGGATGAAAGGTACAGTCGCGGTTGTCGAGGGAAATGAGTGTTTCGAAAATGCCATGGCGGGCATTGGCTGTCGTGATGGTGCGTCGTCGCTGCTCACCGGGAACACCTGCCGTGACAATCAGCTGGTGGCGATTGGTGTGACCGAAGGCGCGGACGCGCTGATCAGAGAAAACGTTCTTGTTCGTGCATCCGGAGTTCCGCCAATCATTGCGGTGAAAGATCATTCGTCAGCCATAATTCAGAACAATCAGATCTCCGGAGGGGGCGTGGCCGCTGTTTTGATTCAGGGGCGGGCGATTGTCAGCGGCAACGAGTTCACTGCCATCGCTGAAAAACCGGGAACGGGCGTCTGGGTTCGAAGTGATTCGACAGTGACGATGATGGACAACACGTTCCATGGATACCGCACAGCAGTGAAAGCCGAACATGCGTCGGTCACTGTCAGTCGCAATCAGATCCACCAGTTTCAGGGAACAGCCATTCTGCTGAAGGACTGCATCCCGCCGGTGTTTGTTTCGGGGAACACGGCGACCTCAAATGATGCGAAAGCCAAAGTGGTTGAGATTCCGGGAACAGCGGGAACGGTCGAGAACAATACTCTGAATCCCGACAAGTCCTGAATCCCCGCGAGTTCTGATACCCAACGACTTCTGATGCCCGGCGACAGCAACCGCAGCGTCGTTGTGGGGTTGATGCCGCGTTTGAATGGGCGTTGAATCCTGCCTGACTGGTTCCGGCGGAGCAATCGTCAGTGGTTGCCGCACACATGCAGGCAGACGTTTCGCCGTGACCATGGAGTCGATTTGCAAAAACGTCGCTAAGTAATTTTGCCACCACGTTTTTCTGACTTATGGTGTGTTTGACGGGCCGGACACTCGATTGTTGCCGCACCACAGATCTTCTCCATGCTGCGCCGGACTTGCGAAATTCTTTGTGTGCTGACCGCACTCGGCGGTTTTCAGTCGGCCTGCGCGCAGGTCGCGTCGCATTCGCAGGATTACGTTATTCACGTTCCGCCGTTCATGTCGCTGGACGCGCTGCGAGGTGAACAGTTCATGAATCACCCGCAGACCAGCGGAGATCTGACGTTTACCAATTCCATCTGGTGGGCCAGAACATCTTCCGCGACCGGTTCAACAGTGCTGTTTTCAACGGACCACGCCTTCCAGAACGAGAGCGATCCCACTTATCGGCGCGACGTCCGGCTGCGAAGTCCTCGCATGTTTGTCACACCGGGTGCGGGGTGGAAGTATGACCGTTTTGTGGATCAGACGGATTATGCTGCCGGCGATGAAGTGGCGTCCGTGCAGGTGTCTTCCAGCCGGTCCGGGTCTGCTCTGATTTACCTGGAAGTCACTTTTCTCACCGGAGATCTCGCCACTTTAAAGGGCGGAGACTACGTGGTGACGGTGGTTGGAACGATTTCCGAAAACTGACGCTGCACCGCGATACCGCCACGCAGCCGGGCTGACGCGTGTCAGCGGTTCTGAAGGTAGTCTTCAACCGATGCCAGCAGTGGATTGATCGTTTTTTCCTGAACGTTGTGGGGTGGCTGCCAGGGAAACCAATGATAGCTGTCGTGTTCGGTCAGCAGCAGATCGACGTCGCGCAGAAGACGGCCCATAAAGATCCGCAGCGTTTTTTCAACACTGCCTTCTCCCAGATCATATCGCTTGCCACTCACCACATAGCGGTTCTCAAACAGGAAGTCGTTCATAATTTCGATGTCATCGGCACCGATTCCTGTTTCCTCTTCCAGTTCCCGCAACGCGCATTCCAGATCCGTTTCACCAGGATCCACATGGCCCTTGGGCAGATCCCAGCGATTGGGGTGTTTCATCAGCAGGAACGAGTGAATCGGGTCGCCTTTGACGATCAGAAAACCACAGGAACGCGGTGTCTTCATGGATTACTTCCGTGTCAGTTGCTCTCAATCTGTGAAGTAGGGAGATCAAACGTAGTTCAGGTTGTGTGGTGGGGCACAGCGTAACTCAGAACGCCGGCACGATAAGAGACAACAAAAGAGAATGGCTGTTCATTCGTGGCACTGTTGCTCCGGGCTCAGTCCCGCGTCTGTATTCAGATGGGGGGGCGGAAAGTCCGGGTGAAACGGTACCGGTGACATTCGGTCGGATGCGTGCTCGGGACGATAGGTAAATGGAGACTGGAGAGGCTGGCCGTGCAGGCTCAGGAAGTCTCGCAGGGTCCAGTGATTCACCGGAAATGCGAGTTCCTCCCAGGGCAGGCCGGCTTCTGTGCAGGGAAAAAGACGAACGTCCAGACTTTCCTCCCCGGAACAGAATGTCGGCGACTCCATGCTGGCCAGGTAAACCATGTGAACCTGCCCGATTCTGGGTACAGAATAGGTTGCCAGCAGCGAGTCAATCTGAATGGTCGCGCCGGCTTCTTCTCGTACTTCCCGACACGTGGCCTGCTCCAGGGTTTCGCCGATTTCCATGAATCCACCGGGTAATGTCCAGAATCCGTATCGCGGCGCGATGGCTCGGCGACACAGGAGCACCTGGTTCTGCCACAGGCAAAGAGCCGCGACAATGACACGCGGGTTCTCGTAGTGAATCCAGCTGCACTGGCGGCAGACCATCCTCGCATGAGTGTCACCGTGCGGGACTCGGCGTTCGAAGTCGAAAGATCCGGAAGGGAAAGCGTTCATGCCGGAAGTTTAATCACAGGGAGCTTCGATGTCGCTACCGGTTTTGGCAGAGAAGAGTTGGCGAATGTCGGACGGCTGCAGTGCCGGATCGGGAGGGCGAATGTCGTGGATTCAGGTAAGACAGCCACGACGCAACCGACGACAGCACGGAGCGGTCCTCGGCGACGATTTCTCGCCTCAGCGCATGAAAAAAGGTCGACGAATCGAAATTCGCCGACCCGGTCTCTTCGCGTCTGAATTTCGGAATCTATTGTCCGATGGTACGGAATCCGGAAACCGGACGAACGTTTGATGGAACCACGGTTCCACCGGCATTGGTGACGCCGGTTCGAGTGGCTGGCTGAGCCGGCGTTGGTGGAGCCTGTGGCTTTTGAGCTTCAGTCAGTGTCCACCGAGTTCCATTCAGACCAGCACTGGATGTCCACTGCAGTCCCTGAGCGAACAGGACCGCCGAAATACTGCTGCCGGTGATATCGGCCTTGCCCCATTCCGTTTCGACCAGCAGGCGATTCAGTTCCGTTGCACCGGTGATTGAGTCACCGTTGTGCATAACAACCGTTGTTGTTGCGTTGCCTTCAGACGCCAGCTTGATACCAGCGACTTCCGCCAGCGGGATCGTTGCCTGACCAAAAGCCGTCCGCATAGGCAGTTCTGATGTTTCCATCAAAGTGCCCTGCAGCTTGGTTCCACTGGTCAATTCAACAGTCACAGCAAGCGGACGAACCGTGACGGCAGGCGCTTTGGGTGCTTCCGAACCTTTCGCCGCCGGCGGAGCCGCAATCGCCACAGCCTCGGCGGTCTTTTCGGACTTCTCGTCTGCCGGCACCACGCTGGATGCTGTCAGCACCAGAACGCTGAAACACACCATGAACTTCTTCATTTCTCATCACTCCTTCTGGGCAAAAACTACAGAGAAATGCCAGCCAGCAATCTACCGTCATGTTCGCTGCCGTCAGTTACTGCATCCGCAGGAGCTGCAACCACTGGATGATCCACAGGCCGATGAAGCGCCGCAACTGCTGCAGCCACCACATCCACCGGAACTGCACCCGCATGCAGAAGAACCCCCGCAGAGGGTTTCTTCAACTTCGACCACAGTCGGAACCATCCGACAGAACTGAACCTCAACGGTTTTGACGACAGGCACCTGAACCTGAACCGTATACTCTTCAATCTTTTCGTCACGCACACTGTCATAGCGAGTCACAGTGGAAGTGCTTGTCTGAGTCTCCGGAACCATGACGGTGTATGTCACCTCTTTGGTCTTCGTCTCAGGCTTGTAGCTGATGACCGGATAGGTCTCAGTCTGAGTCTCTTCCTTGAAGGTCAGGACCTTCCTGACTCGGGTACGTGTCTCGTCCTTGTACTCAACAGCCGTTCGGGTGCGTGTCTGAGTCTGATCCTTGTAGCGGACGACTTTTCGCGTACCGGTTCTCTGTTCCGGCTGATACACGATGAACGTGCACTGATAGGGAACCTGAGTTGAGTACTGTTCGTACACTGTGTAATGGATTTCCTGAGTTCGGGTCTCACTGGAAACGACGGTCTCCTCTTCCTGAACCACATTCGGAACCCAGACGCGACGCGACACCGTTCCGCAACCGCATGAACTGCGGTAACTGCCGCATCCGCCGCAGGAACCACAGCCTGAGGATTGACATCCACCACAGCTGCTGCAGCCGCACGCTGAAACGGCACCACAGCCACCGCAACCCGATGAACTGCATCCACCACAGGAACTGCATCCACCGCAGGTGACAGCACCGCATCCGGATTCGGACACCTGTGTTTCCCAGTGACCATAGTCCTTCGTCACCATCCGAGTTGATGTGACCGGAACGCAGTGGGTCAATGTACGAGTCTTTGTGACGGGGCGGACGTTGGTCACGGTTCGTGTTCGCTCTTCCGTCTGAGCAACCGGTACCTGAACCGTATACGTGAACGATTCATCTTCCAGAGATGGCACTTTCACAGTGTATTCCTCCTGAACTTCCTTCAGGGCGGGAACCTTCACCGTGTATTCTTCCTTCTCTTCCGACCAGACCGGCACCGTCTTTTTGACTTCGACAGTCTTTTCTTCTTTGACCGGAACCATCTCTGTGTACTCCACAGTTTTGGTTTCTGTCTTCGGAACCATCACCACGCTTGTGCTGATTCGTTCCTCCTGGACCGGCACCTGACGACAGACGGAAACTGTTCGATGTCGGGTCTCAGTCCGACACTCCGTGGTGCAGACGCTCTTCTGATACGTCTCATACTTCGGCACCATCACAATCTTCAGGCCCCTGGACGTGACCGCGATCGCCTGACGAGGTGGAGCAGCTGGTGCACAACTGCCACTACCACATCCCACAGCGCCGCATCCTCCACAACCAGCGCTGATACAGGGATCACTGCATCCTCCGCAGCTTACCCCGCAGCATTGAGCAGCAACAAAGTTGCCATTCAACGTCATTGCAGCTATTGCAACTGCAACTCCCAGAACTCGTTTCATCACCATTTTCCTCCTGTGAAAAGAAACAACAAGCAGAGCCAGATGACCCTATGCGGGCCATGAAAGCTTTGCGTAATCCATGCGTGTTTCGGTGAACGTTGGGAAATCTATAAAATGGGATATTTGTGTCAATTGACAAAACAGGTCGCCATGTCAATTTCCGCAATGTGCTCGCAAATCGCTGTTTACACTGAATGGGTAACATAAGAGTCATTGCTGTTTTTGGCGCATTTTCTATTCTGGGAGCACTGCGTGACAGCACGCAGTTTCTGCCCAGGCATCGCGACGTCCGCATTGAAGGGTTTCACAACCGGGCTGAACCCTTCCACAGTCGATCACTGCCAGGCAAACGTTCAACTCTATGCGATTTGGGCTGCTGTACTGAAAGATGTCGTTTCCATGGAGCAACGCTTTGCTGATTGAGTGCCGGGATGATTCCCGGTCTTGCAGCCGCAGGCGTTTTAAAAAAGGGAGTTTTTCTAATGTTCGTTGTCAATCGTCCGCTTCAGGTGGTTTTCCGTTCATGTGCCTTCCTGGTCGCCTGTTTGATCGGTGCACAATCAGCTCGGGCCGTTGAATTTGAAGCCCCCGTCGTTTCACGAGTCGATCTGGAACTTCGCATTGGCGAGGAAACCATTGACGTGATCCATCGAGGGGATTTGTTGACGGTCCTGAAAGAAGATGGCGACAATGTTTTGATTCTGACGTTCAACGGAAAACGGGGTTTGGTTGACAGGGTCAACGTTGCGAATCTCGCTGAATCCGTTGAGGTCTATGATGAATTGCTGAAGGAATTTCCGTCAGAAGCGAGGTACTACACTCTGCGAGCGTCGGCCTGGTGGGCTCGCGGTGATGAGATTGCAGCTCTGGGTGATTACGACATGGCCATCGAAAAGGGTTACAAGGAAGCCCATGCGTATTCCAGTCGAGGAATGTTTCACGCAGCGATCGGCAACTACGACAAGGCGATTTCGGACTATACGACTGCGATTGAGATCGATCCGGCTGACGAGTCGTTTCATATCAATCGAGCCGCGGTGTACATGAGTCAGAATCGATTTGATGATGCGATCAACGACTATAACTCAGCGCTGGAGATTGCTCCGGAAAAGGCTTCCAGTCTGCAGCAGCGTGCTGTTGCCAGGAAACTGGCCGGTCGGCTGCAGGAAGCGGTTGCTGATTTTACCGAAGCTTTGAAAGTCGATCCCAATCACGTTCCGGCTTTGATGGGACGTGGTTTTCTGCACTATCAGTCCGGGCGGCACGAGAAGGCCATTGAAGACTTCTCGGCGGTCATTTCTCTGAATCCAAAGGCGGCTGATGCGTGGAATAATCGCGGGTATAACCGACAGCAATCCGGCGACTTCGCCAAAGCACTGGCCGACTATGATGAAGCGCTGAAACTCGCTCCTGAATACGTCCTTGCTCTGACAAACAAGAGCTGGCTGCTGAGTACGTGCCCCGACGAGAAGATTCGGCACGGCAAACACGCGATTGAGGCTGCAACGAAAGCCTGTGAACTTACGGAGTTCAAAGATATCGGAGGTCTGAAGGCATTGGCCGCTGCGTTTGCCGAAGACGGACAGTTTGAGAAAGCCATCGGGTGGCAGGAGAAGGCCGTCGAACTGGCTCCTGATGCGCAGAAAGACGGCGAATTGAAGCTGCTGGAGCAGTATCGCGATCAGAAGCCTATGCGGCTGGCAGACAACGGCTGAGTTCCCGCATCACAGGCAAATGGTGTCCGGCCCGGGGTCTCCACAGGTGCCAGATGAGCTGAGGCGCGTTCAGGTGACCGGATCATGCTGGTGTCGCCACGGCGAACTGGCTGACTACAGAATCGGAGGTCGAGGTCCGGTCACACCGAAGTTCGGCTCAAAAGAGGTCTGACGCCGGGGAAGCGTCAGGCCTCTTTTTTCTGTGCAGGCCTCAGGCCTCGTTCACGACTTGACGGTTCAAATCAAGTGGACGACCGTCCGGGAAAGTGTGGTCCGTTTTTGTGCTCACGGACTTTCACAACTGAGACATCGCTGGCAACGGAGGCTGTATTCAGGAAACAGAAAGCGGAAAGCAGTTCGTAATGGTCCGTTCTGCTTTCGGAGTGAAAGGAGGGGGCGATGATTCGCGTCGGTTCGGCATCTGTATCCGGCACTTGCGTCTGAAGCAGAAAACGCCCAGGATCTGCCGTTGGTTTTTGAATACTGGCGATGTTGAACTCGACCGGGGGCAGAATGCTTCAGCGATATCTTTTGTTGTGGCTGATTCTCAGCAGTGGTGTGGCCTATGCATGGCCCGAGTTCGGCCTGTCGTCGGACCCATTTACTCAGGCCGGAAGTTCCGCAATCAACGTGCTGATTGTTCTGACGATGTTCTGCGTCGGACTCCTGTTACCACTTGATGAAGTGGACGATATCATCCGTCGCTGGAAGTCCGTCCTTCTGGGAACAACGGTCCAGTATGTGAGCATGCCTTTTCTGGCGTGGGCCGTCGTTCAATGGCTGCAACCCGATCAGGAAACAGCGACCGGAATTCTGATTGTGGGCTGCGTTCCCGGTGCGATGGCGTCGAATGTTCTCACGATGGCGGCTCGCGGAAACGTCAGCTTCTCCGTGAGTCTGACGACATCGGCCACAGTGCTGTCACCGCTGATCGTGCCGTTGGCGCTTTGGGCAACGGTTGACCAGCGAGTTGAATACGACGGTTGGGCCGCCGTCAGACTGATGCTGTTTCAGGTGGTGCTGCCCGTCGTCTTTGGGCACATCGTTCGCCGCTGTGCCGATGACCTCATTGGTCGACGAATGAATCCTGTTCAGTCCGTGGCCAGTTTGTCGATCCTGTCCATCATCGCAATCGCCGTCGCGCTGAACCGCCACCAGATTCCTCAGACAGACATGCGTGTGTTGACAGCACTGGCCTGTATCAATCTGGGTGGGTATCTGGCGGGATATGGCTGCGGACGGGGTCTGCGTTTCTCGGAGGCCATGCGTCGCGCGCTGACTCTTGAAGTGGGAATGCAGAATGCCGGGGCCGGAATTGCCCTGGCGAAAAGTCTGTTTGGTGACTCGTCGCCAGCCGTCATTCCCTGCATTCTGTATACATTCGGCTGCATGCTGACCGGCACAATGCTGGCAACCATTTGGCAGCGTATTCCACCAGAGCAGCTGCCGGCGACAGAGTAGCGTCAGCTGATGATGGTTTTTGAAGCCGCGTGGCAATCCGGCTTCCATCGACGCTTTGGTCTTTCCGACCATCAACACTCAGATACACGAATCCGGCATCTGGGCAGGCAACTGTCGCTGTCAATTCTGAGGTTCTTGTCAGTCCGGGATCAGCCGGAGATCAGGTACAGATTATCCTGAGTTCGCAGCAGGATTTTTCCGTCGATGAAGACAGGGGTGGCGATGGCGTGTTCATCACCGATCTGATTGGTGGCAATGACTTTGAATTCGTTGCCCACCGCATCAAGGACAAAGACTGTTCCGTCCTGCCGAGTCACATAGACTTTACCATCGGCCACAATCGGTGAAGCTCGAAATGTCAGACGATGTTTTTCCAGCTGCCCTGACCAGATGGTCCTGCCGGTCAGCAGTTCCAGGCAGTCTACGGTGCCTCGATCGTTCTTCACATCGCGTACCACGAAGACTCGATCGCCTGCAATGGCAGGCGTGGGTACATCGGCGGATGTGTCCTGATTTGTCCAGAGAACATGAGATTTGGTGACATCTCCTGTGCCGCCCATTTTGATCGCAGTCAGTGTGCCGCCTCGAGCATAAGGGGCGACCACAACGCCTTCGCCAACAACAGATGAACTGATGGACCGGAAGTATTCGTTGTGCTCCGGATTCAGCGTGCCGACTCGCCAAAGTTCCGAACCATTTGACGCATCATGGCATGTCACGTAGTCAGCCCCGGTGACGATGATGACTTCACGACCATCGGGGTTCTTTGTGACGATGGGAGTGGTGTAGCTTTGAGCTGCTTCACGCGGAGCGTCGGTGACGCGGTCATGTTTCCACAGGAGCTTTCCGCTGGAAGGTTCGAATGCTGCAAGGTAGGAGGGACCTGAATGCATCATGGTGACAACAATGGCATTGGATGTCAGAACGGGAGATGTTCCCAGATCCCACCACAGTGTTTCACTGGTAACTTCGGCAAACCGTTCGAAAACGTTGGTCTGCCACAACAGATCGCCCTTCAGGCTGAAACAGCCAAAATCTCCGCTTTTGAAGTACACGTAGACTCGTTCTCCGTCGGTGACGGGAGATGGATTGGCCCCGGTGCCGTCCTTTCCCTGTTTGCCTTCAATGGAGGTCCCGAACTCTTTGGACCAAACCTGCTGACCGGCCATATCGACGCAGGTCACCAGATTCTTTCCATCGTGAGTGGACGTCACAAAGATGTGGTCCCCGGTGACGGCGGGAGTTGACGCGCCGATTCCGGGAATCTGGTACTTCCAGCGGATGTTCTTTTCGGCGGACCATTCTGCCGGATAGCCGGTACCATCAGCCACGCCATTGCCATGAGGTCCTCGCCAGTTTGGCCAGTCGCCGGCAGTGACAGGGGCGGTCAGCAGAAGAACGGCAAGCAGCAGAGGTTGATTCGGCGACATGGTGGACCGTCGTTTGAAGAATGAAGGCTGTCTGTGAGAGGATGATGAGATCAATGGGCGTGTGAATCGTGGTGTCCGTGATGCACTTCTTCTGTCTGCTCTTCATTGGAAAAGTCGATCAGGGATCCAAATGTGCCGGACATCTGTACGGATCCGCACAGAAGTGCAATACATGTCAGCATCGTGACGTAGATGAATTTGCCCGCGTAGTTGCTGACGGTCAGACCGAGGATGGAATGAGTTCCTTCCACGGGTGGTGCAACCGCTCCCCAGACAAGCACGGCCAGAAACATCAGCAGCAGGACTCCGATAAAACCACCTCGCCGAAGCACATCGAACGCTTTCGCCCAGTTGACAGCCAATGACCAGAAGGCCATCCACGCCAACAAAGGAAGCCATGGAAGGATGACGTTGACCAGGGCAACGACAACATCCAGCAAGGACCAGAAAACATTCAGCAGGCTCTGAAAAAGTTCGACGACAGCATCCATGGTGGCTCACACGACCTGTAGAGAATCTGGAAGGGGAATACGAAAAGTTGTCTGAACGGATTGTGAACGTCCGAAACGATCGTTCTTAATTGCTGGTGTGCGGCTGGGAAGAAACGATCTTCGATACACAAGACGTTTCTGTACCCTGACTTCATCCACGGCAATTGGCGATAAAATCTTAGCTGAATCAACGTCTCGGAAAAACCCGCTGAAAATGCCGTGACGCAAATTCCGGGAATTGCATCGTCGCCTCCAGGCGGATCATTCGCTGTCAGAAACCCTGGTTACGCCTGCGGCCGACGTTGCCGAGCCGTCCGCATCGGGAGACTCCGGTTTGGCTTCTGCCTTCGCGGAAAGTCGTCGAATGCGAATCTTTCGGAAAAACGTCTCAGAGCCTTCACTCTGGAGAGCAATCACACCTTCGCCGGGTCGACATCCGGTCACTTCGCCGGCTTTTTTGTTGTTGATTTCGACGGAAAGCCGCCCGGCCACGCATGTGATGTGACATGTATTCCACTTGCCGACATCATTGGCCAGTCCGGTGGCTTCGCTGGAGTTGTCGCTGGTTGCGTCTCCACTGGGAAAAATACTTCCGGCTGCGGGCTGATGGAGCTGGACCTGCATGGAAGTCGGCCAAAGGCGCGGTTCCTGCTGTGTAAAAACCAGAACCCCGCTGTTGCCGTTCATGTCGGACGGGTAACGCCACTCAAGGGACAGTTCGAAGTCGGTATACTTTTCCTGCGTGTAAAGGAAGCCTCGAGGTTCTCCACTGCACTTCAACTGAGGCTCACCGTCAATGTCCGCAAGCTGCCAGATATCCGTCACCATGGCCTCTTTCGAAGAAAAGTGACTCCAGTTGCTCTCCAGTGGAGACTTCAGCAGGTCTTTGATTCCATCGGGATCAGGTCCATCAACCGTGGATTTGGGGGAAGTGTCTGTTTTCGTCTGCTTCGGCTGTTCTTCAGGTTTCACCTGGCCGGAGCGCTCGGCAGAGTCTTCTTTTCCCGTGCCGTTCGCTTCAGCAGCAGGCTCCTCTGGAGTCGTTGACACATCAGCCGTTATATCATCGGAAACCGCCACAGGAGACTCAATAGCGGCGCCTGCGGCACCGGGGCCAGCATCGACAAAGAAGGTGACCGCGAGACACAGCCCACAAAATGAAAACCGACGCGCACCGCACAGGGAGAGAAATCCCTTTCCGGGCAGCGACGTTCGGGGTGTCATGACCGTGTCAATCAATTTGCGAGTCTTTGGTAGGAAGGTGCGAGCGGCTTTGCTGTTGCCGATTCTGTCCGAATGCCTGGGACCGCGTCCCTCAGGTTGAACTCCTTACCGGCAGCACACGCAAAAGTAGTCCGCGAGCAAACCGGTGTTCCGTTGATCGAGATTCGTTCCTGGCCGGGAAGTCGACTTTTGGACGCTGTGAAAGTTTCGCTTCCTGAAGGGAGCCGGCTTCCGTTAAGCCAGGTTTTCAAAGCGACCATCGGGAGTGTTTCCCGGCGGTCGCTCGAATTGGTCCGAGTCCCTGCCTGTTGAGAACCTGTTCTTCAGTCTTCATGCAGAAAGACAGCCATTGACAATCAAGTGGCTGTCTTTCGCTGGCCGGCTCATCGAAGTTCGACGTTATTCGATGTCGTATTCGCGGGTCAGAACGTCCAGTGCGTCGACAATCGATTTGTCATCCATTCCGGAGTTTCGAACAATTTCCGCGGAAGCGACGTTATTGCCGGTCAATTCTTTGGCTGTCGCGCTGATTCGACCGGAACTGTCGTAAGAGTAGGTGATTTCGATGGGAGAACCTTTGGGAAGATTCGCCGGCAGGTTGAACACTCGGAAATCGCCGATCAGTTCGCAGGCTGCCGGATCGATGGCATCACCTTCCAGAATTTCCACGTGAACTCGCTGCTGGTTGTCGGTGTTTGTCCCGAATCGCTGATTCACGCTGTGTGGAACCGGCGTGTTCTTTGGAATCATAATGTGATTGATCTTGCGAGATCGATCGCCGGGATCCGTGATCTTGATTCCCAGAGCGTGGGAGTTCACGTCGCTGGTTCGAACAGAGTTGAGCCGCTTCTGCACCGCGTCGGCCACTTTGCTGGTTCCGCCGCCGTGTCGAGCTTCGAGAATTGCCGCGTGGATACAAGCGCCCTCCGCAACGGCTCGTTCCGGCTTCAGGGCACGAGATGGTTCAAGTCCTGTGATTTCTCGCAGCATCTGTTCGACCACCGGCATCAGAGTTGAACCACCGACCATCACGACTTCATCCAGGACACCGGCTTTGACGCCGGCCTGTTGCAGCACCAGTTCTGTGGTGTCTTTTGTACGCTGCAGCAGGTCAGCTGTCATACGTTCGAATTCCGGTCGCGTCAGGGACACGGACAGAGTCTTGCCTTTGAAGTAGACACTCAGCGGAACCTGTGATTTTTCGCTCAAATCGCGTTTGGCGTCTTCGGCTTCCTGGTGGAAAGTCAGCATCGTTTCCGGGCTGGTGGATGGATCTTCGTTGTACTTCTGCTTGAACTGTTCAACAAGGTGATCGGCCAGACGCTTGCTCCAGTCAAGTCCTCCCAGCATGACGTCCCCGTCGGTGGCCAGGACTCGGAAGTTCGTCGGCGTGTACCGCACAACGGTCACGTCGAACGTACCACCGCCCAGGTCATAGACCAGGATTGTCTTTTCATCACTGGCAAGATCGGTTCGCCCCAGTTCACCTCGCTGCCACGCATAAGCCAGTGTGGCTGCTGTTGGTTCGTTGATGATGTCGACCACATTCAATCCGGCGATACGTCCGGCATCCTGAGTTGCTTTTCGGCGAACGTCGTTGAAATAGTACGGGACGGTGATGACGGCATTGGCGATGGGACCGATTTCTTTTTCCGCGTCCTGTTTCATCTTCTTCAGAATCAGGGCGGAGATGAATTCCGGCGTGAGTTTCTTGTCCTGATAGAGGACATGAAAGTCCTTGTTCCCCATTTCTCGTTTGACGGCTTCAACGATCTGATCCGGCGAAGCAACAGAAATTCGTTCGAAGGAGGGCCCCACAACCACCTTGTCGTCGTCCAAAAGCACAACGGAAGGAGTGATCGGTCGACCGTCGGCGTTATTGATCACAGACGGGACGCCTTCGTCGTTCATGTAGGCAATCGCGGAATAGGTCGTGCCAAGGTCGATTCCGACGGTTCTTCCCTCAAGAAACTTCATTTGATGGCCTTAATTCTTCAGTTGTGCAGATTGTGAAACTCAGAACGAATCCACGGTCGGTGACGAAACAGAATCCGAGGAGGCCTCGGGGCGTTTGTCAATCACGGGGCTGATGTCACGAAGGACGCGGTCGCATTTTGGTCAGACCAAGTTTTGGTTGCAAGCTGCCCGAGACTCGAAAAATGCCGCGTCATTCAATTCGACGACAGAAATCCCTGCTTTGGCGTCGTGTGAGGCCCGGTAATCCGCCCTGTTCGTTGGGCTTTCAATGTTGGAGAGCGATTTGTGATCGGCGGCCGTTGACCGGCAAATCGACGCTTCAAGACAGGGAGACCGCTGAAACACGGCCGGCGACAGGGTGACTCAGGCTGACCTGAATCGACCGCGCCCCCTGTCCGAAGACAAGGCACTGGAATTTCGCTCAGGTGCCCGACGGGAATCACCGGCACCGTGTGGACGAGCTGTGACCGGAGGCAGACCGTCGTTGCCGCACGTCCGCCAACAGGCGCTTTGGGGGAGCCAGCACCGGGTCGACCTGACTGATGAAAACATCATTGGTCTTGTGAAATCATCATTGGTCTCGGCATTCGTGCTGAATGGTCGAAGTGAAGGATGGTTCCGCGCCTGCGGATTCCGGCGAACGATCCGAATGTCCGGCATTTGAAGCTTACGACAGATCTATCGCCGATCGAAGGTTCTGATTCTGCAACATCACATGTTGACAAACGGCATCGGCAGATCAGGACTGCATCCGATTCCGCTCTGAAAGCGCTGAAAGCCGCCCGGCCGAATGATTCTCCTGGTCACCGGCGAACGGCGAGTGATAAGTTCCGGGAACACCTGCTGCATTCTGTTGACGGGTTCAGGTTGAGAAATCAGATCCTGACGGAAAGTATCCGTGGGATATCTGCGTCACGTGTTTCTTTTTTACGTCACGACCCGAATCTGTGAGCTAGGTAGCTGAGTGTGGTATTGCGTCATCTGAACATGCGCGGTCAGCGCTGGTCTGTGGGCGCGATCTTTGAAGGAACAAACAGTCACGTCGTGGTCGGCCGCATTCACTCAAACGGAATGCGGTTTCGATGGGGCGACGTGGAATTGTCATTGTCGCCGTGACCGAGTCTCCGACGGCGAACCGTTTTTCAACTCCGAAAGCACTGTGCCGTAAAATGAGCCTGTACGACCAAAATCTTTCAGGGCTGAACGCCGCTGGATCGTCAACAAATTGGGGGACGAACCCGTCTCGAATCACCAGTCGGACGTCGGGAAATCTGCCCTCCGGAGACGGTTCAGACCGACAAATCACGTTCTGGGGCGTGCTGGATGCGTTTCGACGTCGCTGGATTCCTTCGCTGGCCATTGCCATTCCGTCGGCACTTCTGGTGGCCGGATTACTGTGGCAGATGATTCCTGCTGAATACGAGTCGACGGCATTGCTGAAGATTCATCAGTATGAACAGCGTGTCGCCAATACCAATACCAGCGAACGTCCATCAGACTTCCTGACGTACAGAAATTCGCAAATCAATTTCCTGAA
>JAGQPY010000005.1 GCA_020426485.1 Planctomycetaceae bacterium
TGCACTGCAATTCCCTGACGCCGTTTTCGGCGAGCGGGGAAGTGTAGCCGCGGTTTATTTAGTGTCAAGGCCTTGATTTCTCGAAATTTCTCTTTCTCCGACAGTTTCCGTTTGTGAAAACGCCGGCTGGGATTCCACAGCACCGGTGTGGTCGAAAAAGCAGTCCAGTGAAAGCCAAAGAGATCTGGCGTACCTGAAAAAGAGCAAGGGAAAGACCAGACACCATGCTCCCAGAAGGGGGAGAAGATAGTCTTTCGGCCAACCAAGCCCGAAATGGAGGAAGATGTATGTGAATGTGGTTGTGAGTGCTGTGATGCCGTAGTTGATGTATGTGGATCCCAGGAAATAGCCCGGTGCACGTTCATACTTGAATCCACAGACTGAGCATGTTTCCTGCATAGAAAGCAGTCTTGAAAAAAGGCTGCCCTGTTGACATCTGGGGCACTTCAGGCGAAGTCCGTTTTGGATGGACTCCGCGAATGACAGCCTTGGAAAAGCGTTTGATTTGTCGCTCATGGGAGAAACAGCCTGAGGGGAGAACTTTCATGATGGCTCGGAAACACAGTGGATTCCGGGAACTCTGAACTGATGGTTTCGGCGAGTTCTTCCACCGCAGGCCGTTCGCTGGAATAATGGCCAGTGACGACCAGGTTGATTGCCTCGCTTCGTGCCTGAAGTGCTGAGTGAAAACGGGCCTCGCCAACCACAAACGTATCGCACTTCAGGCGAATGGCGTCATCCAGGAAGTCTCCAGCAGCACCACATGCAACTGCGACTCGTTTCGTTTGTTCGTTTGTTGCGGCAACGAATTCCAGGTGCGTGCTGCGGGTCACTTTCGCAACTATTTCCAGGAAGTATTTGAGAGGGATTTCTTCCGGCAGTTCACCCCACCTGCCCGCTCCAAGGACGGATATCTTTGGATTTGGGCGAAGCGGAGCGACATTCTGAAGACCAAGGTGCATCGCCAGCTTCTGGTTGATTCCGTCCGCGGCGCTGTCGAACGCAGTATGAGGGGAGTAGACGGCGATTCCGTTTTCGATCAGGGTCAGGATTGTGTTCTGGTCGGAATTCTCATCTGTGAGTTTCTTTGTTCCTCGAAACAGCGGCGGGTGGTGTGTCACGATCATTTGGACGTTTTCTGAGACTGCTTCAGCTGCAACGTCAGGAGTCAATGAAAGGCAGGTCATAATCTTCTCTGCTCGTCCCGCCGGCCGCCCGATGATGAGTCCAACATTGTCCCACTCTTCCGCCAACGCCACGGGAGCATAGGATTCCAGAAACGAAATGATCTGAGAGACGGTTGGCATGGCAGTGACCACTTTGAGTGGGTGGCTTTCAGGCGGATTTCAATTTCGCCGGAGGAATGGTTAGAAAGCAGGTGAGATCATGTCAATTCGTATCGCCGTTGCAACTGAAGACTTTGGGGGGCCGCTTCGCCGATCGATTTCTTTGGCGGGGGACCAAGGTGTTTCCGGTGTTCGCCTGAATGCCAGGACCGAGTTGTTGTCCATGGGGGGGGCGTCTTCGAGCGCTTTGCGTCAAATTCTGCTCTACATTCGCGAAAACCGAATGGAAGTTGCAGGGTTGATTTGTCCGACCAGGCATGCCTTGTACGACCAGGCGTTTCTTGAGGAACGGATTGAGCTGATTCGCCAATGTATTTCACTCGTCAGGCCGCTGGCCACGCGAGAGTTACTCATTCGCTGTGGTCGAATACCAGATCCGGATTCAGTTTCGACGGATACTTCCGGCGGGAAGAGTTTCGGTAGTCCGGAGAATCCTTTTTCATTCGGTTCCTCGCCGCCCTCGGCCCCGGTAAGGTCTTCTGCGTCCGAATTTACTTTGCTGTGCGAGGTTCTGAATGACCTCGCTTCTCATGCCAACCACACCGGATGTACGCTGAATCTGATTCTGAGTCGGTATGATGTCGCACTTGTTCGCCGCCTTTTGGCAGAAATCAAAAATGGGCCTGTTCAAGTGGTTTTTGATCCCGGGACGGCCATAATGGCCGGAAGCGTCCCCGATAGAGTTGTGTCACTTTATCGTGATCTTTACGACGTTGTGGGATACGTTCGAGGGCGAGACGCCCTTCGAGATGTCGATGGTGCCGGCGTGGAGGCGGTTCTGGGAGACGGTTCTGTGGATTGGGCTGAATTCCTCCCGGCTCTGGTGGAAGCTCCGTTCGACGGCTGGTTTTGCGTGGAACGCACGGGTGGTGATCATCGAGCGGAAGATGTTCGGCATGCAGTGAATGTATTGAGGTCATTGCTGCCGCAGAGTTCGTGACCGTCGAGATTCCTGAAACACAGATTGTTGGGTGCATCGCCAATGAACAGGTTTATCACTGCATTTTCGGTTCTGGGATGCGCGTTCGTCACTCTTGCTGCTGTGGTGCTCAGCACCAACTCGGATTCGATGGAGGCTCCCGTCGCCAGGTCTGCGATGTCTGTGACTGATAGTGAATCATCTGGGATTGACGACCTCGCCCCGGCGGAGGAGGTGTCCGGCAGCGATCGTGCATCTGCCGGTTCTGGCGTCGAAGATTCGCAGACGGCCTGCACGGACCTCGGGCTTCCTCGGCCGATCATCAATGAAGAGTCTGACCTGCACAAACCGGAAGTCATTGCCGCCATCAAATCGCGTGTTCCCGCTTCGCTGGCTGGGGACCTGATCATCGAACAACCGGCCGTGACAGAAGCGGACACGCGACGACTCACGGGCATGATTTGGATTCCGGGCGGTGTCGCCGTTATGGGAAACGATTCGGGGAACCCGGATGAACAGCCGCCGCATCCAATTGCAATGGACGGATTCTGGATGGACACGACCGAAGTCACAAATGCTCAGTTCAAAGAGTTTGTTGACGCGACCGGCTATGTCACTCTGCCCGAACGCAAACCGGAACTTCGCAGCATTGAAAAAGGGTCCCCTCTGGCGAACGTCAGTATTCTGGATGAACTCAATGTTCCCGGTTCCATCTGCAGTCTGCAGTTAGGCGGTGCGGATGACATCGACCCCGTCAAAGGTGCCTACAGTTGGTGGCAGTATCTGCCCGGGGCAAACTGGATGCATCCTGAAGGACCGGACAGCAACATTGATGATCGCATGGATCACCCTGTTGTTCATGTGACCTGGCCCGATGCCGTGGCCTATTGCGAATGGGCCGGTAAAGCGCTGCCGACGGAGGCTCAGTGGGAGTACGCTGCCCGAGGCGGCCACGATGGCCAGTTCTTTCCCTGGGGAAATGAACGCAATCCCGGTGAAGAATGGCTGCACAACATCTGGCAGGGCACTTTCCCGCTGAAGAATACCGCGGACGATGGTTTTCGAGTCACCTCGCCCGTGAAGTCCTTTCCGCCAAACGACTTCGGCCTGTACGACACCAGTGGTAACGTCTGGGAATGGTGCGCAGACTACTATCAGCCCGAATACTATGCCGTCAGCCCGCTGAGAAATCCGCCCGGCCCCCACAGCAGTTTTGATCCTCAGGAACCGGGAATCATCAAACGCGTCCAGCGCGGCGGATCCTTCATGTGCAGCGAGCAATACTGCATCGGGTACCGCAACAGTGCTCGAATGAAGGGTGAAGAAGACACCGGTGCCTTTCACACCGGTTTTCGCTGTGTAGTGACTCCGGAAATGCTGCTGGCATCTGGCGGGAAGCCCAAATAAAAGCGGTCGTGAAGCGTCGGCCATGGATTGGGCATTGGAGTCCCCACGATTTCGCTCGCCTTGAGTTGAACACCGTGTGATGATCTGGCAAAGTTCTTTGACCTCTATGTCTACCTCGCCCGATTCGGTGACGGTGATCAGTAGACGTGACAGCCTTCCTGTTCGTGTTCACTCGGAGAACTGTTCGTGCACGCTGAAATCCCGCCTGCGTCGGAATCCGCCACCTCTTCAGACAGTAATGTTCCGTGGTACAAAGAGCTGAATCGGTACCATTGGTTTGTCCTTGCAGTATCTGCACTTGGGTGGTTGTTTGACTGTCTGGACCAGCAGTTGTTTCTGTTGGCGCGCGGGACAGCCATGAAGGACTTGTTGCAGGAAGGCCAGGACATCAATGAATACGGCGGATACGCAACCGCCATCTTTGTTCTGGGATGGGCCACTGGCGGGCTGATTTTCGGAAGCCTTGGGGATCGGATTGGTCGAGCAAAGACGATGATGATCACCATTCTGGTCTATTCTGTCTGCACAGGTCTGAGCGCTTTGTCGAAGGGATTCTGGGACTTCGCATTCTATCGATTCATCACTGGTCTTGGAGTCGGCGGGGAGTTCGCAGTTGGCGTTGCTCTGGTGGCGGAAGTCATGCCGGACAAAGCCAGACCGCATGCTCTCGGTCTCCTGCAGGCTCTCTCCGCCATCGGCAATGTGTCTGCCGCCTTCGTGGAATGGGGACTCAGTACGGTGGAACGAACGGGCGGTTTGCCGGGAGCCATGGATAAGTGGCGCATTATGTTTCTGATTGGCGCTTTGCCGGCACTGCTGGCGCTGATTGTTCGTTGGAAGCTGAAAGAACCAGAGAAGTGGCAGCAGATGAAGGAACGCGGCGAAACAGCTACGGCGGGCTCTTACGCAGCATTGTTCCGAGATCCTCGATGGCGCAAGAACGCAATCATAGGGCTGATTCTGGCCTGTGCCGGCGTCATTGCTCTTTGGGGAATCGTATTCTTTGTTTTCGATCTTGTCGGTTCAGTCATGCGTAAAGTCCTTGCTGAGCAAGGGCTCTCCGGGGCTGATCTGGACGGAGCCGTGGGCCAATGGAAAGGGAAGACCAGCCTGATGCTCAATCTGGGGGCATTCTCCGGAATGCTGGCGTTTACGAAGTTCACCCAGCGAACAAGCCGACGTCTTGCTTTTGCCGTGTCATTCGTTGGAGCGATGTTTTCCACGGCATTTACATTCTGGGTGCTGCAGGAGCCTTGGCATATCTATGTGCTCGTCCCCATCATGGGCTTCTTTATGCTCGGTATATTCGGCGGTTACGCTATTTACTTCCCGGAACTCTTCCCGACGTATCTCCGCAGCACCGGCACGTCGTTTTGTTACAACGTCGGACGATTTCTTGCAGCTTCCGGTCCCTGGACGATTGGCCTTTTGAGCAGCCGTGTCTACGGACACACCGACGAACCGCTTCGATACGCGGGGATCACAATGTGCTCCATCTTTTTGGTGGGTCTGGCCATCCTTCCTTTCGCGCCTGAAACCAAGGGGCAGCCCTTGCCGGAATAGCCTCTCCCATCAGTGAAAGATTCCGATGCCAATTGTGCAGGTTTCGTCGCTGGACGACCCGCAGCTGGATATTTTTCGCAGCCTGAAAAAGACAAATCGTACTCGACACCAGGCACTTTTCATTGCGGAGGGAGCTACCGTCGTCGAACGGCTGATCGCCGCCGGATTTCAGCTGCATTCCCTGCTGGTGACACCAGAACTTGCCGGCGATTTCGTCGGTCGAGTTTCCAATGACGTTCCCGTCCTCGTCGTGGCCCGCGAACTGGCAACTGAACTGGTTGGATACAAGTTTCACCTGGGAGTGATCGCTGCGGCTCATCGCCGCCCTGCTCTGCAGCTTGGTGAAATGATCACATCCGATCTTGGCCACGGGTTGGTGATATTGGCAGATCAGGTTGTCGACCCGGAAAACGCCGGAGCCTTGATCAGAATTGGTTCCGCTTTCGGAGCAGCGGCTGTTGTCTTCGGTGCAGGGTCAGTGGATCCCTATTCACGCCGAGTAATTCGAGTCTCGACGGGGCACGTTTTTTCTCAGCCAATTCTGGAAGTCGCCGATTCCGAAGCCGCAATTGAGTCATTGCGCGCACTGGGATACTCAAGCGTGGCAACAGCTCTCAGGCACGATACCGCGGATCTGCGGACGTTCTCCTTTCCATCAAAGTCTGTCATTGTATTGGGAAATGAGCGCCATGGATTGAGCCCTGCGCTTCAGAAACACTGCGACATGTGCGTGACGATTCCGATGTACGGCAACACGGATTCACTCAATCTTGCTGTTGCGGCGGGCATTTTTGCTTATCAGTTTCGTCAGCAATTTCCCTGAATGTTGCTGATTGGCCGATGCCCTGCTCTTTCCGTCGACGCGTTCCTGCAACGGATTTGCTTGTAATCGCCGGACATTCGCGGGTAGAGCTGAGTAAGTCCGTGTCCTGAAGCCAGCCGCGGATCGACCATTATCTCTGCATTTTCAGTCGGAAATATCTTTTGGAGACGCGGACTTCCAACTTCGTTCCGATGCCTCGATTTGCCTTCGTCGGCATTTTCGTGAATTTATCACCGGAACTCCGCTGCGAATGAAGATTCTCCCAACGAACGTGGATGTTTCCGCGTAACGACGACCTATGGGAGTCCTGTTTGTGATTGGGAATTCCCGGTTTTCTGCTCCTTCATGCTTACGAACCATGAATTTTATTCTCACCTTGGCGCAACAGGATCCGACAGGTCTTTCCGGAAGTCAGGACTGGACAGTGGCTTGGATCGTTGGTCTGCTGCTGTTCTTCCTGCTGGTCGGCTTTGCCTATGGCACTCGGGCTGGAATTATTGCTCGCGCCACCACAAAAGAAGCAATTCGTCAACCATTGTTCTTCCTGTTGCTCGCGATTTCCGCAGCCGTGCTGGTCGTCAACACATTTATGCCCTTCTTCACACTGGAAGATGATGTGAAGATGCTCAAGGAATGCGGTCTGGCGACGCTCCTGATTTCCGGAGCTCTACTGGCGGTTTGGACGGCTGGGACAAGCATCACCAGTGAAATTGAGGGCAAAACCGCGATGACTCTTCTAAGTAAGCCCATTAATCGACGGCAGTTCGTGGTTGGAAAGTATGTGGGCATCGTTCAGGGAGTAATCTGGCTTTACCTGCCACTGATGATTCTGTTTGCGTTTTTGATTTACTACAAGGTTGGATATGACCAGCGTGAAATGTCGAAGGCGGTTTCCGATTGGTTTCAGAAGCGTGAACTGATCGGCGGACTTCAGCTTCCTCTGCCGAACCCTGAGCGATTGGCCGTCGTGACTCAGGTGCTGCCCGGCATCATTCTGTCGTTCTTTCAGGTCTGTGTGCTGGCCGCAATCAGCGTGGCGATTGCGACTCGAGTTCCGATGGTTGTCAATCTGGTCGTGTGTTTCGCTGTGTTTGTCGTGGGTAATCTGACACCCATGATGGTGGCTCAGGGACGTACTGTCATTCAGAGTGAGTACGTGATTTTCATCGCGAGACTGATCGCCACAGTTCTGCCATCTCTGGAGGCCTTCAATATCTACGCGGCAATCGCGACGGGCCACAATGTGCCGCCCTCTTATCTTGGGATGGGACTTGTATATGGGGCCGCCTATGTCGCGGCAATGATTTTGGTGGCCTTCATTCTTTTCGAAGACCGCGATCTGGCGTAGGTGCTCGCTGCAACCAGACGCTGCGTTCCCCAAGTCTTTGCGAAATATCTGCCTCGTCGGGACAGATGTCACTCATCAATCCGAGACTCAGATACTGTGACGTCGCCGTGTCCGCGCACGAACTGAGTGCGGTTTGCTGGGTTGGCTTCGTTTGACAGGACTGTATTCCTGCTGAGCTTCCCATGGAGGCTGTCTGAAAAAAAGGGGCTCATGCTCCCGGGCAGCCGTTTTCGCTTCCCTCCGAAGGCGCCGGCCCTGCACAGCAGCTTTTCAGATTGCCTCGACGCATTGTCTGTTGAGTCAGACTTTACCAGCCCTTGAGAACCCGGATCGAGGTCAAGCCGCGACCGTTGTAGACTCTCGACGGCGGGGCTTTGGCGCGTCCCATCGCGGCTGACAGTCCCAGAGACTGTCCTTCTTGTCATTTACTGACTGGGTGAGTTCTGACCGCAGTTCTTGAGGCGGTTGCGAGAGTTGCCGGCCAGCGAATTCATCGTTTTTCGACGTTTCGTCCGCCGAACTGCGCTGACCAGAGCTCTGAAAAGATTGAATTCTGTGAGTGAGATTGTGCGAGGACACCTCCGATGCGCTGTACAATCAGAAACCGAGGGAAATTTTCGCACGAAACAGCGAGGCTTCTGACAATGTCCGCCACTGAAGGTTGAGTGATAGATCTGATCGTAAGGTGTGACCGGAAAGAGCGGCGCGGTGATCATTCAGCAGGGCGACAGGATTTCAGTGATCACTTGATCATGCGGTGTGGCCTTTTCGGTTCGGTTGACAGTCACGTCAAATGAGGGCGAGTTGGTGCCAGATTCAGAATCAACGACGTTTCGGAAGGTCATCAGCGACAGAAGTTTTTTCGTCTGGCCGCTTATTCCGGCAACGCTGGCCGTTGTTGTCGGGACTTTGCTGCTGCTGACGATCATTTTGTGCACCGGCGGGATCGTCAGTCTTCTGGTCGATGCTCCGGCGACTCAGGGACTGCAGCCACTGGTTTCTCGCCTGAATGCTGGTATTGTCGGCATTCCGTTGGCCCGTATCGTCGACGCCATTCCGTTGCTGCATCGCACGGTTCCGGCCCTGTCGGTGCTTTTTGGGTTGATCTGTGTTGCGGTGCTGCTCCGAACGGCTCTGCTGGACTTTGCCCATCGAAGCATTCGTAAACAGGTGGGAAGTGCTGTTGTCAGGCTTCGGGAACACATCCATCGCCACGCGCTGCGATGTAACCCCGGAGATCTCACCGGAGTTCAGCGACTGTTGTCGACTCGATTGTTTGGACCGACGGCGGATCGACTTCATTCGAATGCCACTCAATGGGGCTATGAACGACTGACATCCGCCGCTGACGTTCCCGCTTTAGTCATCCTGATGATTCTCCTCGATTGGCGCGTCGGCGCGGAATGCATCGTGCCGATCATTGTTTGTTGGTTCATTTCCCGAGTGGAGCGGTCACGACTGGCCACCAACACCAATCTCTTATCAGAACAGGTCGAACGAAGCCTGCAGAAGCTTACGGAAGATCTGAATCGGGCGAGGATGGTTTCGGGGTACGGAATGGAAGAACCCGAGAATCAACAGTTCAGTGAATCGCTTCGACAGTATCAGGATCGCAGTGACTATCTTGAACGTCAGAAGACCC
The DNA here is from genome assembly GCA_020426485.1 of Planctomycetaceae bacterium. GTDB lineage: Bacteria > Planctomycetota > Planctomycetia > Planctomycetales > Planctomycetaceae > JAGQPY01. The sequence continues at coordinate 9,049 of JAGQPY010000005.1, forward strand.
GAGGGCGATGGGTCGTTGTTGCCATTCAGCTGACGGGTATCGCCATGCCTGGGTTTATCATTGCCCGCCACATTGTTTCGGGGAACAGCCTGGATCTGCCGGTCGGGATCATGCTGGGTTTGACTGTTGGGTTCATCAGCTACGGGCTGGAGTCCATTCAGAAAATCCCTGCGGCTGCGGGCGTGGCGTCTGTGGCTGCCGAAGAGATTCAGCAATACCTTCTGCGGGTGCCATCGGTGAGCCAGTTGGTGGGTGCTCGTTTTCTGGAACCGATGTCTCGCCTGCTGCAGTTCGATCAGGTTCGAGTCGAGACGGAAACGCATCCGGAATTGCTGTCAGGGCTGGACCTGCGAATCGAAGCGGGGCAAAAAGTTGCTCTGATCTCGCTAAATCCAATCGAAACCGAAGCGTTAGTGAGTCTGGTTCCTCGTTTTCTGGACCCGATCGCCGGGCAGGTATTGATTGATGGACAGGATATTCGGCGAGCGACTCTGGAATCTTTGCGAGCCGAAGTGTTGATGGTGAGCGGCGAAGACCCCGTGTTCAATTCTTCGATCATCGATAATATCACCGCTGGTCGAGCGGATATTTCGCGACAGGATGTGATGGAGGCGTGTAAGGCTGTGCACGCGGAGAGCTTTATTCGGCGACTGCCTCGCGGCTATGAAACAATCGTTGGAGATCAGGCAACGCGGCTTGAACCGGGACAGATCTTTCGCCTGAGCCTGGCTCGCGCGGTCGTGCGAAAGCCCGCCATTCTTGTCATTCGAGAACCGGACGTGTCACTGGATGCTCAGACGAAGACGATTCTGGATGATACCTACCAACGGATTTCAGCCGGACGAACACTGTTGTTTCTGCCAACACGTTTGTCGACTGTGAAGCGATGTGACCGAATTGTGATGCTGCATGGCGGGCGAGTTGTCGCGGACGGGCCTCATGACGAACTGGTCAGAACATCGGAGCCCTACCGTCACTGGGAGTACATTCGCTTTAACGTATTTCGGTGAGCGGCCTGATACCTTTCATGAACACTGTTCGCCGGCATTATCCGGCAGAACAATCGGAGTACACTCAGACATTGCCTCCGCTGCGCGCAGCGGACTCATGTTGAAGAGCACTCGACCACCACTGCCCCACCGTCCGTTTCGGTAGTGAAACACAGCGCATCCGTCGCGAACCATGGAGACGGCTTCGACGCCTTCCATATCTCCGCCTTCAATTGCCTCGAACCAGACGTTGACGCCTGTAAAGAGGCTGAACTGCCCTGGTTCGCTGTCTCTTGCCAGGACGCACTCCGAAAGCCATTCACACCGCGACCAGCGAAGTCCTCTTGGTCGGCCTGACGTCGTTGCCATCTGCAGAAACTGCGTCCGCAGAAGTTGCCGATGTTTGTGGAACCGTCGAGCGGCGCGGTCGGCATCACTTTCGGTTGACAGAAGTCGGGAAAACATTCGTTTTAGAAGCGAAAACAAGATGGCTCCGTGACAGATTGCAGGAGGGCTGGTGCTGCGATTGCTCGCATAATCGGGAAAATCTACGCAAATTCACCAGAGGATGCAGGTGTTTTGACCCGAAGGTTCCGATGAATCAGAGCAACTGTTGGAATCTTTTCTCTAAGACTGACTCACAGGATCCGCCGAAGTTGTATGCCAGGGATATCTGTGAAAACCAGTTCTTTCGGATTTCCCGCGCATCACACATCTGCAAGAGTCTGTCGAGAAATATCTGGAGATCATCATGATTAAGTCCGCTGGGTCCTGGTTGTCTGCTTTGGCTGTTTTCACCATGATGGTTCCGGGACCGGTTGTGCTGGCAACTGAATTCGGTTCCAGCGAAGCCTCTGTCATCGACGTTGCGCTGACCTCAGAAAGTAATCTGGTTGGCACTTTGGTTACCTCCGAAGGCGTCGCCGCTGGTCAACGCGTCGTACAGATTTGCCATCGAGGAAATGTTGTCGCTGAGGTTCGCACCGATGCGAATGGTCGCTACGCAGTTCAGAACCTCCGACCGGGCGTCCATGTCGTCCGAACCTCGTCCAGCGAAAACGTTTGCCGTTTTTGGAGCGCAGACACCGCTCCGCCATCAGCAATTCGTGGATTGCTGATGGCTGATGATGGGCGAATTGTTCGCGGTCAGTGCGGATGCGACACCTGCGGTGAAAGCTGTGGCGAAGGTTGTGATGACTGCGGCTGCGGTCATCGAGGACACCGCGGTCTGCTTGGCGGTTTGGCGGGCGGCGCAGCCGGAGTTCCTCTGGTAGGAATCGCGGCGTTCGGTGCAGTGGCTGTTGCCGTCGGTACTTCTGCCGCCAATGGCAATGACGCTGCTGTTCAGCCCGCCAGCCCGTAGTCTGTCTCAACGCGCACGATCACCATTTTCGATTTCAAATGAAGGCATCACTCAACCGAGTGATGCCTTTTTTTGCGCGCGGACGTTGGCTCAAACGGTGACGTTTTGAGAGCTGCTTTCCGGGAGCCGTCGATTGAAAATGGCTGTCCCCCGTCCACCGTTTCTGATTCAGTGGTTGATTCCTGCCGCAGCTTGATGTTGGCCATGGTTGGTGATTCAGCCACGGAAAAACAGTCACAACCAGATTGATCCTGATGACTCCTACGAGCCGATAGTTCGGAATAACCGGTAAAGTCGGTTTTCAGGAAAAAGCTTGCGCTGTGACACTCCCCTGCCTCGGGTCTGTCTGTTTTCGCGTTCTGAGCAGAATGTGGAAACACTGAAAACAATGTTGCGTTGCCGGTGTCAGGGGGGAGGCATCTGAATGCCTGCTATTCGTGAAGGATCACTCCGGTGAGACGTCATGGCTTTCTGTTAGTGTTCACTGCAGTGGTTGTTGCAGTTTCCGGTTGGATGCTGAGTCAGGTCACCGAGCTTGGAGCTTCGGAGGAGCCTGTCCGTTCCTATCGTGAAGTCTTTCGCAGCGGCCAGACTTCCGCGGATCAGCCTCATCAGGATGGGGCTGATGGCGAGGCCGGCATTCGACTCAACTACTTTGAGTCGTCATGGGATCGTGTTCTGCGCAATGTTGCAGAACAGGCTCAGCTTTCGCTGGTGATGGATCGCGTTCCGAGTGGCAGATATGCGCGGCGGGATCGAAATCGCTACGACTTCGATACCGTTCTTCGAATTCTGAACACAGAACTGGAACAACAGGGCTTTCGCCTGATCCGACAGGGCCAGTTTCTGGTCGTGCTGAATCTGGAGCAGGCGCGGACTCGCTATGCGCGACCGACGATCGGTTCGGTGCCTTCGTCAACGGAGGTCGAGTCCCAGTGGAAACCGATGGACACTGCGTCGAACATCGGGCGAATTTCCGCAGTGAGCGCTCGAAATGACGGAAATGGGCCTCGAATTGCGTGGGCCTCCAATCCTCAGGACGGTTCAACGGATGGGGGATCGAAGGAACCAGATAACGCTCAGGGATTTGGTGGTCAGGTCGTTCCCCGGCCTGCTGCAGACACGGCCGAAGTGGAGCAGCCTCGAATCACTCGTGAAGTTGACGTTCATCACGGGAAGGCTGCCGACGTCGCTCGAAAGGTCTATCTGGCGTTTGAATCACGTGCGGAGCTGGTGCGTGAGGGGCTGGCCGGACTTCCAACCTTTGTGGTGTATGCTGAGGAAAAAGATTCAGTTCAGGGTGCTGAAGGGCGAGAGGTGTTGTTTCAGGTTGGTATTAACCAGCAGGAGAATCAGCTGGTTGTGGACGGGCCGCAGCAACGAGTGGACCATCTTCTGCGACTGATCTCCGAACTCGACAAGGCTCGACCGGAAGATGAAACAACAGTTCACCTCGTTCCGAACAAAGGTGTTAACGATGTTACGGCTCGCGATCTGAATGAGCAGATTCACCGAATGGTGGCCATGCAGGCTGCGACTCCACCTACAGGTGCCCCTGAAAACGGGACCGTCGGTTCCAGTCAGGACGGTTCTCTGAATCTGCGCGGTGAAGTGAACGTGCAGGCGATGCAGGAGCTTGGGATTCTGATCATTAAAGGCAATGAAGTCGATGTTCAGAAGGTGGAAGGCATCATCAAGCAGCTGGAACAGCTGAGCGTTGGTTCATTGCCGGATATTCATCTTCTGGCTTTGACACATATCAGTTCAGAAGCCATGGCGGAACTGATGACGTCCGTTTATGAAGAGCTGTCTGAGTTGCGTCAGAGAAACAATGAGACTCGAAAGACGGCGGCCTTCATTCCTGTCGTTCAGCCCAATGCCATTCTGATTCTGTCTTCCTCGATCGAGCTGGAAGCGATTCTGAAGCTGGCGGATCAGCTGGATCAGAAGCTCGATCCGAACGCAGAATTTCGCGTGTTCAGTCTTCGAAGCGCGATTGCGTCGCAGGTCGTGGAGTCATTGGAAGGTTTCTACGAAGAACGTGGTGGACTGGGAACACGAGCCAGAGTCATCGCTGACGTCCGTACCAACGCCGTTATCGTTCAGGGTCGCAGCAACGATCTGGAAGAAATTGCCAAAGTCATCGAAGGGCTTGACCGGGATACGACCGGGTCCGTCCACCGTGTGGAAATCATTCAGCTGAAGCACGCAACCGCAGAGGAGCTTGCGGCCGTGATCAGTACCGCAATCCAGAGCGTGACCAGTCCTCCTCAGCAGACGACAACCGGAGGCGGATTTGGTCTGGGGCAGAATCAGGGGGCTCAGGAACTGAGAGACGGCAAATCGGTCGCTTTGGAGTTTCTTGCCACAGGGGGAACCGGACATGAGTTGGTTCGTTCCGGAATTCTTGTGGATGTTCGAGTCAACGCCGACATTCGATCAAACAGTCTCGTGGTGTCCGCCCCGGAAGCGAGCATGCCGCTGTTGAAGGCTTTGATTCGAGAACTGGACAAAGCGCCGGCCGCCGTTTCTGAAATCAAAGTTTTTGCTCTGAAGAACGCCGATGCTGAACAGTCCGTCGAACTGCTGACCGCGATGTTCGAGAATCAGAATCAGGAAAGCCAGCTGGGAATTCAGATTGCCGGCACCGAGGACTCCGTAAGCAGTCTTGTGCCGGTCAGCTTCTCGGCCGACCTGCGAACGAACACTGTTCTGGCCGTGGGTAGTGCGGAATCACTGTTGGTTGTTGAAGCGATTCTGCTTCGACTTGATACGACAGATTCCCGGCAGCGAACGACAAATGTCGTTGCCCTCAGGAATGCACCCGCCAGCGTCGTTGCTACCGCCCTGGAAAGCTTTCTGCAGCAGCAACAGGCTCTGCAGGACAGTTCCGCAGACCTGATCAGCAATATTGAGCGGCTGCGTCAGGAAGTGATTATCGCAGCCGACGACAACAGCAACTCACTGATTATCAGCGCGTCGCCCGAGTATTACAGTCAGATTTCAAGGATTGTCAACGAACTTGATGCGACGCCGCCTCAGGTTGTGATTCAGGCACTGCTGGTGGAGGTTCAGCTGGACAACACGGATGAGTTCGGCGTGGAGCTTGGCTTTCAGGACCCGACGTTGTTCGGCCGCAGTATTCTTCAGTCGACCGCCGACATTGTAAGTACCACCAACATTACTCAGGCGGCCAACGGACAGCAGATTCAGCAGACAGTGATTCAGTCGCAGAATAAGACGCCCGGTTTCAACTTCAACAACACGGCATTCCCGCTGGGCAATAACTCTGTGGGAGACTCCTCGATCATTGGTACACAGGGACTCAGCAACTTCTCATTGGGGCGTCAAAACACGGATCTCGGCTTTGGCGGCTTCGTGTTCTCGGCACAGTCAGATGCGGTCAGCGTGCTGGTGCGGGCTCTTGCGGCCCGGCGAACAGTCCACGTGTTGAGCCGTCCGCAGATTCGAACCACTCACAACAACGTAGCCAGCATTCAGGTCGGGCAGCAGGTTCCGGTTGTCGACGGAGTGACGGTTACCAACAATTTTGTGACCCCGACGATCACGCAGGAAAACGTGGGCATCATTCTGACGGTAACTCCCCGTGTGACGCCGGACGGTATTGTGAACATGGATGTCTATGCGGAGAAAAGCGCGTTGGCGTCGGGTGGGGTTCCTGTTTTCACGGATGCAGCCTCGGGAAATGTTGTTGAGTCGGTCATTATTGATACGGCGATTGCAGACACGACTGTGGCCGTTCCGAACGGTCAGACGATTGTGATCGGAGGAATGATTACGAAATCGGACGAGACTCTGGAGCGAAAGGTGCCGTGGCTGGGTGACCTGCCGCTGGTTGGAAGCCTGTTTCGATACGATGGTACAAACACGGCTCGAACAGAGCTTCTCGTCTTCCTGACCCCCCGAATTGTCTACGGTGATCTGGATTCCGAGCTGATCAAGCAGGTTGAAACGGAACGCCTGCACTTTATCGAGTCGGAGGCAGAGGAGATCCACGGTCCTCTTTATGGAGTTCCGGGCGAACAGTTGAATGAGCTCCGGCTGCGACAATTCGAGCAACAGGGTGTTCCGATGGACGTCGAATTACCTGTTTTGCCACCGGGACGCAGTATGGATCCAGTGTTGCAGACACCAGCTGTGCCGGGTCCACCTGCATCTGGAGATTCGACGGAAATTCCGCAGGCGAAAGCAAAGGCATCCGGCACATCCGTCGACGACAAGAACGGCAATCGAGTGACACCTGCGTCTGGTATAACAACCGATCGACCGTCACCGCGAGAGGCACATTCCGAGAATGTCAGGAACGCAGTTCATCAGACGGATGCTGTGGCGAGTAAACGAGGTTCGACGCTTTCGGAAACAAACTCGGCGTATGCGTCGAGTCGGTCCCAGGCGACGGATGGAGCGTTGAAGAAACCTGAGTCGCAGGAAAGATCAGAGGAAGAAACCACGTCCTGGGTGAAGCGATTCTCTCGTCGCTGATCCCCGCCTACGGTTTCACAAACTCGCCGGATTCACGCGGCATGGTCTTCATTCGATCTGCAGGGCGTTCTCTGTCGCGTGGCCTGTTTTTTGTGGTACTCGGATTTTGAATGATGCACGCGCGGTGCGTCGATGCCCATGATTCAGATTCTCAACCGGTGTATCCGATGAACAACTTAATACTTCGACCGCTGACATCTTCTTCTTCGTTGCGATGTTCGTGGCAGATTTTCATCACCTGCACGGCGATTCTGCTGAACTCCGGTTGTTCGACTTCATTGTTTCAGGCTCCGGTCGAAGTCCTGAAAAGTCCCGTGGCCCTGCTGTCATCCATGCGCGCTCAGAAAACGATTGGCAGGATTCTCTGCCTCTGGGAGCCTTCGGAAGGGCTTGGCGTTGACGGACTGCCTTCGCGAGGTTTTGCTGGCCAGATTCTTTTCTTTGGTCATGGAGGCGCGACTCCAGTTCCTGTCAAGGGGACTGTCAGGATCATGGAGTATGTGAATTACGATCCTGATGAAATCGATCCGACTCCCAATCACATTTTCACCTTTGACGACGGAGCCTGGAATGCTCATCGGTCGAAAGGGACGCTTGGAGAAGCCTACAACGTCTTTCTGCCCCTCACTGACGATCCGCGCACGCACGTTTTGTGCGCCTTGCGGGTTGAATTCACAGACGAAGATGGCCGGATGGTTTCGTCGCCGTATACAGAAGTAACCCTGCCTGGCAGAGCGGGGAGAAGTGCCACGAACGTGAAGCGGGCGGATCACGCGGCTGATACTTCGGCGAAATCAACGAACGTCGATCCTGTCAGCCCCGCCTCCACGACAAAGCTTGAGAGCACAACGATTGCGCTTCCGCAGCGCAGGTAGTTCGTCGGCGATTTATCGCTCGCTGGAGGCATCCCACCACCATCGATCAGAACGATGCCCGATTGGTGATGCCGCCTGATTCCGGTTGGTCAATCCAGGGTCCGTCACGAAACGTTCGTTGTCATTCAGAATTTTGCCGGCGTCGAACCGAACACCACCAGCCACCTGAATCACGATGCTTCCGCCGGCATAGACTCGATGATGCGCTGCAGTCATCAGCTCTGAAGGAACTTCGACACTCTTCGTTCTGAATTCGCCATCGTTGGCGAAGACGGAGTGATTCCAGTTGGACTGAGCGGCGATTCGGGGCGAGTGAATCAGCGCGGTTGCCATCGCCAGATCGAAGACGTTCTGAAGGTCAGCGAAAACCGGGTCCATATCGGCAAGCTCCGGAAGATGGCGTGTGAATAGTTCTGCGAACTTTGCATTGGCACGGCTGGCTTTTCCCGTCGCAGTTCGTTCACCGTGATCACCAACAATCTGGTCTTCTGACAGGCATTGAATGGAACGCCCCGAAAACTGAAATGCCTGATGATTGGCAGCCGTTCGGATGCTCTCGTAACCAACAGCCATCCACCAGCGAAGGGCGTCCATCGATCCGGAACCTCGCTGTTCTGAACGGGTCAGCAGGTCGAAGTAACTTTTCATACCTTCCGGACCCTCACGTCGACCGATCCCGATCTCCTTCATGCGGTAGTCAGCATCGACAATGACAGATGCGACTCGCGAATCATTCGCAATACCCTGAACGATCACGTTCTGAAGTCCCAGCATCGACTCCAGTTGATGTGTAAATGCAGCTGCGGTTGTCGCACTCAGCGTACGTCGATTCGCTTTGACAAATTCCTGGACCGCTGCCACCTGGCTCTTTTTGGGGTCAATTGTACACAGGAAAAATCCCTGTCCCTGTGGAGAGAAGGCTCGACTCAGAGTAACCAGATCGTCCAGCAGCAGCGTCGGCCGACCGCTGTCGACATTCAGGTACCGTCCGTCCGATTCCCGCGTCCACTCACCTGCTGGGCCTCCGATGACAATATCGCCGGTATCCGGGTAGACGAAGAGAAATTCGACTTTGTTCACCCCGGCCAGAGTCCGGACGTCTTCGGGAACCGGATGCCCCTGTTTCAATAGTTCAGCGACATGGGCTTCCAGTCTGGGAAGTGAAATCAGGCGAAGAGCTGATTGCGTCCGTGGGTCTGTATTGTGGTTGGCTTTCCGAGCGAGGTTAGCCGCACGAAGAAGGGGTGTGTCGTCGGCCATCAACGCCAGTGTGGCCATCACGGCGGGACTTCCAAGGAAAACGCCCTGCTGCGAAATTGACAGAGCTCCGCCTTCGCCGTCTGTCTGAATCCAGCGTGCTGGAGGTGCCGTTTGTTCCTGAATCAGCTGAATGATCTCTCCAAAGTTGGCGAACGGACTTCCGCCAGCCGCCTGAGACTCGGAAGCTTGCCGAGCCTTCTTTGCCGTTGTTCTGTCACCTACCAGCTCTGATGCCTGAAGAATCTGTTCAACGGCTCCTGAGAAGTCTCCTCTTTCAGCCGAAATTCGAGCCTGAATTTTCAGGTTTTCTGACTGAAGGTAAGCGGAGTCGCTGACTCTGTTGTCTGCCGCAACAGTGATTTGGCACACGACGACGGCCAGAATCAGAGAAAGAGACGAACGCTGCATGGAATGTGCCCTTGAACAAACTCGATAGCTCAGCGACAAAGGAAACCGGTCGCCTCAGCACAGCATGCGAAGATTGCGCAGCGCGCGGAGATCAGACCATCCTGACTCTAGCATCGTCGCGAATCGTAGCAACGTCAAGAATAATCCAGTGAATCCGGGGTATACGGGCTGTTTGCAATCTCAGGGATTTACCGTCTTTGTTGGTTTCCCGTCTCTTTGATCGATAGACTTTGCTGTCGGATCCCCCGTTCTTTTGCCCAGACGGCAAACCCCGATATTTCCATGCCGATATCGTTCACCGTTGCCGTTTCGTGAAAAGCCGGAAGTTCGGAGTTCTGCAAGGTCGCCAGCGCCGCTCCGGGAGCGTTTTTGAGGCAACACGAAGGGGGGGCGAAAATCGCTGGTTTGTCGGAGCGTTGACGGAATACGGTGAGGTTTCATGCCAGAGCTGCCTGAAGTCGAAACAATGGTGCGGGGCGTGCGGCCAACTCTCACCGGTCGGCAGATTCTCGACGTTCAGTTCTGTCGGTGTTCGCGAAAACCGATCTCCGTGAAGCCATCGAAACAGCGTTTTCGTCAGGAAACCATCGGAACCGTGATTTCCGCCGTGACGCGTCTTGCCAAGCGGATCGTGATTCATCTTAAACGCAGTGGCCACCAGACTGACGGCCCATCCGTGCCCGATCTGACTGCTGAAAGTCTCTTCATCGTCATTGAACCCAGAATGACGGGCTTGTTGTTGCTGGAGAATCCGCCCTCCCGAGAGCACCGCCGGATTTGCTGGCAGATTGTGGGCAAGGATGGCACGGCAGCGTCATTTGAATTCTGGGACCGGCGTGGACTTGGCACTGTGACATTGCTGACGGAGTCAGAATTCGATGCCTTGTCCAGGACGCTGGGAAAAGATGCCACAGACTTCACAACGGCAGATTGGATCAGAACCTTCAGTCGCTCAAATCGTGCCATCAAGGTTGCGATGCTGGATCAGACACGGATCGGTGGCATTGGAAACCTGTACGCCAGCGAGATCCTCCACCGGGCCGGAATTGGGCCTCAGCGAGCGTGTTGCAGTCTTTCTCGTGATGATTGGAAGAGGATTGCTCGCTGCACGAAAGCAATACTCGCGACAGCGATCCGTTATGAAGGCTCGACGCTCAGTGATGGCACATACCGCAACGCGCTCAGCCGAGAAGGTCGCTATCAGAACGAACATCGTGTCTACGGCAAAGAAGGAACTTTGTGCCCGCGTTGCCGGAGTGCGACGATTCAAAGAATCGTTCAGGGGCAGCGATCAACCTTCCTTTGCCCGGCCTGTCAGCCTGAAAACTAGATCCATACCTTGATGATGTATCGAATGCAGGCTGTTGAGCCAGCATTTCGGTATCACCAAACATCTGTCGTCTTGCCGGTAAACGCACAGAGAAGCCGGCCGGGAGTCGTTCCTTCCGGCGCGCATTTGAGAATACGAAGCCAGACTTTGTTGTTCTTCACGGTGCCCTGAAAAGAAATATGCTGTTTCAGTGAGTCATCTTCGCTGATTTTGTCTGACTGCCAGTGGACGGATGGGACGTGATCGAAACAGCTCATGACTCGGTTGATTTCGACCTGAAACGGAACAGGAATTTCAGCGCCATCCATGGCACCACCCACGACTTCCGTTGAAGTGAGAAAGAGCGTGACTTCCCATTCCGTGTTGTACTGATGACAATGACACCCAATCGGGGCATGCCATTTTGTGTCCAGTATCCCTGAAATCGCGCTTGTCACGAAGTTCCGCAGCCATTTCGGAATTTCGTCGTTTGAAACTGAATGTGAAGTCATCTGACGTCTTCCGTCTCAAGCCGATGGCCTAAATGTGTGCTGCTTCTCATGAGTGTCTACCTTCTGACTCATCCTGTCTGCCGACCTGAAACCGGCATCACCGCAATCTCGATCGTGTGGAGCGGTTAAACGAAGTCATAAACGCTCGACACCTGACGAATTCCCTTTGCGCGGCTGTCCTTCCATCCATTTGCAAGTGCCGCGCCGAATCTGAAAATGCTGGAAATTCACGGGTAGAATCAGGTTCTGCCGGAATGTTGCCTTTTAGAAACGTTTGATGCCTTAACAGACAACATCTACATCCTGTTGAGATTTCTTTACGTTCTGGTTTTGGCCGCGGACCTTCTCGCGGAAAGAGCGTTTCAACAGTGAAGGTATTACAGCATCGTCAGCAGTCGCATCCTTGACGTCAGATCCGGGGCGAAGCCAGCAGTTGTTTTGGGGTAGATGTTCCGGGATCTGTCTCTGGGGCAGATGAGTTGAAGGGAACTGGTTCCTGCATTCACAGGAGAACGAACATGAAGTTTGTCCGGATTGTGTTTTTGTGGCAGCTTGTTGTCACGGCCACTTTCGTTAGCAGTCGGGCCGATGTTCCCATCCGCGAACGCTCCGTTGATGTCCTGATTCTTCAGGACGGAACGCGGATCATTGGTCATGTCGTGGAAGCTCACGATCGACATACGACAGCGATCCTCGTCCGCGGCGACTGGCTGAAGTCGGAATGTCCTCACGTCTATGACTACCAGTCGATTCCGATGGCGAAAGACGCGAGTGTGACTTCAGAAGTGGCGGGCATTCTGGAGAATCATATCCAGCAGCTCGAAAGCAGTCGCAGTGCGGCCATTGAACATTTGGGTTACCTGAAGGAGCAGCTTGCAAGCCTTCGTGAACGAATGGCTGCGGCAGATGACTTTCATCAGGCCAGCGTCGTTCGGATTACGGTGCCATCGCGGCTGGTTCGACGACAACTTCTTCAGAAGTCCGTCTCTCGTCTGCTGGCATGGCATGGGATTATTAATAACGTCGACGGAATGGAGGAGATGTCGACATCGGATTTGAGAGAGAAACTGCAACAGGTGCCGCCGTCAGAGCTGCAACGTGAGGTATCGGCTGCGCGTCAGCCAAACGCAGACGAACAGGCCAACCGAATTCTGCTGCATGCTGATCGAATCTTCGGTAAGACTTCTCGATTTATCCGAATTGGTCAACGGTTGATTCCCGCAGACGGAAATCCAGACCTGAATCTGATCGCTGGCGATGTTCTCAGTGAGCAACTGACAGGTCAGCTGAGGGATCTGCTGTCGATGTCCGGGACGCCGAGCTCTTCCAGCGTAGGTGCCGCGGAGCCGGATTCGCTGCCGAAAACTGTGCTGGCGAAAGCGGATCTCGAACGGTCAGTGTTGATCGAAGTCAGTCACTTCGATGTCAATCCGGCCAGTGGTCATGCGACGGTCGGTATGGTGGTGTTTCATCGAAAGTCAATCAGCGATTCATGGAGGAAAGCCGTCACTGTTCGAGAAAGTGCGTCTGTCAGCGAGGTGACGGATACGAATGTACAGGGGATTGTGAACGATCCCCGAGTTCAGCAGGTTACGGCTGTTTTTACAGCGTTGGGCAGCAACGCCGGAGACTTGAATCTGGCAATGAAGCTGGGGGCTGCTGTCGAGCTGGCGCGGCGGAAAGCGGAGAAATCAGTTGAGAACCAGTTGCAGGGAAGATCCGGTGGTTCAGCGTTGCCGTCGATTGCAGAGTTGAATCTCAAAGACCTGACCACGCCGACGCCTCTTCTACCGAAACAGGCCGACCCAGAATCGAAGTAGTGGCGCCAGTATTGGAACGTTCAGTTTGATGATCAGGACCAAAGGCGAATACAACATGGTCACGAATTGAGTAAACATCGGCAGGTCCAGCTTTTCAACCAGAAATACTGCCGGACCCGATGTGGCCATGTAGCTGATCACGAAGGCGACCATTGCGAGAGCGATGCTCCAGCGGCGATGAGGCTCAGCTTCGCATTCGACGGCTTTCGACATGTCAACGGAATTGTGAATGGGGGCGATACCCCCTTTGATTACGTTCTGGTCAGCGTCCGGGAGAGTGTTGGTTGAAGATTCACCGCTGGCGGAAGACATAGCGCTGTGCCTTTTGTTCCATCGGACGCATCGGTGTGATGCGCGTCATCCGGATGATTCACTGAATGTTTGAGTGGGCGTCGTTCCGCCTTCACCGCATAAGGTTGTGCCCTGCTCTGCTAATCCAGAAACTTCGCCCTCTCTGCGGGAGTTGGCAGCCGGCAGGAATCATGTTTCCCGAAGACTCGATATCGGCATGCTGAAACCACACGGTAGGCGATGTCTCGGAGAGGACCCGGGATGATCCACAGGATTGAACCAAGAACGGCGTAGATTCCTCCGAGCCGTATGAGGATTCTTACCAAAGCGGCAGATCGATAGTAAAGATGCCCATCGCGGCTGAACACGAACGACTTCATTTCCGTTCGTGCCTCCGCCGGCACGCAGTTTTGCGCTGTTGTTCCCTGTAGTGGAGCGAATCGCAGGCGATGCTTCCGGTCCAGATTCAGCAGCAGGTTAATTGTGTGATTGCACAGACCGCAGACGCCGTCAAAGAAGACAACGGAATCGGGCGGTTCTGTGTCAGGCTGACCTGTCATCATGTATCCGTAATTCGTTTCTATTCGACTGCACCCCGCGACGGCATGCTTAGGGTATCCGAAATTCATCCGGGGCCGATGTTCGCCGTCCGACGTTCCGGACAGGATCGACCTTTTTCGGTGTCTGCAGGAACAGACATTTTCAAGAGGTTGCGTCTGAGAGTTATACACCGCAAGCCTCCCTGGAACGTCGAACTGAGTTCCCGACTTTCCGCAGATTCCGAAGGGGATTCACGCTGATTTTCGGGGGGAAGTGCCCCGGACGCAAATGTGTTCCGGTAACAGACTGCCGGTTCTGCTCGCTTGTGTCAGGAGCCATGATGCTGGTCCGGATGTCGGTCTGGATGTTGGGGTGAGCCGAAACTAGACTCTGCCTGCGAATATCGAAGGGTGGCATTGGTAAAACGGATTTGCCCGATGCCCGGCAAAGACGACTGGGAACGGCAGAGAACGTTTGTTCCGAACTCGTTTTGTGGACGCCGCAGACAGGACATTGCTGCAGGGACAAACAGCGTATGGATTCAGATGTCGATCGAACGGAATCAAAGTCGAAGCCGTTGCTGACGAGTTCATTTGCAGGTTACCTGCTGATGAGCTTTCTCACAGCCGCGAATGACAACATGTTTCGCTGGCTTGTTGTTCCCGTTGCCAAGTACATCAAGTCGTCCGTTCCGGGCCTGACACCGGAACAGATTCTGGCGAACGAGGCAACGGTGCTGTCGATCGGTCTGGGCGGGTTTATTCTTCCCTTTATTGTCTTTGCACCATGGTCCGGCTGGCTTGCTGATCGATTCAGTAAGCGAAGTTCCATGGTCGTGCTGAAAGTTGCAGAACTGATCATTATGGTTCTGGGGCTGTGGGCGATCAGTATTCGATCGATCGAAGCCATGTACGTTGTTTTGTTTCTGATGGGAACGCAGAGCGCGTTGTTGAGTACGGCGAAGTTCGGGATTATCCCGGAAATTGTTGACCGTGAGCGTCTTTCCGCTGCAAACGGACTTGTCGGCTTCGTCACGCTGGCTGCAGTGATTGCCGGTACGGTTGCTGGAAACTGGCTCTATTCAGTTACCGGACCCGACGGCCTGAAGAACGTCTGGATTTCTGCTGCGGCCCTCCTTGGAGTGGCCTTCACGGGGATCGTCGCCAGCCTCTGGGTTGCTCCGGTAGCGGCTGCGAATCGAACGGCGATGTTTCCCTGGAACCCATTCACGGCATCACTTCGAGATGCCAGGCTCGTCGTTTCCGACCGGCCAATTCTGCGAGTGACGCTGGGAATTGCTTTCTTTTGGTCACTCGCATCGCTGGCCCAGCTTAACATCGATACGTTCGTGATACGTAACCTTGGGCTCAATCAGGCCAGTGTAGGAACGTTCCTCGCCGTTCTGTCCGTTGGAGTCGGAATTGGGAGCGTCGTTGCGGGATACTGGTCGGGTGGTCGCGTCGAACTGGGGATCGTTCCGCCCGGGACATTGCTGATGGTGGTTGCCTGCGTGATGGCATTTCTGACCAACGGTTCACAGGTCTTGTTTGGATGTTCCCTGCTTATGATTGGTTTCGGCGGGGGACTGTTTAATGTTCCGTTGAATTCTTACCTGCAGGACAGAAGTCCTCGTCGATCGCTGGGCGCGATTCTCGCGGCGGGCAATCAGCTGACGGCCGTTGGAATTCTTCTGGTTTCGTTTGTTTTTCCGATACTTCGAAACGAGATTGGTTGCTCGGCTGACCAGATTTTCCTTGTGGCAGGTGTTGGGACCATTCCAATTCTGATCTACGTCGTCTGCCTTCTTCCGCAGGCGACAATTCGTTTTGTGGTTTGGTTGTTGAGCAGCTTTGTTTACCGCGTTCGCATTCACGGACTGCGAAACATCCCGGAGAAAGGTGCGGCGTTGCTGGTGGCCAACCATGTGACGTGGATTGATGGCGTACTGTTACTGCTCGCCAGTTCCCGCCCGATCCGCATGATTGCTTACGCGGACTATGTGAAAGGCGGTGTCATCGGCTGGCTGGCGGGACTGTTCGAAATCATTCCGATTCGCAGCGGTGATGGTCCGCGAGCATTGATGCAGTCTCTGAATACTGCTCGGGAGGCCCTGCTCAACGGCGAACTTGTCTGCATCTTTGCTGAGGGGCAGATCAGCCGTACCGGCGAACTGCTGAAATTTGAACGCGGCATGATGAAGATTCTGAAGGGTACGAATGCTCCCGTCCTTCCGGTTTACCTCGATGAACTCTGGGGCAGTATTTTCAGCTATCATGGCGGTCGGTTCTTCTGGAAGAAACCTCAGCACTGGCCCTATCCCGTGACCCTGAACTTTGGAGAATGCATTCCCTATGATCAGGTGACAGAAGTTGATGTCGTAAGAACCGCAGTACTCAATCTCAGAGATGAATCGATAGCTCGCAGAAAGGACCGCAGCATGATCCCCGCCGTTCGGTTTATTCGTCAGTGTCGACTTGCATGGAACCGGCGCAAGATGGCGGATTCTTCGGGAACGGAGCTCACCGGCGGTCGCGCCCTGATTTCGGCACTGGTTTTTCATCGGCTGCTGGTCAAACGAATACTGGACCCGGATGAAAATGTGGTGGGGTTGTTGCTTCCGCCTTCCGTCGGCGGCGCGCTGGCAAATCTGGCCGTGTCGCTCAGCGCCAGGGTGACGGTCAATCTCAACTACACGCTCTCAGACGAGATCGTCAATTATTGTATTCGCGAGGCTGGTGTTCGAAGAGTCATTACCAGCCGACGGTTCATGGAAAAACGACCCATGAAACTGGAGGCCGAAATTGTCTATCTCGAAGACCTGAAGGCACAGGTCGGAACACTCGATCGATTGATCGGGTACTTTCTGGCCCGAGTCGTCCCTGTGTCGGTTCTGTCTCGGACGCTGGGGCTGTCCAAGCTGAAGCCCGACGATCTGCTGACAGTCATTTTTACCTCCGGTTCCACGGGCGAGCCCAAGGGCGTCATGCTTTCTCACAGCAATATCAATTCGAATCTGGACGCCGCCAATGAACTGTTACGGCTGAAGAAGGAAGACGTGCTTCTCGGCGTGCTGCCCTTTTTTCACTCCTTCGGATACACCATCACTCTGTGGCTTCCCGGCTGCGTGGATCCATCATCCGTCTATCACTTCAATCCACTTGATGCTCGGACGGTTGCTGAACTGACTGAGAAGTACCAGGTAACCATCATCACTGCGACACCGACGTTCCTGCGATCGTACATGAAACGGTGTGCTCCCGATGCGATGAAGTCATTGAATCTGGTCGTTGTGGGAGCAGAGAAAATGCCCCCTGAACTCCGCGATGCCTGGAAGGAAAAATACGGGTTTGAGCCAACGGAGGGGTACGGTGCCACCGAGACGTCTCCACTGGCAGCGGTCAATGTTCCGCTGAATCGAACGACCAGCACTGACGGTGACTGCTGTCGGGCCGGGACGGTCGGACGGGCAATCACGGGTTCGACCGCAGCCGTCTTCTGTCCGGAAACGGGAAAGCGTCTGGGACCCAACGAAGAGGGTCTGCTTCGTATTCGCGGGGCCAACATTATGCTGGGATACCTGAATCAACCCGATAAGACCGCCGAAGTGATTCAGGATGGCTGGTACAACACGGGTGATTTTGCCCGTATCGATGAAGACGGATTTATAGAAATCACCGGTCGGCAGAGTCGCTTTTCGAAGATCGGCGGTGAGATGGTGCCCCATATTCGAATTGAACAGGAGTTGACTCGAATCATCGACGACGATGATTCCGATGAGCCGGAGATCCTCTGTGCCGTGACTGCTGTCCCGGACGAAAAGAAGGGGGAACGGTTGATTGTTCTGCACAAACCGATGACCCGATCGGTGGCTGAGATACAGACCGAGTTGCAGAAGTCCGGGCTGCCCAATCTCTGGATTCCGTCGGCGGACAGTTTTCTGCAGGTTGACAGTATTCCATTGCTGGGCACGGGAAAGCTGGATCTGCGTGCCGTCAAAGAACTTGCGGTCAGTCGATTTGCAACATAGTCGATCGCGAAATCGTCCGGCATTGTTCTTTTGCACGACGGACGGCTCGAAGTAAACTATGACGGTTCGTTCGCTGAATCACCACAAACAGTCCTTCTCCGTTCAGTTCTGTTTCCTGAAGTCATGGCGAAGATCAAAACGTGGCTGGCTCCATGGAATCGACAACCTGCTACGCAGTCGGCACTTGAACAGACCCTTTCAGAGCAGTTGAACGATCAGCCGCTCTGCACTTCCTTCCTGCCTCCTGTTTCCAGCCTCAAAGGTCGAATCAAATGCTGAACATCATCGGACGTTCTGATCGTGGGGCTTCGTTTTGTGACCGCGTCGCTCGTCGTCGCTTTTTGCAGATTGGTGGTCTCAGTACGTTTGGATTTGGACTCCCTTCTCTGCTGAAAGCTGAGCGGACGATGGAGTCCGGCAGCCAATCACGGAAATCCGTCATCCTGATCTGGATGCACGGTGGTCCGTCGCAGCTGGACACCTTCGACATGAAACCTCAGGCGCCGCTGGAGTATCGAGGGGCGTTTTCACCAATCGCGTCCAGTCTGTCGGGCCTGGATGTGTGCGAGCTTCTTCCCGAGCATGCGAAGGTGATGGATAAATGCACAGTAATTCGCAGCTTTTCGCACGGCAACGGCGACCACTGGGCCGCTGCTCACTGGATGCTGACCGGACGACTGGGAGCCAACGGAAGTGATCGCCACCCCCGACATCCTTCCATGAGTGCGGTGGCCGCTCATCTGCTGGGACCGACAATGAAAGGGTCTCTGGCCAACGTCAATATGAATGACGGTGGCTTCGGATTTCATGGTGGAGCATGGTTGGGAGTCAACTACAACCCGTTCCGGTACGGTGAGTTCAGTTACGGAAACGAAGCTGGTCGACTGCCGTCCGGCGACCACAACAGCTTTTCCCTTGTGGATGGCCTTTCCGAACAGCGGATGATGAATCGAGTGTCGCTGCAACAACAGCTGGATTCCGTGCGCAGGCAAATCGACGACAATCGCACATTCGACGCCATGGATGCCGTCAATCAGCAGGCTCTGGACATCGTCCTGTCCGGGCGCGTGCGCAAGGCGTTTGATATTTCTGAAGAGCCCCAGTCAGTTCGTGATCGTTACGGCAGTGGCTGGGGGGAACAGGCACTTCTTTCTCGAAGGCTGATCGAGGCCGGTGTGCGGTTCGTTTCACTGAATACCGGATACTTTGATGATCATTCCAATATCGAACGTGCCCTGCGAGACAAGCTGCCTCGACACGACAAGTGTGTTGGCGTCCTGATTCAGGATCTGGCTGATCGAGGAATGCTGGATGACACCTTGGTAGTCGTCGCCGGCGAATTCGGGCATACACCGCGAATCAATGACAACGCGGGACGCGACCATTGGCCGCAGGCACAGAGCATTCTGCTGGCAGGCGGCGGCTATCGTCACGGACAGGTCATCGGCAGCACCAATGAGAAAGCCGAGTTTCCGACAAGCCGAGCGATCGGCGTCGAAGACTTCTGTGCCACGGTCTTTCACGCTTTGAATCTGAGCGTTGATGACAAAATCATCGACCTGTCGGGTCGACCGACAACACTGGTTCCGGGCGGTCAGGTTCCGGTTGAGTTGATTTAGCGGTCGAACAACTGCTGAAACGAGGCCACGATCGTCGCTCAGATTTGATGGATCTCATTTCAGTGGCGTTGGAGCTGCCCGGTGATGGGCTATACGTTGAACAGGAAGTGACAGATGTCACCATCCTGCATGACGTACTCTTTGCCTTCAACTCGAAGCTTGCCCTTGGCTCGGATTTCTTTTTCGCTCTTGAATTGCTCCAGATCGGCGAGTGTGTAAACCTCGCAGCGAATAAAACCGCGTTCGAAGTCCGTATGAATCACACCGGCACCCTGTGGCGCCGTTGCGCCGACGGGAATGGTCCATGCACGGACTTCCTTTTCGCCGGCCGTAAAGTAGCTTTGCAGGCCGAGTGTGCGATAAGTTGCCTGAGCAACAGAGGCCAGCGCTGGTTCAGTGAGTCCGACGGAACTCAACATTTCCTTGCGGTCTGCTTCATCGAGTTCTGCCAGTTCGGCTTCGAACTTCGCACAGACCGGAACAACTTCGGCGCCGACCTTTGCGGCATGTTCGCGGACCTGCTGTACCATGGCTCCGGTGCCCTGGACATCGTTTTCGTCCACATTTGCGATGTACAGAATCGGCTTTGCCGTCATCAGGCCCAAGCTTCTGACGGCTTTCCGTTCGTCGGGCGTCAATTCCAGAGTTCGCAGCATATTGCCGGCATTGGCGTGTTCGACACACTTGTGCATGATGTCGACACGCAGCCTGGCCTCTTTGTCGCCGCCTCGAGCAGAACGTTCCGCCTTGGGCAGACTGTTCTCAAGGGTTTGAAGGTCTGCCAGCAGAAGTTCTGTTTCAATCACTTCGATGTCCGAAAGCGGATTGACTCCACCAGAGACATGAGTCACATCTTCATCCGTGAAACAGCGCACAACCTGCAGAATCGCATCCACTTCCCGGATATGGCTGAGAAACTTATTTCCCAGACCCTCTCCCTTGCTGGCACCTTCGACGATGCCGGCGATGTCCACCAGTTTCAGGATGGCGGGTACGACCTTCTGAGGCGGAATGTACTTCGTGATCGTCTCCAGGCGACTGTCCGGAACGCTGACGATACCTTCATTCGGTTCAATCGTGCAGAACGGGTAGTTCGCACTTTGAGCAGCTCCGGAGCACGTGAGCGCGTTGAACAGAGTGCTTTTCCCGACGTTGGGCAGTCCGACGATTCCGGCTTCCATTTGTGACTTCCAGAGACTTCAGTACCATTGGTGATCACCAAATCTGGTGAATACGGCTGGTCAGTTTCAGCGATTTCCCGGCAATGATCCTCGAACGCTGCGACATGAGGCTGCAACCGGCCATCTTACGGGAAAACAATACCCGTGGTTTCGCTCAGAAGGCGGAGATTGTAACCGTCTATGCCCCATCGCCAACCGGCGAACCTCCCGGTTCCAAAGATTGATATTTCCGAGCCGTTGCCCTTTGACAGCAACAGAGCCAGCGGGACGAACGTCGGCATCTTCCGTTCGCCACCGGAGATCCTATCCGCAATGGATACCCAGCATCAGCGAATTCAGGCCACTCCCGATTCCCAGCAGCGCCAGATTTGTGCCGGAAGGTGGCGGATCCTGCTGCAGGCCCATTGACAGAGCCATGGGCAAAGCAGCCGCTCCCGTGTTTCCGAAGATCTCCACGGTGGGAAAATCGAGATGTGGGTCCAGCTGCAGCTGTTCCATCAGCCGCGTTCTGTGCTGGCGACCAACCTGATGCGTGAAGACTCGATCAACATCATGGTTGGACCAGTTCAGGATCTGCCTCGTTTTTTGCCAGGTTCTTTCCGCCAGAGCAACTCCGGCATGCAGCAGCGCTTCGGAGTCGGTTTCCATTCTGGGGCGGCTGTCTCCATGAACGCCCGCCTGCACACCTCCGGCACAAAGGTGGTGAGCTGCCGTGTCTGAGAGGAAGGCTCCTCCCAGCAGCTGACGTCCGGACTGCGAGATTCTGCGGTGACATAACACGATTGCTGCACTGCCGGATCCGATCGTCAGAGATGCAAATGCAGACTTGATGGACTTCCTTGTCAGGCTGTCGTCCATCAGAAGACTGTCAATTGTTCCTTCAACCAGATCACGACCGGTCTCCGTTCCTACGACAACTCCTGCTTCGATTCTGCCGAGTTCGATCATGTCCGCGATCAATACCATGCCATTCAGCAGCCCCAGGCAGGCGTTGCTGACATCCATCACCAGGGAATCTTCGGGAAGCTCTGCGCCGGCATGAACACCGGCTGCAGTGGCTGGTTCCATCTGATCGCGGCAAACGGAACCATGGATCAGTGCGCCAAAGTGTTTCCGGTCGAGCCCTGACTGTTCGACAGCCATGCGAGCTGTCTGAATGCTGACCTGCCCGGGAAGTGTTCCGGGATCGTAGAAGCGACGCTCGCGGATACCGGTCATCAGTTCGAGACGGCCAGCGGGGAGTCCAAGTCGTTTATACACCGGCTCCAGCCGACGTTCGATCTCTTCGGAGGTCACAACATTTTCTGGTGGGTTGTGAACAACGGACTCAACAAAAACGTTCTCGTATCGCATGACAATGGAAGGATTCGGAAGCCGACGGAAGCGCCGGACGATTCATCCGGGTCGGGAAGGTTTCAGATGCAGGTTGCTGTGTTTTGGGCAGATGGTCATCCTGGCGGATGCAGACGATAGTCGATCTGCCACGAGGTGCAATTGTCTTGTCACATCCAATTGCCCGCGACTGCCTGCGTCAGCGAGACGTTAGTTGTCCTGCGAGGGACTTTTTCAGTCGGCCGTCCCTTAGTTCAGACGGATGCAGCGAGCGGACCGGTTGCTTCCAAACGCTGTGACAGCATTCGGATTTCGTCCAGCAGGGCCGATCGTTTTGACTCGTCTTCGTGCGCAGGTTCCCGCATTTCAAGCATAATGGCACGTCGGACGTATCGCAGCCCGCGGAGAAGCACATCACGTTCTTCAGTGGTCAGGTCAATTTGAAGGACTTCGTTCACAGCGTTTCAATCCCGAATATCGAGCATTCAAAACGCACAAAAACGGTCACTTCCTGTTTCCGGATTCATGCAATCATCAGGGAGCCGCGGGGGGCTTTGGACTCTTCGTTACCGACACGTCACGAGAACAGCTTTGCCAACCGAGGTCAAGTGCGGTACGACTGAAGCAAGCCACACACGTTCATAAGTCTACGCTCCAGTTTTGCGATCCTCAAGGTGTTCGCCTCAGATAATCGTCGGCGGAGGGGTCCACCAGCGACAAACGACTCATGATACGGACTTTGCAATTTGAACGTTCTGTTGCAGAATCTCTAAAGTCCCGGAAAAGTCGGTGCACAGTGCCCACATTAACCGTTCAGGTGCCGCTTGCTCGAAGGCTGCCGCCGCGGAACGCATCTGCGATCGCCATTGGAATGGCCGCTTCCGCCAGGACCACTTCGGCCTGATGTTGCTGCGTCAGCGCCTTCATCTGCTGTTCCCGGGCAACGGCCTGAGCCCGCCGTTCTTCGGCTTTTGCTCGAGCAATTCGAACGTCGGCTTCGGCCTGATCGGCCTGCAGACGAGCACCAACATTGTCGCCAACGTCGATGTCGGCGATGTCAATGGAAACGATTTCATAGGCTGTCTGCGAATCCAGCCCTTTGTTCAGCACAGCTCTTGCGATCAGCATCGGATTTGCAAGGACCTGTTTATGTGACTCGCTGGATCCGATGGCAGAAACGATTCCTTCGCCAACTCGAGCGATGATGGTTTCCTCCGTGGCCCCACCAACCAGCTGAGCCAGGTTGGTTCGCACCGTCACGCGGGCTCGGGCCTTCAATTGAATTCCGTCTCGAGCAACACCGTCCAGTGTCGAACGTCCGTGACGCGAGGGATCAGGACAGTCGATCACTTTTGTCTTGACGCTTGTCTGGACGGCTTCCAGAACGTTTCTTCCGGCAAGGTCAATCGCAGCCGACGTATCCCAGTCCAGTTCAATGTTCGCGCGATGAGCGGCGATGAGCGATCGAATGAGCAAAGGTACATTGCCGCCAGCAAGATAGTGAGCTTCCATCGCGTTTGTGGTGATACTCTTGAGTCCGGCCTGCACAGCCATGATCTTGGAATCCACAATGACCTGCGGATTCACCTTCTTCAGTTTCATGGCCACCATCTGAATCGGACCAATGGGCGCGCCGGACATCAGGGATCGAAACCATAGGGACGCTACGGAAGCAAACATTCCCAGAAAGATCAGCAGGAAGAGCCCGAAAATCGCCAGAAAGCAGATCAGGAGAACGGAAGCAAAACTGTTCCCTTCCGCCTGAGCCAGAACGAGCGACTGTTCAATTGCGTTCATGAGCGGGTTCCTTAGGTTTTCGTGCAATCCGGCCTGCCAAACAGCGCCGACGCGTTTCCGGGGATTCGATTCGTTTGACCTTGATTGTTGCAGCAGGTAACTGTCGCAGCAGGAAGCTCCGGATCGGAGCCAGTCTCGCTGACGACCAGCGGTCGTGCAAAACGTCTGATGATACTCATCTGCTGATACAGAATGGTGCCGACGGGTCACCGACCTGCTGCAGCAGAATTCTAAGTCTCAGCGTTGCACACTGGCAACCATCACCGATTTGTTTGATATTGGATTCCATCGGCGAAGATTGCACTGTGTCTCCGACCAACTACGATTCGCAAATAACGCACACGGGTTCTGGTCGGATCAAAAAGGTTTCACGATTTGACCCTCCGGATCCGTCCGCGCGATTAAGAGGCACTGACAACAACGAGACAGGCATCCTTCCCGGCATTCATTTCACTCGGTTTCTGCCCCTCTGCGGGAGCCAGTCTCGGTTTTGTCAGCCATTCGAAGTTGTTCGATCAGCCGGAACGCGTTAGCGTCCGGTTCCCACAAAACCGGGGGCGAAGGCACTCCGACCGCTAATCGGATGGACAATCTGTTTGCGGATGAGCACTCAGCGGAGTGCCATCCCGGAAACTCAGGATCAGGAATACCACACGCATGAGCATCGAAGCACGAATTCAGGAACTTGGACTGATCCTGCCGGCAGCACCAGCGGCAGCGGGAACTTACAGTCCGGTGGTGATTGTGGGAAATCTGGCCTATGTGTCCGGGCAAGGACCCGTTGGCGCAGACGGTCGCTGGCTGACGGGGCGAGTTGGCAGCGATTTGACCGAAGAACAGGGAATTGAGGCTGCTCGAACTGTGGGGCTCACAATGCTGGCCACAATGAAGGCACAGTTGGGAAGTCTTGATCGAGTGAAGAGAATCGTCAAGGTCCTTGGGATGGTCAATTGCACGGCAGAATTCAAGAACCAGCCGAAAGTCGTGAACGGTTTTAGTGACCTGATGGTTGAAATCTGGGGTGAAAACGGTCGCGCCGCCCGCAGCGCGGTGGGCATGGGGTCGCTGCCCGGGAACATCCCTGTTGAGGTTGAAGCGATTGTTGAACTTGTGGATTAACGCCGTCGACTTCGACCCATCATCGTTGGATGCTTGAACGGTTGAACGCGGCTAATCGGAGCCTTTTCACTGGTTCATCGTTCCCACTACGTCGCTGGCTGGTGGGTTTGCTGTTCCGGGATCGTCTCTTCAGCTTCCTTGTCGGTTGTTTCTTCTGAACGACATGTCAGTGGCATTGACGACGTTCGTTGGGTGACCTTCCAGAAATGCGCGGATGTTCGCCACACAGCCTGCTGTGAGCAGGTCGATGCCTTCAGGTGTCTGATCCGCGCTGTGTGGTGTCAGTGCGACATTGGTGCAGTTGAGAAGCGGGTTATCCGGAAGAATTGGTTCGGCGTCGAAAACGTCAATGCCTGCTCCCCAGAGATGTCCGGACAGCAACGCCGTCGCCAGCGCGTTCGTGTCAACAACCGCGGCTCGAGCGGTGTTGATCAGAATCGTCCCCGGTTTCATTCGTGCGATTTCGGATGCTCCAATCATGTTGACTGTCTGCGGTGAAAGTCGTACATGAAGGCTGATTACATCCGAGGTCGTCAGCAGTTCCTTCATCGCCACGTAACGAAATCCGATCGATGATGATTTCTTCTGGTCCGGCTGAAAGGTCCAGGCGACGACATCCATTCCGACGGACCTGCACAGTCGCATCATCTCACAGCCGATGTTGCCGGTGCCGATGACTCCGAGCCGTTTTCCCGTCAAAGACACGCCGAGTTCAGAAGACCAGTGGTGTTGTCTGAGTTCCCGCGTCATTTGAGGTATTCGGCGAGCAACACTGAACATCAGGGCCATGGCATGTTCGGCGACGATACCAGCTGTGCGACCAGGGATGTTGCTGACAACGATGTTGCGTTCCGTGGCTGCCTGAATATCAATGGAATCGTAGCCGATGCCACAGACGGCGATCATTTTCAGATTCGGCAGCTGGCGGAGCAGAGTTCCGGAGACTTTCACGGCACTGCGGGAATTCAACAGGACATCAGCCGTCGCCAGTCTTTCAAGCATTTCGGCATCCGAAGCTGGCCGATCGGTAAACAGGCGTACGTTGGTAATTCTTCGCAGGTCGTTCAGGTGTGTTGAGCGGGCAACGAGCGGTGGTTCGTCGGCAGGAATGACAACTGTGGGAAGATTTTCCATGATTCGTGATTCAGCTTTCGATCAACTGTCTCTGATGAAATTCGGCTCTGCGTCATGATGCAGTGTGGTTGGTTCCGGTGGACTCAGCAGGCTGGTTTCCTCCGGCGGTGCAGCCAGGTCAGATGGTGGATGCTGATTCCTGTTGGGAATGCCTGGTGAATCTCGTCCTGTTTTTCCGGGAGTGTGTAGCGATATGTGGTTTGAGCAACTCACGGGATTTCAGGAATCAACTGGCGAACAGGTTCGCGAAAACCTGAATCTGGACGGCAGTCTGCTGACGTCCCGCGTGAACGGCAGAACAATGGTTTGTGGAACGCTGGAGGTTCTGTCGCTTGCTGACCTTCGTCGTGCCTGTACAGATCTCCCGCGTGGCGGTTCACGCCTGACGTTGTCAGAAGTGGTGGCAGACGTTCAGAGGCTACATGTCTCTCCCGCGAACTCCGGGGCGCTGTTTCAGGTGGCTTCACAGTTTAACCTTCTGGAAATGGTCTCGCCGAGTCGGACACCAGACGATGGAATCGATTGCTACGAATATGATCGCACCCAGGGTCCTGCCTGTGCCATTGCCTGCGGAGCCGGAACGATTTTCAGAAACTATTTCGTCAATGTGGATGGCAGGCCGGGGCAAACAGCCCTTCGGCAGCTGGACTGCCTGCGGGAGCTGGGGATTCTGTTGGGAAACACAGATTCAAGGCTGTGGGCGATGAAAAATGGGTACGCTCTGGCAACAGCAGATGGCCTTCGTCAGATCTCCGAAAGACTGGGAAACGCCGGGGAAGCCGAACGTGATTCACTGCGAGAGCGTCTGGCGATCGGCATTCACTGGAACACACAGGTTACACTCGAAGACGCTGCTCACCTTGTTACTCAGGCCTATTGTTCCGCACTGCCGGTCGCTTATTCGAGGTTGCCGTCGTCAGATTGGGAACCGTTTGCTCGTTTGATTCTGGAAGCGGCCTACGAGGCCACTTTCTGTGCGGGGATATGCAATGCAGCCCTGACCGGAAACCGCACGGTTTATTTGACTCTCCTCGGGGGCGGGGCGTTCGGGAACTCTGAAGTTTGGATTGCTGATGCCATTCGGCGGTCGGTTTCCCTCTTCGCGAACTCAGATCTTCAGGTGGCCATCGTCAGCTATGGTCGATCTCAGCCGTTTGTTCGTGATTTGATTGAGGACTGTGAACGATTCCTGTCGTGAGTCGGTCGATTCCCGCTGTCAATCTGAACTACAATCGACTTCGATGGTCGTGGGGCTGTATTTGAGACAACTCGTTTTACCAGATCACCTGAGTGACATTGGAGATCTTTCGTGTTGAAACATTATCGTCGATGGCTTTCCGGAACGATTGTTGCCGCGATGTGGCTGGCTGCTGCTCCTGCCGCAGAACGTAATGTGATTTTTGTTATTGCGGACGACGAAAGCCCGACGCTGGGCTGCTACGGCGACCCCGTCGCTGTGACCCCCAACATTGATGCTCTGGCGAAGGACGGAACGGTCTTTCGAAATGCGTTCGCAACCACCGCCAGTTGCAGCGCGAGTCGTTCGGTGATCATGTCGGGGCTGCACAACCATCGAAACGGGCAGTATGGGCACCAGCATTCCTATCACAAGTTTTCGTCTTACTACAACGTGGTCAGTCTGGCATTGCCACGAGTGATGGCGAACGCCGGATATCGAACGGCCATCTGCGGGAAATACCATGTCGCGCCCGAGCAGGTGTATCACTACGAAAACTATCTGAAGGGGAACGGTCGAAACGCCGTCGAGATGGCAGACAACTGTCGTGACTTCATCATGCAGGCATCTGAAAAACCGTTTTTCCTTTATTTCGGGACCGCTGATCCTCATCGCGGTGGCGGCAAAGATCAGACGTCGTCTCAGGAATTAAAGCCCGACCTCTTTGGAAACAAGCCGAACGATGGTTCGCACAAAGGCGTCAGCGAAGTCTTTTACAAACCCGAAGATGTTCCGATTCCGCACTTCCTTCCCGATACAGTGGAGACTCGCGAAGAACTGGCTCAGTATTACCAATCCTGTTCGCGCGTCGATCAGGGCGTTGGTCGGCTGGTGGAGATCCTGAAAGAAGCGGGGCTTTATGATCACACTCTGATTGTGTTCACGTCGGACCACGGAATGGCTTTTGCCGGCGGAAAGACCACCGTTTATGAGGGTGGCCTGCGAGTCCCGTTTGTGGTTCGCAATCCGTATGAAACGAAGCGAGGTGTCGTTTCCAGCGCGCTGATCAGTCACATCGATGTGACGCCTTCTCTGCTGGATTTTGCCGGAGGTCTGGATGCCCGGACGAATGGTCCTCGGGACTGGATTGATCCGAATGATTTCTGGAAAGATCATCCCGAAGTGATGAAAGAGAACCGCGGTGGCGGGGCGTTTCGAAGCTATCACGGCAAGTCATGGATTCCGATTCTCGGTGCCCCGGATGCCAGTCACTGGGAGACGATTTTCGCATCACATACGTTCCACGAAATTCAGATGTACTATCCGATGCGAGTTGTGCGGGACCGAAAGTACAAACTGATCTGGAATATTGCCCACCAACTGCCCTACCCTTTCGCATCGGACCTGTGGGATGCCTCCAGCTGGCAGGCTCAGTATCGAAAAAGCCTTGATGCGCCGTATGGACAGAAGACCGTGGGCGACTACATCAATCGAGCTCGATTTGAGCTGTATGACATAGAGCAGGATCCGCACGAGACCACAAATCTTGCGTTGAAGCGAGAGTTCAACGATGTCCTGGTGCAGTACCAGGAGAAGATGAAGGCCATGCAGAAGACTCTGCAGGATCCGTGGATCATGAAGTGGGAATACGAATAGGTCCTGACAGACAGTGAGTGATCTCGTCACTGTTCCTTTCGAGCATCAGCGACCTGAGCCTGTCGCCAGCTGTTTCGCAGCGAGATCCGCGGGATTCCTGCCGCGTGTGGCAGATTGGAGTCCGCCTGCCGTTGATTTCCATGAAGATTGTCATCCGCGGTGACCGACGGCATTTCACTGCCGGCGTACCGGGACGTCCAGCAACGGAAACAGATGCTGCAGATCCTGAACCGTCGCTGGTTGGAGTGGCTGAAATCCTGCTCGTGCAACTGCAGGCGATCGAACGGCGCATTCTTTTTCCAGGACGTAGAACTCGTTATAGGCCGTTCTCAGGCGGTTCACTTCGGCCAGGTCCACGGTCGCAAGAAAAGTCGTCCATCGATTGTTGAAATGTTCGAACGTGGCGATCAAACGATCGGCATCGCCCCGTTTCGCGGGAATGGAAGCGCGTGAGGTTCCTTTGCCAACGGGCAGGTTCCATTGCTGCAAGACTGCCCGCAAGGAAATCGCACTTCGCGTATCGAAGACACTCAGATGGACATCGGTGTCCAGCAGGTTTCGGAGCCGTCGCTGCGGAGCTGCGAGAAGTTTCTCGCGTTCCTTGCGGCAGAGCATTACGACGGCGTTCCATGCCGCTTCCACATCCCGCGCGCGGCGCATGTAGGCGGGCGTGTCAAAGGACATGATGACCTGCTGAAACAGTTGCAATTCAGAGAGATCCGTCATGTTCATTCCCGAATCGGAATATTCGTTACGACCGTCATAATCATAATCGCCGCTGTTTTCTGTTCAGAATCTCTATCTGACCGGAGAGATTCTGTTTTTCCCGGACGCCCGGAGCGATGACGATGGCTTCCGGAAGTTCGCCCCGGCGACGGTGGTTCACGGGATGTTGAACTGCATCGCCCTGACGAATCTCCTCCTCCGGTCGAAGGCCTCTGATCCAACGCTGCCTCTGTCTGTTTATCGGCGGCAGTTTTGTACTGCGACAGATGCTGACGACATTGCGGCACCCTCCCCCACTTTCGCATTGATCGATGAAAGCGCTCCCCATGTCTTTTCGCACGCACCGATCCTCTGATCTTTCCATCGCTTCGTTTGAACCGATGATTCTGATGTCCGCCAGCGGGTTTGTCGAATCGTTCGGGACGGCTGGCAATGATGTCCTGACAGCGGAGTCTTCCGGTGAGTTACTGGAGGGTGGATGCGGCGATGACATTCTGATTGGTCGTGGCGGAAATAATACACTCAACGGAGGTCATGGAGACGACACCCTGATTTCCTATGGCGGCCGCAATGTTCTGAACGGAGGCGAAGGTTTTGACCTTGCGGTTTACGCCAGCGGCAGGCGTGCTGACTTTACGGTGGTTCGTCAGGGGGCCGATGGTCTGATCATTGGCAACTGTCAGCGACAGGATTTTCTGACGGGTGTTGAAGCGGTGCGATTCACTGACGGCGAATTCACTATTGCAGAATTGCTTGGCTGCAATGGTGATCCGATTCCAGATCCGACTCCGTCGCACGAATACCGAACCATTGACGGCACGAACAACAATCCATACGACGCGGAAATCGGCAGTACTCATGAAGATCTTCTGCGACTGGCAACAGCCGAATACGGGGATGGTGTTTCCACGCCGGCCGGAGCGGATCGACCGAGCGCGCGTGAGATCAGCAATACCGTTTCAGCGCAGACGGAATATGAACCCAATGACCGTGGGATGACGGACTATGTGTGGATGTGGGGGCAGTTTCTGGATCACGATATCGACCTGACAGACGGAGCGGTTCCGACGGAAGAATTCAACATTCCTGTGCCGACCGGCGATCCGTATTTTGATCCCGCAGGCACAGGAACTCAGTACATCGGTTTGACTCGTTCTGTTTATGACCCCGAGGCGGATTCTTCGGAGCCTCGTCAGCAAATCAATGCCATCACATCATATATCGACGGCAGCAACGTCTACGGTTCCGATGATGTTCGAGCGACGGAACTTCGAACGTTTGAGGGCGGCAGGCTGAAAATGTCTGACGGTGACCTGCTGCCGTTCAATTCAGCGGGACTACCGAATGCGGGCGGAACCGGCGATGAGCTTTTCCTGGCAGGAGATGTTCGAGCCAATGAAAACGCTGTTTTGTCGTCTATCCATACTTTGTGGGTTCGCGAACACAATCGCATTGCGGACGAGCTTTCAGTGGAAAGTCCGTGGCTCTCGGACGAACAGATCTATCAGCAGGCTCGGGAAATTGTCATCGCTGAACTGCAGGTGATCACCTACAACGAGTTCCTGCCTGCTCTGCTGGGTGATGGAGCGATTACAGAATATGCGGGCTACAACCCATATGTGGATCCATCGATCGCCAATGAATTTTCAACGGCTGCCTTTCGAGTCGGCCATACGCTGCTGACGTCTGACCTGCAGCGATTGAATAATGACGGTTCCGTCATTGATGCCGGCAATCTTTCACTGAAGGATGCGTTTTTTGCTCCAGCAGAAGTGGTTGCCTACGGGATTGATCCGTTTTTCAAGGGCGCAGCAACTCAGGCGGCCAATGAAGTTGACACACAGGTGATTGACGACGTCCGCAACTTCCTGTTTGGTCCTCCGGGTGCCGGCGGATTTGACCTGCCATCGCTGAACATTCAGCGGGGACGTGACCATGGTCTGGCGGACTACAACACGGTTCGTGTTTCTGTCGGGCTCAACGCGGTTTCTGATTTTGATGAAATCACATCTGATGTCGACCTGCAGACAAAATTGCGGGACCTGTACGGGTCTGTCGACAACATTGACCTGTGGATTGGCGGTCTGGCAGAAGACCATGTCGCGGGCAGCAGCTTAGGAGAAACGTTCCGCACCATTCTGGTTGACCAGTTCACTCGACTGCGGGATGGCGATCGCTTCTGGTACGAAAATGTTCTGGAGGCCGATATTCTTGCTGAAGTGAAGTCCACCACGCTGGCCGACGTCATTGAGCGAAACACGACCGTGCGAGGGCTGCAGGAAAACGTTTTCTTTCTTGCCGACGCCCAGCCGAAGTCCTCTGAACAGCATTCGTACGAACAGCTGCCTCACGACAGTTCCGGGCAGGGCTACGGGAATCATTCAACGCTCGGGAAACACGGTTTGGTGGAGCATGCTGTCGTCGAGCATCGCGCTGGTGGACACCACTCACATGACTTCCGTGAGATTCGTCATGTGACTCTGGCTGAAGTGGAGTCGTGGGGCCACAGTCGCGGTGATTCACACCAACATCGGCATCAGGAACACCGATCGAGTCGCACCGGATTTCGCGGCTGAATCGGTGACGGCCACGGCTGAATTGGTCGGCCAACCTGCGATGCCGGATCAGCGTTCTGCCGCGAAACAGGTTCCTGATCAGGATGAGTGATGTGGACAACACCACATTATGCCGGCGATCGTGGCCAGAAAGGACGGCAGCCAATCATCAGGAGACAACACCCGGGACGGGATCAATGTGCGTCCCGGGTGAATCCAGTCAGATGCGGCGAGTCGTCAGGACTATTCACCCGCCGGAGCGCCGGCTTTCAGTGCGACCGCCATCTCGGCAGACATGTCTCGTGGGATTGTTGGTGTGACAACCATTTCCTCGATCACGGCTCGGTGCGGCAGCGTGGCTGCCAGGTGAATACAGCGAGCGACGTCCTCCGGCTGCATCATCAGCTGACAGGCTTCGTCGCTGGGTACGGCCGGACGACCTTTCAGAATCGGAGTGTCGACTTCTCCCGGCAGGATCGCAGTGGCGCGAATTCCGAGACCGCGTAGTTCGCTGTTGAGCCCATGAGAAAATGTCTGCGACGCTGCTTTGGCGGCCGAGTACGGGGCACCGCCCAGAATGCCGGGTTTGATCGCTGCGACAGACGATGTTGTGATGATTGTGCCTTCGCCGCGAGCAATCATGTCCGGCAGACAGGCCTGAGTCAGTCGAAATACGCCGTCGATATTCACGCGAAAGACATCAGACCACTCTTCCGGTGAAACCCAGCGGACTGAGCGAACTTTGGAAGAGAATCCGGCGTTGTTCACGAGAATGTCGATCCGTCCATAAGTCTTCAGCGTGAATTCCGCGACACCTGCTGCTGCGTTGCCGTCCATCAGGTCTGCCGGATAGGCCGTCGCCTGACCGCCATCAGCTTGAATTTCCTGAACCACAGTTTTCAGAGGTTCGGCTCGTCGACCAACAACGACAACCTTTGCTCCGTCGGCAGCCAGCAGCTTTGCGGCCGCTCTGCCAATTCCTGTGCCGGCACCCGTGACGATGGCAACCTTGTTTTCAAGACACTTCATATTGCTGACTTACCCGTTCGTAGTTTTCAGAAAGCGATTGCCTCTGTCTGAGCAATCGCGGAGTTTCGCATTTAAAGAAGCCCAGTGCCGGATCGCAAGCGACTCGGACAGAGCGTTCAATCGAAAGATTCTGTCCATCAGCAGTGGGAATCCTGTTCCTGAAACGGTGCCATCGCTTCAGAATTGCTGCCACGCTGTGTTTCACGACGTTTCTGGAGCGCAAGGATTGGGGCCGGAATTTCAGGCCCTTCGGCGAAAGACCTGGCTTAGCGCGAAGAACGCCTTCAGAACCCCGGATGTCAATCGACGCCTCGCGTTGAAGCACGCAGATTGACGCTCGGCATCTCTCGCTGATTGCTTCACGAACTTCGCTCAACATGAACAGGTATGCTGAAGTAAGAAGTCTAAAGACGTTCAAACGGGGGCGTCGATGAACAGGCGGGACGGTGGAATTCCGGTTCAGGGAAAATCGGCAGAATCTGCCGCAGGCCGCTTGAGAATCGAGACAGGATGTCGAAGGACGCGAACTCAGAGCAGTTGCGACTTGGTTTCATGGCCGCCGTGGAAGTGGACGGGCGTGGCTTCGTGGGAGGTCTGCTCGTCACGAATCACATGGGCCGTCCGTTGGAATTTCAGTGCACGACCCCGGTCAGGCCTGACCGAACTCAGGAAATCCTCTACGGACGAACATTGAAATCATGGTTGCTGGGGGAACTGATCGGCAGAACGCTGTTGGAGCGAGTGTCCATCAAGCCCGAGATGGTTTTTGTGGCCGACCCGGCACTTCTGGAGGTGCGGGATCACACGGAAATTCCTGTGGCTTGTATGGACGCTGACGGAAAAGCGAGTTCCCGGGAAGCCCTGTCTGCAGAACTTGGCGGCCGCCGTCTGTGTTTTCACGATCAACACCCCGATGATGCACGCTTCGTTACGAAAAAGTCACATCTGGTGCCCGGACAGGCCGATCTCGAAGAACCGTTGGAGCGTGTTCGTGATGCCCTGAACGAGACTATCAAAACGGTCATGGCCCGATGACAGACGTAACTCAGCCTTCGTCTTTGAGTGAATCGTCTGATTCAGAACCGGAATGCCGTTCAATCAATCTGCAGCCGGCAGTTGATATTGCACAGGCTGGTTTTGGTCCTGCCCTGCGGCGACGACCTCAGGTAGACGTTGTCAACGTCCCCTTTTCACGTAAACCGGAATTCGTTCCTTCCTGGAAACCTCGGCGCATCCCCGTCAAATGCATCGGCCTGACATTGCCGGAAGGCGCTGTGTTTCAGCCGCCGGTGACAAAGCAGGAAACGAGTTCTGATGGCGTCGAACTGAAAAAGATCAAAGCACCGGGAAAGGGACGCGCTGACAACGCTGAATCGGATGCATCGCCGCAGCGAACGCGCATCAAGCCGCCGAAAAGTGCGTTGTCTCTGCAGGATCGCCTGTTCTATCTGCTGCAGCCGCCTCTGGAAACTTGGCTGCGCGGCCAGGAACTGATCATGCCCTTCGAACCGTTTCCGTATCAGTACGAAGGCATCGCATGGATGTTCGCTCGCCATGCCGCACTGCTGGCAGACGAAATGGGGCTCGGCAAGACCATGCAAACAATTACCGGAATCCGTCTGCTGTTGCGTGCCGGACAGGTCAATCGAGTTCTCCTGGTCTGCCCGAAACCGCTGATTCCCAACTGGCAGCGAGAGTTCCGGACGTGGGCAGAAGAGCTTCCTGTCGTGACCATCGAAGGCAATGGCGCGCGTCGACGCATGTTGTGGACCATGCCTGGTGTTCCGATTCTGATTACTAATTATGAATCGATGACGCGCGACCTTGCCGAGTTCTCCGACGACGATGCTCCAAAGTTTGACCTTCTGGTTCTGGATGAGGCTCAGCGAATCAAGAATCGTGACTCACGGACCGCCCAGATTGCTCGCGGGATCAATCGTCGCCGCAGCTGGGCTCTGACCGGAACGCCGATTGAAAATCGTCCGGAAGAACTGGTGTCGCTTTTCGAATTCATGGAAGTTGTTCCGGCTCGCGCGACGCCCGATATGCGGCAGCTGGCGTCACTGGCAGAAGAACACATTCTGCGGCGGACAAAAGATCTGGTGATGAAGGACATGCCGCCCCGCATTGACCGGGACGCAGAACTGGAACTTACGGACGCTCAACAGTACGCCTACCGCGTTGCGGAGAAAGAAGGCGTGATTCATCTGAATGAGCTGGGTGATTCCATCAGTGTTCAGCACGTGTTTGAACTGGTGATGCGACTGAAGCAGATCACCAACTACGATCCGCTGACGAATGAAAGTGCCAAGCTGGAGCGGCTGGTGGCAGACATGGAAGAAATCGCAGCCAGTGGAGGCAAGGCGATTCTGTTCAGCCAGTGGACAAAAACGCTGGACTGGCTGGAACCTCGTCTGAAACAGTTCAATCCGTTGATTTATCACGGCGGAATTCCGCACAAGCAGCGGGAACCGATTCTGAAGAAGTTCAAGGAAGACCCCAATGCACACATCATTCTGATGAGTTACGGAACGGGGGCTGTCGGCCTGAACCTTCAGTTTGCTCATTACGTCTTTCTTTATGATCGTTGGTGGAATCCCGCAATCGAAGATCAGGCCATCAATCGTGCTCACCGGATCGGGGTGACGTCGCCCGTGATTGTGACTCGCTTCATCTGCAAAGACACCATCGAAGAACGCATCGATCGTGTTCTGCGCGAAAAACGTGAGCTGTCAGAATCGATTCTGGGCGAAGGCGACAACGATAACCCGTCGCTGGGGATGAATGCGTCCGAGATCTTCGGTCTGTTTGATCTGAAAAAACGCACGCCCAAAGGAAAGCCTCAGTCCATCGGGCCAGTCCGCCCCGAAGCCGCCTGAACGCCTGCCGATGAGCTGCGGTCATCAGGGCACTCAGTGGCGATCGAGGTGCCGTTTCGCGGTTTGGTCAGGCTTTTCCCCGGTTGAGTCTCACCGCCACTTTGCGACTCGCCGATGTGGCCACTAGAATTCCGGCCTCGGAAGGGCCACCACGCTCTTTGCTGCCCGTTGCGGAATCTGACCTGCAGCGAATCTGCAGAGTCGGTCCCGACGGCAGTGTCCAGTCCAAACTGAGGGTCCGCCCTCGTCTTTGAAGTCGATCAGAATCCTATGTTTCAGCCCGTCTCTGACAGCAATTTCGTTCCCGGTGAACATTCCGTTCTGAAGTTCTGGGACCAGCACCAAACCTTCCGCAAACTGCGAGAAAAGAACCGCGGCAAAAAACGCTGGAGCTTTCTGGATGGGCCGATCACGGCCAACAATCCCATGGGAGTACATCACGCATGGGGACGCACATATAAGGACACGTACCAGCGCTTCTTTGCGATGACCGGACATGATCAACGATACCAAAATGGTTTCGACTGCCAGGGACTGTGGGTCGAGGTGGAAGTTGAAAAGCAACTGGGGCTCGGTACCAAAACTGCCGTCCATGAATTCGGGATCGACAACTTTGTCAACGAATGCAAACGCCGAGTTTTAAAATTCGCGGCTCGGCAAACAGAACAGTCGCAGCGACTGGGCTATTGGATGGATTGGGATGACCCGCAACAACTTCGTGATCTGGCCCAATTCCTTGGTACCGATGATGACGTCACGATTACCACCCCCAGCGGCAAGACCGCGACGGCAAAGGCGCATCAGCTTGTCGAAAAGCTCGGCAACCCGGAGTGGGGTGGCAGCTATTTCACGTTCAGCACTGAGAACAACGAAACCATCTGGACCTTTTTGAAGAAGTGCTTCGAACGCGGCAAAATCTATCAGGGCCATGACGTCATGCCCTGGTCCGGCCGCGGTGGCAGTGCGTATTCGCAGATGGAAATCGCCGAGGGCCGCAAGCTGACGACGCATAAGAGCGTGTTTGTGCGGTTTCCGATCAAGAGGGAAGACCATGGGAGTGATGTGAATGATGCGACTAATGACAGTCAGTCGCATGACTCCCATTCGTCCCATCAAGCAGCACAGGAATACCTCCTCGTCTGGACCACAACTCCCTGGACGCTCACCAGCAACGTTGCCTGCGCGGTGAATCCGGATCTGGACTACATCAGGATCCAGACCAAACGCGACAACGCGATCTACTACTTTGCGAAGGACAATCTGAATTTCCAGCGATTGTCCACCGAATTCAAGGACGGCTTCGGTCGCCCGGAATGGAAGTGGCCGGAGGGCGTTCCGAAACTGAAGACGCTCGCTCAGATCTTCAAAGAGAACGGCGGCTTCGAAGAACTCGGTACGATCAAAGGTGCTGAGATGGTCGGATGGAGATATGAAGGTCCGTTTGATGAATTGCCGGCACAGCAGATGGATGGCGGGTACCCTGTCGATGAAAGCAATCTCGGTAAATGCGGAAAAACATGGCACAAAGTCATCGACGGCGGCAGAGACTCGCGTGGCAATGCAAACGTCGTCGCTGGCGAAGGAACGGGTATCGTTCACATGGCTCCGGGCTGTGGAGATATCGACCACAAGATCGGTGTGTCCGTCGGCATGCCCGTGATTGCTCCTCTCAGAGATGACGGCACATACAATGAAGGCTTTGGCGAATTCACTGGACTCGAAGCGATCTCACCGAAGACGGCTGAACTGGTCTTCGAAAAGCTCAAAGCCAGGGGCATGCTGGTTGCCGTTGAAACGTATCCGCACATCTATCCGCATTGCTGGCGAACGGGTGATGAACTGGTCTTCCGCCTGGTCGACGAATGGTTCATCAACATGGACTGGCGTGAAGAGATCAAAGATGTGACTCGGCAGATCAAGTGGTTGCCAGACAGTATTGACGGACAGGAACGTGAAATCGACTGGTTGACCAACATGGGCGACTGGATGATTTCCAAGAAACGCTTCTGGGGACTCGCGCTGCCGATCTGGGTCAATGAGAATGATCCGTCAGACTTTGAAGTCATCGGTTCACTCGCAGAACTCAAAGAACGCTGCGTCGAAGGCTGGGGTGATTTCGAAGGCAACACACCGCATCGACCGTGGATCGACGGAGTCATCATTGAAAGCCAGACGCCGGGCAAAGAAGGCCAGCGCATGCGCCGCGTACCGGACGTGGGCAACCCGTGGCTCGACGCAGGAATCGTGCCGTTCAGTACGATGGGCTATAACACGAACCGCGAAGAATGGCAGAAGTGGTATCCGGCGGACCTGGTCACCGAATGCTTCCCGGGGCAGTT
>JAGQPY010000600.1 GCA_020426485.1 Planctomycetaceae bacterium
AGTCAGATGATCAAGCTGACGTTTCCCATGATGGACCAGCGAAATCTGGACATCTTTCACCGTGACGGTGGAGCCGACTTTTCCAAAGTGGTGATCTACAAGGATGAACCGTGGCGGTTTCGAGTGAATCTGCTGACTCAGCTGGGCAAGGTCGGCATGGTGGCTCGAAAGATTGAACGCTTTATCCCACCGTTCGAAAAGCTGTTTCTGCCGCCCATCATGGAAGATCTGTGTAAGTTCGATCAGGGAATGGTGCTGCTGGCAGGAGTCACCGGGTCCGGAAAAAGTACGACCATTGCGTCGATGCTGGACTGGATCAATCACAACATGAATAAGCACATTCTGACGATCGAAGACCCCATCGAATTCGTCTACACGTCAGACAACTGTCTGATCAACCAGCGTGAAATCGGGCAGGACGTCATCGACTTTCACGTGGCCATGAAGCATGCGGTTCGAGAAGACCCGGACATCATGCTGGTGGGCGAAATGCGAGACCGGGAAACCTTCGAAACCGCCATTCACGCGGCCGAAACGGGACACCTTGTCTTCGGAACAATTCACGCTTCCAGCGCTCCCGGTACGATTCCGCGTATCATTGACCTGTTTCCCGCCGACATGCACAACGCCATTCGTGCGGCGATTGCGATGAGTATGAAGGCCATCGTGGGGCAGAAACTTTTGAAGACAATCGTGGATTTCCCCGGCCGAGTTCCCATCGTCGAAATCATGCTGTTCAATCCGACGGTGCGAAAACTGGTGATGGAAAACGAGGACGAGAAGCTTCACGGCGCGATTCGTATCGGACGCGACGAAGGGATGCAGCTGTTCAACGACAGCCTGTATCATTTCGTCACAAAGGAATACATCAGCCGCGAAGCTGCCTTTGAAATCTCACCGAACATCGAAGAGCTGAAAATGCGCCTGAAGGGCATCGAAGTCAAAGGTCCTTCGATTCTTTAGAGAACGGGCTCACAGGCGTCCTGTGGTCTTCGCGCGGATGACGTCTGGATTTCTATGGAAGTATCCCGCCGACTGAATAGCTGAAACGCTGTCTGAAGAAGGTGGGCGACCTTCTTTGAGCGGCCTCACCGGACAGCACCCGGTTGTCTCCTGGAGTGCGGCGACTTGTGGCCCGCTCTGGCTTGGATTCAACTCATCCAGTTTCCGCGAACGGCAGATCAGATTTGACTGGCTGCAGAACTGTTGATTCCGAATCACTCGGAATTCTGACGAATTCCGCGACAGACCGGGCACGGGATTCTGACCAGTTCTACGGCAGGCGTTGAGGACCTTCGCTGCTGCCGATCGGCTCTTCAACGAAGAATCGGTGTCTCCCGAGTTGTCGTGAACGCTTCCGGAAAAGAACAGGCGATTTTCGGCCATCAGCGTTCAGCAAAATCCAAAGCGGCGACAAGTCACCGCAGTCCAAAGGGGGCGCTGTCCGGTTAGGCAGTGACAAGAAGATATTCTACCAGTCGCTGAGGTCGTGAGACTTCAGCGACTCACAAGTGACCGGTCTACAATGTTACATCTGACGCCTTAGTTCCGTCGTTCCCCGGAATCCGGCGTTGGTGAGCTGACTTCGGACAACCGCCGCTGCAGAAATCGGCGTTCCGGTTCCTGCTGCACATAAGCCAGAGCGTTGAGATAAGCAGCTTTGGCTTCGGCAAAGCGTCCCATTCGACGCAGCAGGTCCGCTTGAGCCGCATGGGCAAGGTGGTATTTCTGCAGATGTCCATCTGTGAACAGTTCGTCAATTAAACGCAGCCCTTCCTCCGGCTGGTCTCGCATGGCCACCGCCACAGCGCGGTTCAGGCGAATCACGGGTGTTGATTGACTGGCCAGCAGAATGTCATAAAGCAGGACGATCTGTGCCCAGTCTGTCTGCTGTGCCGTGCGAGCATTGGAATGCACGGCCGCAATAGCCGACTGAATGGTATACGGCCCGTAGTTTCGAGTTGCCAAAGATCGTTCCACCAGCGCCGCACCTTCCTGAATCTGGTCTTTATTCCATAGTGATCGATCCTGTTCCTCCAGCAGAACGATGTCGCCATCTTTGTTGACTCTGGCCGGCCGTCGAGATTCCTGCAGCAACATCAAGGCCAGCAGCCCCATGACTTCCGGGTGAGGCAGAAGTTCCAGCAGCAGACGGCCCAGCCGAATAGCTTCCGCGGACAGGTCTTCCCGAACGGCAGTGGGTCCGAACGTGGCCGAATAACCTTCGCTGAACACCAGGTAAGCCACGGTCAGAACAGAAGCCAGCCGTTCCGGTAACTCTTCGGCCGAGGGCAACCTGACCGGAATCCCTGCGTCTCGAATCTTGGCCTTTCCACGAACCAGTCGTTGAGCCATCGTGGTCGGTGAAACCAGAAACGCGTGAGCAATCTCTTCGGTTGTCAGGCCGCAGACCTCTCTCAGCGTCAGTGCAACCTGCACTTCGGGGGAAATCGACGGATGACAACACGTGAAGATCAGACGAAG
This sequence comes from Planctomycetaceae bacterium, assembly GCA_020426485.1. Lineage (GTDB taxonomy): Bacteria > Planctomycetota > Planctomycetia > Planctomycetales > Planctomycetaceae > JAGQPY01. The sequence goes on from JAGQPY010000600.1 coordinate 2,485, forward strand.
GCGGTCGTCTTCAATTTCGACATCTTCGCGAAAATGGTTGGCAACCTGAATTCGTTCCAGACGTTCCAGACACCTTTGTCTCGCCGCGTCAAAGGTCTTTCGTCGCCGAAGCAGATCAATGGCACGAAACCGCCCGGCCGAAACCAGCCACGCGCGAGGATTTCCGGGAAGCCCTTCCTTCGGCCAGACCTCAACAGCAGTTGCCAGTGCATCCTGTAACGCCTCTTCCGCCAGATCAATGTCATTGAGCAGACGGACGAGTGTGGCCAGAACTCGCCGAGATTCCGCGGCGTAGATCTCCGCAATTTTATCGGAAATGTTCAACGCCGACTTTCAGCATCGAATACATAAACAGCCGGGCCCCGCGAGCCGGAAAACAACGTTGTCTTTGTCACGCGCTCTTTGCATTTCATGAGACCTGCTTCGCGCGTTCCAACTCAGGACCACCTGACAACAGTGAACTACCTGACAACAGTGAACGGGCGATTCTAAAACAACTCGACCAGCGGATAACCTTCATCC
>JAGQPY010000601.1 GCA_020426485.1 Planctomycetaceae bacterium
ACTTCATCCAGAAACAACGTTCCGCCATTGGCCTGTTCCAGCTTTCCAATGCGCCGTGACTCCGCGCCGGTAAATGAACCGCGTTCGTGTCCGAAGATTTCGCTTTCCAGCAGCGTATCCGGAATCGCCGCGCAATTGATGGCTCGAAACGCAGCTGATGAACGACTGCTGTGGTGGTAAATCGCCTGAGCCACCAGTTCCTTCCCGGTTCCGCTTTCTCCCATCAGCAGAACGGTGACTTCCTGAGGAGCCACTCGACCAATCGCCGTGTACACATCCTTCATGGCTTTGCATCGACCGATAATCGCATCATTACCGGAGACATCATCTGAAACGGCCAGTGTTGGCTGAACTCGCACCATCCGGCTCAGACTGAACGCTTTCTCAAGAACCTGACGGATGTCATCCAGCTCCAGAGGCTTGAACATGTAGTCATAGGCCCCCAGCTTCGTGGCTTCAATCGCTGCTTCAACGGTGCCGTGTCCTGTGATGAAAATCACCGGAATCCGTGAATCGATTTCCCGCAGCTTCAGAAAGCATTCAAGTCCGGATTCATCCGGCAGACGCAGATCAAGAACAACAACATCCGGAGATTCCGACTGAAACAGGCGAACACCATCGGCAGAGGTCGATGCTGTCAGCACCTGTGTATTTTCGTCCCCGAATGCCCGCTCGAAGGCATGCGTAATTGGAGCTTCGTCGTCAATAATCAGCAGTCGTTGCATGGATCTCAATCTTCTTTTCCGTCCGGCGAATCGGTCGACTTCGACGCCGCAAACTCGTGAGATTGGTCGTCGTGCGCGATGGGCAGCAGCAGCTCAAAACAAGCGCCACCCGTCGGCAGGTTAAATCCGTTCAGTCGTCCCCGATGCGATTCCGCGATGCGGCGACAGATTCCCAGTCCCAGCCCCACACCGTTGGCCTTGGTCGTCACAAATGGTGTGAATAAACGGCAAATGACTTCGTCCGGAATTCCGGTTCCCGTATCGGACACCGAAAGCACGGCCTGTTCGCCGCGGCGAATCAGCTGAATGGTCAGTTGGCCCCCATCCGGCATCACGTCCAGTGCGTTCAATCCCAGATTCAGCAGCAACTGCTGGATTTCAGAGGCGTCGCCATACACCCGAACCGGCACCTCCGGTACATCGGCGATCAGTTCAACGCCGCCTTCCCGACACCGACCTTCCATCAATCGAAGTGCTTTCTGAACGGCCTCCTGCAGCGAAAACAGTCGAAACTCACTGCGAGCCGGACGTCCGTAATCCAGCAGAGCCGTCACAGAACGCTCCATCCGCCGAATCTCCTGTTCCACAAGCTCCATGTCCCTCGTCGGCAAACCTTCTTCGGCAAACTTGGCTCGGTTCACCTGAATCAGCATCTTAATGGATGTCAAAGGATTACGAATTTCGTGAGCCACTCCTGTGGCCAGTTGAGCCAGCGTGGCCATCTGCTGTGCTCGCAATGCCTCGCGCTCCCGTGCGGCAATCAGTTTTTCCTGTTCGATTCGATTGGCTTCCGTCAGATCCTGAAGAATGGCAATGAACCCCGTTCCCCGTTCCGACGGAAATTCGCTGATGGAAACGGAAAGCGGAAAAGACTGACGATCCGACCGCAGACCAGTGGTCACGTTCGGTGTTCCGGGCTGAGTCGCACGGATCTTCAGTTCCGGCACAACGTCACTGATCTGTCGCCCCAGAAGTTCCTCCGGCGACAAACCAAATAACCCCAAAGCCGCTCGGTTGGCTGACGCAACAATTCCTGCCTCCGTCACGGTCACAATTCCTTCGGCGGCGTTGGAAACAATTGTTTCCGAACGAGCCTGTTCCTGAACGGCGATTCTCCGCAGCGGACTTACGATCACCCACCACAACGCCGGCGCGCTGATGAGTGTCAGCAGCAATGCATCAAGGACAGCTCGACTGGTTTCTCCCAGAACGGACGGAACCAGAAACGGCAGAGTCAGCATCACCGCCACTTCGACAGCAAATACCACCAGCAACATGACCAACAGAATGCGGCCAGGCGACTGAAGAATTCTGGACAGGGCAGACAATTGACTGGGCATACGGTATTCGGAAACCAATGCGTCCGGCGGACCAGTGATGAAGTGTTCGAAGTCAGCAGGTTCGTTGTTCTGAACTTCACGAGCAGATCCCCCGGATCCAGGCGTTGATGTGTGGCGACCCGAGCAACTTTGGCCGGTCGCTGTGGCATCAAGTCTCATCGCCTTGTGAACGCTGGATCGCGTAAGCTCAGAGAACGCAGCACCTGCGACAATCGACGCGCCCGAAAGATGTAGGTCCGGGTTCGAGACTGAAACCTTGGCGAGATCAGGCTCACTCAGAGAATCAAGGATCGTGGAAGAATCACGCCGCTGTGGAATCGTACCAGACCGCATCATTGCAAGTTTGCCGACATCACGGGAGCCACCGGAAAAATCCGCTCGCCGGGCTGCTTTAGGACGCGACAGCTGAGCGATCAGGGAAACGTCAGGTACTCGTCGACAGAATGCGTGTCCGACACCTGAAGCCTGTCGACACCAATGCAAGAAATGTGCCCGCCGCGTTCAATTGCGCGCCATCAAATAGCAGAGCGCATCGAGAAAAACCTGTCGAGGTTCATTCGTCAGAGCGACTGCCCAAAGCAGTGCAATTTCCGAAATCCGGAACAGCTGGAACTGCCGGACGAACGGACAAGCGGGGTGTTCTCCCAGCCAAAGCGAAGCGGCATTACATCTCCCGGTGAACCGCTGGAAAACTTCCATCCATTGGCGTGAACACTAACTGGACAGCGCCACCCTGGAGTGCGGAGACTTGTCGCCGCTTTGGGTTTTGCTGACAAACGATCGCCGAAAAGCGTCTGTTCTATTCCGGAAGCATTCACAACAACACCCGAGGCACCCAATCTTCGTTGAATCTGGCGATCGGCAGAAGCGAAGGTCCCTGGGCGTGTCGCTGAATTGACAGGAATTCTGGCCAAGGTCTGCCGTGTAAATGAT
>JAGQPY010000602.1 GCA_020426485.1 Planctomycetaceae bacterium
GCTCAGCCGCTGCCAGTTCGGCTGCGGGTGGGTTAACTGCCGGAATTGTGGCTGGCCGACGTGAAGACTGGGCCGACGCGACGTCTGATTCGCAATCGACAGCGACAGGGATTGATCCGTGGCCGCGGTGATTGTGCAGGTGATTCCTGTTCCGGCGGCCAAACGTCCCCGTCGAAGCAAAGCGACGCAGACAGTCAGAGTTCAATTGTGACCCCCGCTCCGGCTCAGCGAAAATGGGCTTGGCACGTGAGGGAACTCTCCGCTGTTCGCTTCGAGGAACAGAAAGTAAACTCAACGCATTGCCAACAAATGATGCCCCAGTTGCCGGCGGCTCATTCAGACTTCGTTGCTCACAGGGGCATGTTCAATGTCGTTGATGGATCGTGGACTACTTCACAAACGGTTTCATGTTCATGGTCTGAATTCGGATCTTCGTCGGACGAACGTTCGACGGTTGATATCGAGGACATTCCGGCAACAGGTCCTTCTGCTGACAATGCATGGCTGGTTGTGCTCTTGGCCGCTACACGCGGGAACGGGCGACCTTACCATTCGGACCAGTCATCCCCACTATCCGGGTGAAGGTGCGTTCCAGTCAATCGACGACTGCGTTCAGTTTGCTGTCGGAGAAAAGTCCGCACCCCAGGAACGGGCTCTGGCGATGTACAACTGGTTTCTGACTCACCAGTGGCACCTGATGTCGCCCATGGAATGGTGCGTTCCGGGACGAATTCCGGACAGTCTCGACGCGGGTGACTACGAAACCGTTTTGTTCGACGCCAATCTCGCAAGGTTCTCCTTTGGCTATGGATTGTGCGGAACGGTTCATGCGTGGAACGAGCCATACTGGAAAGTGGCCGGCTTTCCCGCGAGACGTCGTGAATTTCCTGACCATGTGAACAGTGAAATCTTCTACGATGGGCGCTGGCATGCGTTCGACACGGATATGGCCGGACTGCTTTTTCGATCCGATGGAATCGTGGCCGGTTATGACGACATCATCAATGACGCATCACTGGTCCATTCCGTTCGTCCGCCGGTGCCGCACTACCCCTTTGACTGGCCATCCGATGCAGACACGATGAAGAAAGGCTGGCACGACGTCGCAGCACGGAAGACGTGGTACGCCTTGTACAACGGTGGCTATGCGGCCGACCCGGGAATCGTTCATCTTCGAAAAGGTGAATCCTTCACTCGCTGGTATGATCGAGATCACTTTGGAGGATTCGAGAAACGTCGGTTCTGGCAGAATCAAAAGGGCGGTCCGTTTCGTCAGTGGACTTTTTTTAATAACGGCGAACCGTTTCACAAAGACGGCAAATCGAATTCGCGAAGTGCGGCCAGCTACTGTAACGGAATCTTTGTCTATGAGCCGCCATTAACGTCCACCGATCTTCCCAAACAACTGTGTGATCAGACGGCGAATGTTTCTTTTAACACAGAGTCGCCGCACGTGCGAAGTTCGGATGATCAGACGGCTCTGGTCACGTTCGACCATCGTTCACCCTATGTGATCTGTGGTGATCCGGTTGACAATCAAAACCCCATGTCTGCTGATGCCACGGACGGGCTGATTCTTGAAGGCCGCTGCCTGGGGGATGTGGTGGCGGAAGTATCTGTGAATCAGGGCCAGTCATGGATGCCCGTATCGCTGATTTCCGCTTCATCGCCCGCGACTGACAAAACACTGGATTCACCCGGTCGCTCGTTTCGCACCGACCTGACAAATGCCGTCAAAGGGCGGTACGGCTGGCAGATCCGTTTTCAGTTTTCCGGGAACAGTGGCCTGGACCATCTGAAGTTCACCACGACGACTCAGTGTAATCAGGCCATGTATCCTCGACTGACCGAAAGCGGCTGCGATGTCACCGTTCGATCTCAACCGCGAGCCGTCGTGCCGGTGATTCCGGACTTTGGGCGGCCGGAATCAGAGACGTCACACTATGAGGTTCCGGAACTGCGTTCATCAAACCTTCGCTATCAACCGCGATCCCGACATCAGCGTTACGCGTTTCTGGCAACCGACAACAAGCCGGCTCACGTTGTGTTTCACGTGGATTCTGTTACTCGACTGACGGAAGTCCGGGCCGCCGTTCGATATCAGGTGCCGGTACCACCAACGAAGGGCTGTCGTTACCAGCTTGAGGTTTCCACTGATGAAGGAGTCACCTGGACAGAATTCGCGGTGGCCGATATCCCCGATGACAACGAGTTCTCCAGCGGCTGGCTTTATGGATCGACGCCAATCTCGAACGAAGCGGAATGTCGCAGAGCACTCATCCGATTTGTGATGCATTCCCCCGGCAGACCCGCCGCGCTGATTGATGCTCGGCTTTATGGCCTGCGGGAGACGGCTGCTTCTGATCCGACTGAGATCGAATTTGGCTGGCTGGAGAATGGTCAGGAACGTTCATTTCGCCAGGTGCTTTCGGCGGGATTCAGTGAATCCCGTTTCACTGTCCCAACACAGGCGGCAGTCCAGGATCAGTATGTCAGGATCTCGGTTCCAGCGAATGAAAGCGAATAGAGTCTCGGTCAAAGTCGTGGTACAGCACGAGCTCCAATACCTGATCTCCCTGACCGCCACTGGCCCCGATTTCTGATCGACCAAGCGCCCAACGGAAGCGCCTCGGCGCTTGGCACTGCCCACACCGACCAGCCCCCCACGCCAACCGGGTCGAGCGGCAAAGCCCTTGTCAGCCTTTGAGGTAGACCAGGAACAGTGAACCCAGCACCAGCAAAGCAATCAGCGCGGCGTCGGGTTCGATGATCCACCAGCGTTTTTCTGCTCGATACAGCAGGCTGAGCGTGGTGGCTCCCGTGGTGATGATCACACAGGCGGCCGTGATGCAGTGAACGTCCGACACCAGAGTCAGCACTGGCTGAGGACTCGCAAAGTCCACAGCGCCCAGAATCACCATGTTGAAGGCGTTGCTGCCCAGGATATTTCCGACCGCCATGTCGACGGTTCCCATGCGAATGGCGGCAAATGTCGCGA
>JAGQPY010000603.1 GCA_020426485.1 Planctomycetaceae bacterium
GGAGGCTGCGGGAAAAGTCCTTCAACATTGACCTTGACACGACTTTTTCTGTTAAACAGCGATGTTATGCGAAACTGGAAAATTAACACTGTGGGCTTTGTGTCAAATGGGAAGTATTTCGGCGGTTACCCAGACACTTTTCCCCCAGCCTCCGACAGGCCAGGCATTCCAGGTTCCTGGCCTGTCGGCCACGGGTTCAACGAACGGAACCGAGAGAGACTGCACTGGCCCGGTGGCCATCCGCAAGCACAGAAGGATTCCCCGAGACGATGACAACACTTCTCAAAGACCTGCTGTCAGCGGCGGGTGAATACAGTGCGGCAGGAAAATCGTCGCATTCGGCGGTTCATTCGGGCGTCGATCGTGCAGAAATTGCTTCGGTCATGCAGGAGAATCGAGATCGCCTGCTGCGTCTGATTTCACTGCGTCTGGATTCTCGGCTGAACGGCCGCATCGATCCGTCGGACATTCTGCAGGAAACATTTCTGCGAGCCAGTGCGGCGTTTGATGATTACTGCCGCCAAAGTCAGATGCCGCTTTATAACTGGCTGAGGCTGCAGGCTCGGTTTGCCGTCGGTGACTGCCATCGGCGACATCTGGCGACTCAGAAGCGAGCGGTCAGAAACGAATGCGTGAAAATTCATGACAGTCGCGTGATCGCGCTGGAACAGCTGGCCGAATCCATGATCAGTCCACAGTCGCGGCTGGCGATGATGGATCTGGCGGAACAGGTGAAAAGCGTCATTGCCGGCATGCAGGAAAACGATCGAGAAATTCTGGTCCTGCGTCATATCGAAGATCTGAGTATTTCCGAAGCAGCTGCTGAACTGAACATCAACGTGGCGACGGCCAAGAAACGTCATCTGCGTGCCATTCGCAGGCTGCAGGAACTTTGCGAAGACCTGAACTCTTCGCAGGCGGAGTAAGCAATCATGCCGGACACGGCCGTCGCAACAGATGTCGACCTGAAGGTGTACGATCTGCTGGAAGAGTTTCTTTCCCTGCTGCGAAGGAAACAGGGTGTGCCCGTGCGCGAATTTGCTCAGCGCTATCCGGAGCATGCCGACAGAATCATCGCCGACTTTCCGGCCCTGTTGATGGCTGAGGGCCTGAAGCCGCGACTGACCGTAGTTCCGGGAGCTGCGGCGGCGGAATCCGCTGCGACGGCCCCGGAGATTGTCAGTGGCTATCGACTGGTGCGCGAAATCGGTCAGGGCGGGATGGGGCTGGTTTACGAAGCCGCCCATGCAAGGCTGAGTCGTCGGCTGGCCCTGAAGATTCTGACCAGTCAGAAGAAAAATACTCAACTGACAGAACGCTTCAAGCGCGAAGCCGAAGCGGCGTCACGTCTGAATCACCCCAACGTCGTCCCCGTCTATGACTTTGGCGAACAATCGGGAGTTCACTACATTGTCATGCCCCTGATTCAGGGAAAAAGCCTCGATCAGCTGCAGCAGGAATACGAAGCCGCGAACGCATCATCCGCAAACACATCCGGCGTTGATCAGTCAAAGTCCGGCAAGTCGTCCCTGACACCTCGGACGTCATCAACAGAAGTACTCTCGCAAACACCAGGCGGCACCGTTGTGACCCAAAAGGTTGTGTCAGAAAAGGTGTCCAACAGGACAATCGCCACAGGTACGAAAGCTCCTGCAGGAACGAATTCGGGAACCACGTCTGCAAAGACTGCAGATCACAGCCGACTTCTGGCACCCGAAACCCTGTTCGGTCCGAAGGCGGACTTTTCACGGATCGCCAGGCTCGGTGCCGAAGTCGCTTCCGCGCTGGCTCACGCGCACGAGAAGCAGACAATTCATCGAGACATCAAGCCGGGAAATCTGCTGCTGGATGAAGACGGCAAAATCTGGGTGGCCGATTTTGGAGTCGCCAAAATTCGGGATGATGACAGCAATCTGAGTCGCACCGGTGACCTGATCGGCACGCCACGATTCATGGCCCCTGAACAGCTGCGCGGCTGTTACGACGAACGATCCGATATCTATTCGCTGGGCGTGACTCTGTATGAGATGGTCTCCGGTTCGCGAGCCTTTGACGCACTCAGCACGGCACAGCTGATCAAAGTGCGAGTGGACGCGGAACTGCCGGAACTTTCCGAGAAAGCTCCGTGGGTTCCCAAACCGCTGGCCGAAGTGATCATGAAGGCGTGCTCCTTCCGTCCGGAGGATCGTCATCAGTCCGCCAGCGAACTGCAGCTGGTGTTGAACCGGTTTGCTCACGGCCAGAAGACAGGCGATCGCCGACGCCGATCAGGACGTTATTCGTGGACGGATCGCATCAAAGTGATCGGTGGAGCGGCTGTGGCGACACCGCTGGTGGTGCTGACCGTCATGTATGCCTTTTCGCTGGGACCCTGGGCTCCGGCTCAACTGACCACTCCCGAAGCATTGATTTCGCTGGTGAAAGATGAAGAACACCGCGAAGTCGTTGTGGAGGAACTTCCGAAGATCATCGAAACCGCGATGGCCTCCAACGATGAAAACGTGCGGAAAGACGCCGCCGAAATGACTCTGAAAGTCTTTCAGGAAGCCTTTCGACGATCCGACGCGGACGTCGAAGCTCAGGAAGAAGTCCTCAGCCATGTCAAAGATATCACCGATGAATACGCGAAAAACGGCTTCGTGTACGACAAGCTGGATCATCCTCTGACCAATGCCATTCGCAACACCGATCTGGGACGTTGCGTGTTTGCTCTGAAAGAACTGACCAGTGAAGAACGCATCGGTTGGCAGTTCAAAATCGGATCTGTCGGAGAAGTCCTGCGGCGTCAGCTGCTGACGGGATCGGAGATTCAGTTGCTGCTCAGTCACCTGCCCGAACAGGCTCAGCATCAACCCATGCCGGGACAGATCACGGAAGCTCAGGTCAATGCGTTTCTGCGAGATCTGGAAATGCTGCTGCAGACCGCCAGCCGCCGCCTGGAGTTTCTGTACAAAGACGAAATGGAAGCCGCCCGCAAACTTCAGGA
>JAGQPY010000604.1 GCA_020426485.1 Planctomycetaceae bacterium
TTCCTGTTTGGTTTTTGAACCAAAAATTCGAGTTGAGATCAGGGCCTGCGAGCCCGGTGAAGAATCATGAATGCAAGATTGATTGATGGAAAAGAGATTTCCGAGGCCGTTCGGCAGCAGGTCGCGACCGAAACCGCGACATTTGTGGCTGCAACGGGCGTGACGCCGCATCTGGCGGCTGTGCTGGTGGGAGACGATCCGGCCAGTCAGGTGTATGTTCGGAACAAGGAACGAGCATGCCGGAAATGCGGTCTGCAGAGTACTCTGCATCGACTTCCGGCACAGACGACTCAGCCGGAACTGCTGTCACTGGTTCAGCAGTTGAACAATGATCCGACGGTGCATGGAATTCTGGTCCAGTTGCCGTTGCCGAAGCATCTGGATTCCGTCGCGATTCTGGATTCGATTGTGCCTGGCAAAGATGTCGATGGTTTTCATCCGGAAAATGTGGGCCTGATGCTGCAGGGGCGTCCTCGATTTCTGCCGTGCACTCCTTTCGGCGTGATGAAAATGCTGGAGCACGAAAACATCGCCACGGCGGGAAAGCATGCCGTGGTCATCGGGCGCAGCGATATCGTTGGCAAACCGATGGCCGGACTGCTGATTCAGCGCGGAGCAGATGCAACGGTCACGATCTGCCACAGCCGTACGTCGGACATCGGCAGTCTGACTCGACAGGCCGACATTCTGATTGCGGCCGTCGGGATTCCGGAATTCGTGAAGGAAAACATGATTCGTCCGGGAGCCGTTGTGATTGATGTGGGCATCAATCGGGTTGAGGATCGGCTGGTGGGAGATGTGGACTTCAATGGCGCATTGAAGGTTGCATCCGCTGTCACGCCGGTGCCGGGGGGAGTCGGTCCCATGACGATTGCCATGCTGCTGCAGAACACACTGAACGCCGCCAAGGCAACACATGCGTCGGTCTCATGAACGTTTTATCCATGATTCCGTTGGCGTCGTGAGCGAGTTGTGATGGAACGTTGCGGACATCGAACTGCCTGTACAGTCTGCCCGGTTCATCGGAAGAATCAGTCCCATTGTGTCGGACATTGGTTCGCCGTCACCAGTCACTGAACAACAAGAGAAGCCATCATGTCTGATTCGGGTCATGCCGGTCCGCGAACTCCGCTGCACGTCAAAATTCTGGTCGCGATGGCACTTGGTTCCGTCATTGGAATTCTGGTGAATCATGGTGAACAGCACATCAGCACCGAAATTCTGGCGGTGCTGGAGCGGGATGGGGAACAGGTTCGTTTTGTGGAATACGCCGTTACCGATTCCGGCGAACGCGAACAAATCTCTTCAGAGAGTTTCCCCGACGAAGCCACGTTTGCTCGCAGCTATCCTGCTCTGGAAGACGCTTCACTGGGAACCAACAATCCGGAAATCCGTGTGACGAATGCCACCGTGCGCATCATCCACAGCCTGAAGGGTGTGGGAGTCACCTGGCAGCGAAGTCATAACGGTATTCCGGCCACCACCAGCTTTGCTGCGTCGTCGGCTGACAAACTTCCGCCATTCTGGAGTCGTCTGGCCACCAGCAATCCGCTGGGGCTGCGCGACGTGGTCATCATTGCGGCCAGTTTCGTTGGTGATCTGTTTCTGGCGTTGCTGAAGATGGTGACTGTGCCGTTGATCATCACTTCGCTGGTCACGGGAGTCACCAGTCTGGGCGGACAGGGCCGATTTGGGCAGCTGTTCAGCCGAACTCTGATCTATTACGTCACCACCAGTGCCATCGCTGTCGCCACAGGACTGTTGATGGTCAATCTGATTCAGCCAGGCAAAGGTGCTCTGTTGCCAGGCGGCGGAAAAGCCATTCAGGCAGCCGAACAATCATTGCTGGAAATTGTCTACGGTCAAACGATGCGACTGATTCCGACCAATCCGTTCGCATCCATCGCCGGTGGTGAATTCCTGTCCATCATTTCGTTTGCCATTCTGTTCGGGGTGTTCATCAACGTGGTGGGTGGTGAACACGGAAAACGTTTGAAAGAGTTCTTCGAATCCGCTTTTGAAGTCATGATGCGCATGACGTCCTGGGTCATCAGCCTGGCGCCGATCGGTGTTGCGGCTTTCATGCTGTATTCGACGGCCAGTCAGGGAGTGGAAATCTTTTTGACTTTGGCCTGGTATATGACGGCTGTGTTTCTGGCTCTGGTATTTCATGCCGTCATCACACTTCCGGCTCTGGTGTGGTTCATCGGCAAACGCAATCCGGTGAATTTCTTTCGCGACATGAGCCCGGCGCTGATGACCGCTTTTTCCACAGCGTCTTCCAATGCAGCTTTGCCGCTGACGATGAATTGTGTCGAACAGCGAGCGAAGATTTCCAACGGCACCAGTTCGTTTGTTCTGCCGCTGGGAGCCACCGTCAACATGGACGGGACGGCCCTGTACGAAGTGGTCGCCGTGATGTTTATTGCTCAGGCGACTCCCGGCATCGATCTGACGATTGCCGAACAGGTGATTGTCGCGTTCACTGCACTCCTGGCCAGCGTGGGAGCCGCCGGAATTCCTCACGCCGGACTGGTCATGATGGCGATCGTGCTGCAGGCTGTCGGCCTGCCGCTGGAATCTCAGGGCGTCATCATCGCCGTGGATCGCGTGCTGGATATGTGTCGCACGTCCGTCAACGTGTGGAGCGACAGCTGCGGCTGCGCTGTAGTGGAACGCCTGGTTCCGGATACGGGCTTCGTTGAAGTCTCCGACGCACCGTTGTCGGAAGGTTCAACGCTGTGAATGGACGCCTGCCTGCGTGTTCGAAGCGATGATCAATACTCCCGGCGAACACGCGATGGAAAAAGCAAACGGATTGCCCTGTGTGGACCAACATCGACGAGGGGTGATGAAGCCGCCAGGGTCGTGGCTCTCAAGTCCCTTCGTTTCACCCGTGGCCGACAGGCCAGGTGTTCTCTGTTCCCGGCCTGTCGGCCACGGGTGAAACAAGACAGAACACGGCGGTCAATAAGAGCTCATC
>JAGQPY010000605.1 GCA_020426485.1 Planctomycetaceae bacterium
CAAACCTGATGAAGCAGCAGTCTCGCTTCCGGCAGACCTGGACGGCCAGTCGTTTCTAACGCTGTTGTCCGGCGGTGGGCCGTCAATAGACAGGAACCTGATCTGGCATTTCCCTTACTATCATCCGGAACGCGGATATGCGAAAGCTCCCGATCGAATTGGCATCAACGATTTTTTCACCAGCCGAACGCATCCCCATTCCGCTCTGCGCCGGGGAAACCACAAGCTGATCTGGTTTCATGAAGACAGCCGCACTGAATTGTATGATCTGGAAAGTGATCCATCGGAACAGCACGACCTATCGGAGATCAAATCCCCGTTGAGAGATCAGTTGCTGGAGGAACTTCAGCGGAACCTGCAGGCCATGCACGCACGTTTCGCAACGCCGTCAGCACCCGCGCTGCGGAAATGAATCGATCACGTTCAGGCGGCACTCAACAGCAGACGTGGCTTTGAGCAGGATATTCTGTGGACCTACGGGCCTTTCAGAGTTTCCGCCGTGACCAGATCCACGGGCGTTTCGCGATCTGCCGGAATCGTACCCTCGGTAATGGTTTCCAGAGCCGCTTCGATTCCAAACACGGCCAGTTCCGCGGAATGCTGGTCCGCTGTTGCGAGAATTTCACCATCGCGAATCGCCTGCTGCACAGCGGAAATGTTATCGAACCCAATGATCTGCACGGTGTTCAGGCGATCTGCCGCCTTCACCGCCGCCAGCGCGCCCAGAGCCATGCTGTCATTGCAGGCCAGAATGGCTTTCAGATCGGGATGAGCGGTCAGCATTCCGGCAGCGGTCTGGTTGGCGATGCTCATTTCCCAGCGAGCTGACTGAGAATCGCTGATCTGCATGCCACCGGCTTTCAGAGCGTCTTCGAAACCCAGCTTGCGCTGTTGACCGTTAAAAGATGTCTGGACTCCTTCCAGAATGGCGACCTCGTCGCCCTTTTGAAGCTTGCCAACCAGGTAGTCAGCCACCTGTTTGGCTCCCGTACGATTATTCGGGCCCACAAAGGGAATCGAAATTCCCATGGAGTTCAGCACTTCTGTATCCAGCTTATTGTCGATGTTGACCACGGTGATGCCGCTGTCCAGAGCATTCTTCAGTGCCGGCAGCAGCGCTTTGGAATCCGCCGGGGCGATGACGATCGCGTTGACCTGTTGAGCCACCATTTGTTCAACCAGCGATACCTGTCCGCTGACATCTGTTTCATCTTTGATGCCGTTTACGATCAACTCATACTGATCGCTGTGAGCCGTCTGGTGCGCTTCGGCGCCTTTGGCCATCGTCGAAAAAAACTCGTTGGCCAGCGATTTCATAATCAGTGCGACGCGCGGTCGGCTCGAATCACCCGCAGATGATGGCACGTTGTCTGATGTTCCATCGGATGATGACTCGGGCGCCGTCGGAGAACAGCCACTCAGCAGCAGACACAGCGTTACCGCAGTGACTGACAGCCTGAACCAACGGTAGCAGGTCAGGACATTTCGCGTCCGTAAAGTGATTTCACGGTGATGAGTCTTGCGGTGATTCAGCATGGCTATTCCTCGTGGATGAGTTGCAGGACTGAGGATGAAGATGTCCTGCGTCTGACCGGCTTTTGACTGGTGGCCCGACATTCAGAGTTTTCGGCTGAAGGGATGTGGGTCATGCGATCGGGACCTGTGCGACAAACGGCCTGCACGAAATCTATGGAACGGCAGCAGGATTTGAGGACGATAGCTGAACCATCGTTTCCGCAACATCGTCCAGCGTTCCCACGATTACAAAACATCGAAAGGAATAATCACCGGCCGGGACAAAGTCTGCGTTGCGGCGAATTCGAAAGACACAGTTCCATTTAACTACCTTCTGATTCGTGAATCGCCATCGACCATAGCCCGCGTTGACGAAGCCTGGCGATGGCTGTTGAGGTGACCAGATGCCCATGGCGTGCTGTTCATCGTTCGTGCAGAAGATGATCGGCTTGTTCTGTTCCCCGGGGCCATCGTCCAGAGGTGCCAGTCGTTGCCGAGCTGAACGCCGGTTTTCGGCAGACGGAGGCTCAATCGACGGGAGGTCGATCGTCAGAAACTTTTCGAATTCCGGCGGCATGTAGCCCGTCAGCGCTTCGAACTGAGCGTAGTGATGTTGTTCATCGACGGGCAGGCCGAAAGTGACGTCATAGCGAATAACATTCGGCCAGCTGCGGTATCCAATTTCCACTCGCTTGGTCAGCAGATGATTGGAAATGTCTGTCCGATTTTTGGCCGGTTCGCCTCCCGATCGTTCACCGGGACGCAGCCAGAAGGCCATCTGCGATGTCGTCTGCAGTCGATTGTTATCCGCGATCAGGTGCAGCAGTCGACTGGTGGAAACCGGGCCAGCGCCATCTGCGCGGGAACCGGCTTCTGTGGGATTGAAGGTTTCTCCGGTGAAGCGACTGCCCGCGTCGAAGTTGGATGCGGACTGCAGCTGTCGTCCGTGGTCCGTACTGTTGATGAACTCCCGACCGTTCCAAGTCAGTGAATGAATCGCACCGGCCAGACGGTCCGTTGTCGTAATGACAATTGCCGAACCCTTATACGCTGATCGAATCGTGGCATTCCCGGACGGCAGGTCAGAGGCATGAACCCCGTGCCATGCGCAGAAAACCCAGAAATGCAGAATCAAAGAACGAAAAATCATCAGTGTTTCAACCGTTTCATTACGTAGGTTGCCGGCGTGTCGATACGGCAGACCGAGATAGCAACATTGGTCTGAAGCGATGCCTCATTCGCTGCGATTGTTGAAGAAAACCTGTTTCAAATGAGTCAGGTTTTCATTGCGACCATCGGGAGCGTTTCCGAGCGGTAGCTCGAATCGTTCCGAAGCCCTGCCTCATTGGAGTTTTCAAAACGCACAGCATAGCATTCCGCGCTGGGAAAGTGAGTTGGCTCGGCACGAATCGACGCGGCTTTCACCCATGGTTGTGGCGTGTGACCCAAACTGTAGCCGGAATCTTTG
>JAGQPY010000606.1 GCA_020426485.1 Planctomycetaceae bacterium
GGGCAGCATTGAAGCAGCGGGTGTCGCCTGGTGGGCTCACGCCGGAGGTTTCGCTTTTGGTTTCATTGTCGCATGGTTCGTCGGCCGCAGCTCCCCGCGCCAACCGCGAGTGCGAGTTGTTTCGCCGCTGGACTACTGATGATCCGCGCCGCAAGCGTTGCCCCCCGAGTGGGCAACGCTGTGAAACATTTTTTGGCGGTGAAACCATTGGTCGCAGAAGTCATCAGACTTCCGAGATCCATGAATAGCAGAAGTCGTGAGACTCCTGAGATCACCTTCGAAAATTGTCAACGATCTTCGGACATAGAAAGACAACACGAACACCGAGATACCATTCAGTGCCTCGGTTTTGTTCGATTGTCCGGGGCCCTCGATTGTTCGAGGGTGGTGTGCCGACCGTCGACTGGCACGGAACACAAAACTGTTTTCCGAAGAACCGTCAGCTGAACTTTGCTTCCAGTCCCTCGACACCCAGTCGATGGCAGTAGTCGCCAAATGATTCCGAACCCTGATGTTCGGTCTTGAACGACGTCAGCAGCGGCACCAGCGTTGGCACAAGTTCTTCCAGCGGAACTGAATCGCGGAAGATGAAGCCCAGTCGAGTTCCCTCGACATTGCCGCCGAGGAACACGGTGTATTTGCCGACAGCTTTGCCAACAAGACCAATGTCCGGCGTGTAGGGTCGCGCACAGCCGTTGGGGCAGCCGGTCATGTGGATGGCAATCTTTTCTGACTGCAGTCCCAGTCGAGCGATTTCCACGTCCAGGTCGTCGATGACACCCGGCAGAGCTCGCTCAGATTCGGTGATGGAAAGTCCGCACGTGGGGAAGGCCGGGCAGGCGATCGAGTACCTTCGAATGAGTGATAGTTCGTCAGCGGATTTCATGCCATATTCTGTCAGCATGGCATCAATCGCAGGACGATCGGCGGGATCAATGTCGCACAGAATAACGCTTTGCAGAGCCGTCAGACGAGTGTTCATGCCGTACTTCGTCAGGATGGCTCGCAGCCCCGACTTGATTCGCAGATCACCTTCATCTTTGATGCGACCGTTCTCGATGTTGATGCCCAGGAACAGTTTGCCGTCACCCTGTTCGTGCCAGCCAATGTGATCGTCAACACCTGTCACGTCGGAGTCATGTGGTTCCGACAGCGTCGCGCCATAGTATTCCTCGACTTTGGCTTTGAACTTTGGCATTCCCCAGTCGTGTACAAGGTACTTCAGGCGGGCTCGCTTGCGATCGTCGCGATTACCAAAGTCACGTTGAACTTTGACAACGGCCTCCGCCACAGCGATCACCTGATCGGGCGTCACGAACGCCATTTTTTCCGCAAGACGCGGAAATGTCTTCTCCGCAGATGGCGTGCGGCCCATACCACCGCCGACCAGGACGTTGTACCCGACGATGCGATCGCCTTCGACAACGGCCAGCAGACCCAGATCCTGAGTATAGACGTCCACGCAGTTATCAGATGGTTCGGCGATCGCCATCTTGAACTTCCGAGGCAGATAGCGTTCGCCGTAGATGGGTTCTTCAACCGGTTGAAATTCCGTGACGTTTGTTTTTTCCCCGGCTTCATCGGTCAGCCAGATTTCGTAGTACGCCGTTGTTTTCGGACGGAAATGTTCGGCCAGTTGCTGTGACAGCTGCTGCAGTTCGGTATGAACCGGATTGTTTTTGTAGGGGGCAGGACAGCACATGACGTTTCGATTGACGTCGCCACATGCCGCCAGAGTCGTCAGTTTGGATTCGTTAATGGCTCGAATGGTCTCACGCAGGTTACTTTTCAGAACGCCATGCAACTGAAACCCCTGCCGCGATGTAATTCGGACGGTGCCGTTGGCCAGCCGATCGCACAGATCCAGTTCCGCAATAAACTGCGCCGCCGTAACTCTGCCTCCGGGAATTCTGGAACGGACCATGCACGAATATTCTTTGTCCTTTTTCGTACCGTCTTCGTTCTTCTGCTTCCGAACGTCTCGATCGTCCTGCATGTAGCTGCCGTGATGTTTCAGCAGATTTGCAGATTCGTCGGAGAACGCCGGATTGTCATTCTGAAGTTCTTCCGCAATGGTTCCCCGAAGCTGGCGACTGTCCAGCTTCAGTTGTTCCACCTTACTTAGTCCTGAGTCACTGGTTGACATTTCACATGGTTCCTCGTCTGAGGTGAACGCCGCATACGTTCACCCTGACATATCTCTGCCGAATCAAATCTTCTGTTTCATCAAACCTGCTCACGCTGAGTCAGGTTTTCAAAGCCGCCACCGAAAGCATTTCCGGACGGCTGTCCACTTCGTTTGCGGGCCCCGTTCCGTCAACGCTGTGAAGCTTTTCATTCGAGAAAAGACCGTTTAACCCGAGCCGGAGGGGAGTCGCTGCAGGCGTGACCCTCCCTTTGGGGCGAGTTAAACGAAAAATCTGCTTCTCCGCGTTGCCCTTACGGGACGCACCACGCCGGTCAGTCACCACGTTTCCGCAGATCCGGATTCTTATGGGCGTGCGAATCCAATCAAGACGACACACAATCGATCAAGGGGTGACCAGCTTTGTGGTTTCCCGTCGCCATGATTCCCGACCCGGATGAAGCCTATGCTGACGCATCGCTTGTTGGCAACGTTGGTCTTTCCTGAGACCCGGGAATTGCCGCAAAAAACAGGAAAAACCGGCACTTCCCGCGGATCGCCGCTGCCCCTGAGTCAGTGAACTCCTGATCGACCAGCGATCACGTGTTTGAAGCTGCACCTGATTCCCCGTCCATTGCCGACATCGCGATCCGCTTCACGACTGCGGAATCGTCGTCGCAACCCGTCAGGACGCTTTCGGTTTCGTCTCCGGCGGCGGCGATCGGGCAGCAGTTTCGAAGACCCGGGCAATGTATCCATGAAGTGGTTTGCCTGGAGACCTTAGCTGGACAGCGCCAGGTTGTCGTTTGGAGTGCGGCGACTTGTCGCCGCTTTGGCTTTGATT
>JAGQPY010000607.1 GCA_020426485.1 Planctomycetaceae bacterium
CACCGCGTCTCGATGGAGAAGCGACGGCCCTGCAGCACTGCATCGGCGAATTGAAGGGGCGGCCGCGTCAGGTCATCGAGCTTTCGTACGCTCAGGACCAGCCGTCCGAAGCGATCGGCCGCGAATTGAACCTGACAGCGGCCAACGTCCGCACCATCCTTAAGCGAACTCGGGAAGCGCTCAAACGCTGTGTCGAACGGCAGCTGGCTCTGCGGGGAGGTTCGACATGAATTCCGCTCAGGAACAGTTGATCGAACAGTGGCTGGATGGCTCAATCGATTCTGCAGGCGAAACCGCACTGTCCGAGTGGTTGAGCGAGCATCCTGAGGCGATGCAGCGGTTTGTGGAGGAAAATATTCGCGACCAGATGTTGCGTGAAGCTGTTCGCACGGAAGCAGTGTCCTCAAGGGTCCATGAAGCCACTTCGACACCGATCACGATGAAGCGATTCTCCGGGCGACGCGTGATCGCTTCGTTCGCGGCTCTGGCTGCCTGCTTGCTGTTTGGTTTGATGTGGTTTCGGAATCCGGCTTCGGACGACCCACCTTCTGAGACATTTTTCACAGTCGCGATGATTCAGAATGCGGACCTGACATGGAGTGTCGGTGACCGGCTGGGGCCGGTCACGATCAACCTTGCGGACGGGCTGATGCGGCTGCTATTCGATGACGGTGTCGAGGTCACGCTGCAGGGGCCGGCACGTTACCAACTAATCGCGCCGGGCAGGACGCGCCTGCATGCCGGTCTGCTGACCGCCACCGTTCCGCCGGGTGCTGAAGGGTTTCAGGTCGATACTCCCACAGCTGAAGTCGTCGACCTGGGGACTGCATTCGGCATTGCGCTAGATACCGATGGCCAGACGGTCGTCTCCGTCTTCGATGGCGAAGTCGAGGTGAAGTCCTCCAACAGCGAAGACCGGCAGCTCGTTCGGGAGGGAGAAGCGGTTCGCGTCGACAGCACGCAGGTGCGAACTTCTGAATTTGACGCCAATACGTATGTGAAAATCTGGCCTGCATCGTCCGGGATTGTTGAATCGACCGGCGCCTTCCTAATCGCACCTCCCTGGCCCCGCCGGATGGGCCTCGTTCAAAGTGACTCAGAAATCTTTGTGTTGCCGGAAGGTTACGCAAAAGAACTTGACGAACCGCTGACTCTGAATATCACTTTGCCGGGGGATTACCGCCTGGAATCGCAGCTCGTCGCGGATCAGTTGCCAGCAGAAAGCCGAGTCAGGAGTTTCCTGCTGCAGTTTCGCCCTGTCGATTCAGGTGAACGAGAACCCGATGATGTTCCTCTGCGGGCGGATGCCAGCGAACTCAAACGCATTGTGGGTGATGTCACCTTTGACCGGCCCATTCTGGGGCTGATCGTGCGAGGAGATGATCTTCGTGCGAGCGACGGTCTCTTTTCCATTCGCGGCGGTCAGGTTCCCCAAAAAGGACGTGCGCTCGAACTCTTTGGAACTCCGCGCGATGACAGAGTGACTCTGAGTGACGATCGCCGGACTGTCAGACTGGACCTCGCGGCCTTCGGACTCTTCAGCGATCAGGTCCGCGTCATCGTGGACCAGTCGCTTACGAAACAGGGAGTAGATCATGAGACTCACTGATTTTCAGACAGCGCATCATTTGGGTGCCCCAAGGCGATCGCAGTGCATCAGCAGCGTTTTGTTGCTGGTCCTGGTGAGTAGCACTCAAGGACAGGAGAAGTTTTCGCAGGAGCAGCTGCTGTTCTTCGAGGCGAAGATTCGACCTGTGCTTGTCGAGAAATGTTACTCGTGTCACTCCGACCAGGCAGGCGAAGTTCAAGGCGGGTTGCTGCTGGACTCGCGTGAAGGCGTGCGGCGCGGCGGCGATTCCGGAGCGGCGGTCGTTCCAGGAAACCTGTCGGCAAGTCTGCTGATCTCGGCCATCCGATACAGCAACGATGACTTGATGATGCCGCCCAAAGACCAGGGAGGAAAACTGCCCGACAACGTCAAACGCGACTTCGAAACGTGGGTCCGCATGGGGGCACCTGACCCGCGCGATGGGCCTGCCAGGATGGTCAGCCGCTACGACACGTCCGGCGCCAGATCATGGTGGTCGTTCCAGCCGATCATTTCAGTCGACCCGGCGACAATGATGATCGCTCCACAGCACGCAGCGTGGCCACAGACCGGGATCGATCGATTCGTGGCTGCTCAGTGGGACTCACATGGACTGACTCCTGTGGCAGATGCTGAACCATTGGTTCTTCTGCGACGACTGCGGTTTGATCTGACTGGCCTTCCGCCGGCTCCGGAGGAAGCGTCTGAGTTCGTGGTCCGCTGGGAGGCATCCCCGCAATCACGCGACCGTCTGCTGGAGGAAACGGTCAATCGATTACTGGCGTCGCACGAGTATGCCGAACGCTGGGGCAGGCACTGGCTGGATATCGCGCGTTACGCCGAATCGTCCGGCAAAGATGTGAACCTTGTTTATCCGCATGCCTGGCGTTATCGCGACTATGTGATCGACTCGTTCCACAAAGACAAGCCGTTCGATCAGTTTATTCGGGAACAGATCGCTGGTGATCTGATGCCAGCTGGAAATGCGTCGCAGCGTGCCGAGCAGTTGATCGCCACAGCATTCCTGGCACTTGGTGAAAACCCCATCAACGAACGCGATCCGAAACAGTTCGCTGTCGATCTGGCGGATGATCAGATTGCAGTCGTATCACAAGCGTTTCTGGGAGTGACGGCTGCCTGTGCACGATGCCATGATCATCGCTTTGATCCCATCTCTCAGCGAAACTACACAGCATTGGCGGGGATCTTTCTTTCCACCGAAACCAAGTTCGGGACAGCCGGAGCGGTTGGTGGGCGGAATCGTGCGTCGCTCATTGCGCTTCCTGAGGAGGCGAATCTGCCCATCGTTGGAGCTGGCATGAGTTCGCAGGAGTCTCGTCGCAAACAACAGATGCTGCAGCGGCTTCAGGAGCAGC
>JAGQPY010000608.1 GCA_020426485.1 Planctomycetaceae bacterium
GGCCGAGTTCACTTTATCATTCGCAAGCCGAAAGCCGCGTGGCTCAGCAATGTGATCTTCGGCGGGCCGGATCGCAACATTCTGTACGTGACCTGTGGCGACAGCGTCTACCGTCGTAAGGTCAGTGCGACGGGTGTCGATTCGTGGCGGGCACCCGTGAAGCCTCCCAAACCACGTTTGTGAAATCTGTCAGCCGAACACGCTTTGCACCGCGTCTTGAATCCATGTAGATCCGTTTCAGGAACCACCATCACTTCGGAAGTGTTTGAATGACGTTTGAAGAACTTCGCAAAGCCAATGCTGAGCGGCATGTCGAATGGGCCCGAGGCAACGTGTTGCCGCTTTCTTTTCGCGGACTGGAACTTGCCGGTGAAGCCGGTGAAGCGTGCAACGAATTGAAAAAGCTCGAACGCGCTCGCCTGGGCATGGCGGGTGGCAAGGAAGACATCAGCAATCTGCGTGAAGAGCTGGCCGACATTCTGATCTGCGTCGACCTGATTGCCATGGATCTGGACATTGATCTGGCCGAAGTGCTGCGACACAAATTCAACAAGACCTCTGAAAAATACGGCCTGAGTACTCGCCTGTAGAGGGGCAGACCCCTTTTCAGATAGCCTGTCGTTTCGGTGTTCGAACGAGCGGAGTGATCCGTCGTTCGCAGCGTGTCGAAGCCGAAAACCTGCCGCGGGTGCGAAAGTGTCAGCGGTTGGAGAATGCTGGAAGGCGTCACCGTCGCTGGGCGTTTCGGCTGATCTGTTGATGGGATTTTCAACAGGATGTTCAACGACTGAATGTCCTGCCATTCATTGAACGTTCATGTCTTGCCGTTGTGGAGAAGAATGTGGTGAGTCGTCGTGAGAAGATTGAGGCCATGCTGGCGGATCAGCCGCAGGACGTGACGTTGCGGTACATGCTGGCCATGGAGCTTCAAAAAGAAGGCGACAGCCAGCGTTGTCTGCACCTGTTTGACGAACTGATGCAGAATCAGCCGCCCTACGTTCCGGCCTTCATGATGGCGGGCCAGCATCTGACCAGTCTGGGTCGGCGCGACGACGCTCGAACCGTCTTCCAGCGGGGCATCGTTGTCGCTCGCGAACTGAACGATGAACACGCAGCGGCCGAAATGAGTCAGTTCCTTCAGGAACTCCCGTAGACAACAACGTCGATTGCGGGCCGTTCGGGTGAGAATTGTGACGCGTCGCACTCATGAGCCAACAGCGCTGGCCGCGCGGGCGTCGAACGCAGTCCGAGTTCTCCGGCTGTAGTCTGCGGGTATCGCTGGCGATTCAGTTTCCCGGATGACAACTACTGGTCTGCCAATATTCGAATGAGTGACTGCAGGACGGCCTTTTCAGACCGTCCTGTTGAGCTGACGGCCTGGAAAGGGCGTCCTGCTCATCAAATCATGGCTGACACTGCACTACGGTCCCGCAACGACGATATCGTTTTTGACCTGTCGGACGCCGGGATTGAAACGGACGAGATTCGCCGCCAACCGTCGAGATTCATGACTCGAAACAACGCCCGTCAGAATCGCCGTGCCGTCCGGATTGACGGAAATCGTCACGGCTCGAAGTTCCGGCTTCACTTCGGCCACGTTCGTGATGCGTTGACTGGACGTCCCAAACTGACTGGCAGGACTGGTCAACTGTGGAATCGAAAACGCCACTCTCAGAACCGTCGGGATCTGTCGCGGTGTGCCTGCCGTTTGCTGCTGATTGCCTCCCGTGGGGACGGCTGTATTCGTGATGGCTCGAAACTGACGGTTGTTGTTGTTCTGAGTCGCCACGGCTCCCCCTACGAAGCCACCGTTATTATTGCCGCCAACAAACACGGTTGATGTGTTTGCTCCGGCCACACCACCCTGCAATCCGCTGCCTCCGGGACCTTGAGTTGTCAGGCCGCCAAGTCCCTGAGCCGTCGTGCCACCGGCCTGAGCTGCTCCCTGTGTTCCCGCGCCGCCTCCCGCCGCACCGCCACCGGTTGTGGCACCGCCGCCCGCACCGCCCGTGGTTCCACCGGTTCCGCCACCGATCTGGCCCAGCTGAGCAAAACACGATGGAGTTCCTGCCAGCATCACAACGGCAAAGGCGATCAATGAACATCGCAGTCCGGCGCGTTTCATGTCAGATGACTCCTGTAACAGCAAAAGCAGAACGGCTTTGGAGGACACCATCAGCCGGGGTGACCTGACCATCGGCACCATTGTACCGCTTCATTGGTTTCCGTGAACACGTCCGAAATCAGATTTCACCACGCGACGGGAAACCACTTCGAACAGATTCTGCACTCTTGTATCGCTCTTTCGCCTGGAAAAACGTGGGGAATCAGTTGCAACAATCAGAATGGTCACCATAAAGCCGCCGGTCGCTCTCATCAGGAAACGCGGAGAATCCGCAGCTGCTTTGACTGCCGTGCCACGTGACCGGATCAGATAATCTGGTGAAGAAAATCGCGTGATGACTTCGAGGCGAACTGGGGGGATCAGAAACGGAAGCCCGGCGGCGTGTTCTTATTTGGCAGATTCCGCTGAAACATTTCGACGTTCTTTCGTGACGGCGATAGAATCGGCGATTCGGCAGCGGTCCGAACCAGGACTTCACGCGGCAAAGCAGCGGTCATGAATCACGGTCGCCACTGAGAACGTGTTCACCGAGGTTCGGTGGTCTGAAGTCTCACGACTTCACCTACTGGAGCCACCGGCAGAAATAATTTCCCGTCGCTGTTTTAGCGGAACCAGCGGCAACGACAGCTTCCGGCCCGAGTTCCATCGCGACGACTACCAATTCGCGTTCGTCTACTTTCACCCGACACCAGCGACACATGGCCTTTCAGAAACGCAAACATCCTGCTTCCGGTCCCTCGCCGGGCGAACATCCGGCCTCCGGATCAAAACGAAAGCCGTCATCGGAAGCGAAGCCAGCTCAGAAGGCGAAGGCGTCGTATGGACGGCGGCGAGGTTC
>JAGQPY010000609.1 GCA_020426485.1 Planctomycetaceae bacterium
TCAGCACTGCAAATAACCCTTGAGTGCTTATTGAATCGATAGTGGAAGGACAACAAAGCAGTGTGGAGTCACCGCATTCCAGGAATACCACGGCCTTCACCACTGACACGGCCCTTGCGCAGAGACCACTTCCCTCGTTCGCGCGTACTTCGTTCCTGTGGGTGACCGAATTGCAGGCTCGGGACGCGGATCTTAACCGTGCTCGCCTGGCGGTCGCCCGATGACATTCGTGACTACGAACGCTTCTGTTGCCCCCACGGATTTGTGTTGAATTGCGAACGACGGTACCACTGCGCGATCTCTAATGCACGTTTTTGCTGTGTGGAATTCACCGAATCTTAGTGCACTGAACGACGGTGGGTGTGGACATTCGCTTTGCGACGAATGTTTGCTCCGAAGATGTCATCGAGGAGGTGCAGCTGTTGTACACATCCCCTTTGTTCTGCATGTCGTGGAAGCATCAGTGCGATCAACCGTCAGCGAACCGTCGTTTCGGTCTGGCTGAGATCGTTATTCTGTACTTCCGCGGGTGTGCGACCGGAAGAATCCTTGCCAACATCCATGATCCGTCGAAACGCCAGGGAACATCGTTCCCACGTCAACCGTTCCGCACGCCGAATGGCGTTTTCGGAGCACTGTTCTCGAAACGCGGTATCGGTCAGCATTCGCTGCAGTGCATCTGCCGTCCAGACGGGATCGTCAGGCGGCCCGAATAATCCGGCGGATTCACAAACTTCGGCAATGGCACAACAGTCGGTACTGACCACCGGAGTTCCAAAACACATCGCTTCCGCTGCCGGGATCCCAAAAGATTCACAGGTGCTCATCAGACAGAATACCTGACTTTCTGCGTAGGCTTTGTGAAGATCATCGCGTGAAACTTTGCCACGAAAGTGGACCGCGTCTTGCAGTTCCAGACAGCTGACCTGAGCACGAATCTGAGCTTCATAGTCTGGCTGCGGCCATGGCCCTACCAGGTCCAGCGTCACCGGAAACCCACGCTGACGAAGAATGGCAACGGCCTGGACCAGCGTTTCAGCACCCTTCCATGAAGCCATCGCAGAGACGCTCAAAATGGACCACGGTCGCCTTGGCGTTCCTTCTGCTTCACGAGCGGCATACACCGTTTCTTCGCTCAAACCCACCAGAGAGACCGAGTAACTTCGTTCTACCACAGGCGAATTATCGTGGCGGTACAATTCCCGCAAGTGCCCGGACAGATAGATCAGCGACGCTGCCTGACGATAGGCTCGACGATAGGCCAGACACTGCAGTGCTGCCTTTGCACGGTCCAGCATGTTACGCTGAGCCGATGGGCGATAACACCAGGGGTTCATGCACAGGACGACCTGCGGCACCGGGCATCGTGGCGAAATCGCACCGGAGATATTCAACACAACGTCAAACTGCCCGGCTTTGATGACAGTGGGTAGTTTTCCGGCTTCCCAGACCGATCGAAACAGCCAGTTCCGACAGCGATTTGTAACGGGGATGCTTCCCATCCCACTGCTGAACAGGTCCTCCGGCGGATGTTCGGACTGCAGATGAAGCAGCACAACATCATGGTCCGGAATGGCCCAACGCAGGAACGGCCGCAGAAATCCGTAGACCACATGCTGACCACTCATCGAACCAATCGAGAGTGCGTTAATCAAAAGGCGCACGGCAGTAACCGAATTGATGAAAAAACACGACGGTTGAGATCATGTGATGCTTCAACTTCTGAACTCACGCGTCTGGTCAAAGAAATGAACATCACGCGCACAGCGGAAAACTGCGGGGAATCATTTTTATTCCGAACTTTGCTTCCCCGGCAGGCATGATTCATACCGAGGTCCCCAGGTGTAAGATGTTTGAGAAGACCCACCAAAACTCCTTTTGAAAAGATGCAGCGGTCAACAGAGCCATCGGTTTATGTTCGGAATCTGTTGAGAGTCAGATCTGCGATCAACACGTTGATCCTGACGACAGCGTAAAAATCGGCTGACTGTCACGAAACAGGCTGAGGCGTTTCAGTAGTCGACGGTATCCGTCTACCGTAAACAACCGACCTCACTGATAACGTTGGAATAAGTCCTTAAGCTGTTCCAGGATGTGTGGATCTTCCTTGAGTTCCGCGAGGGGCGTGAGTTCTTCAGTGATCTGTTTTCTGTTGAGGCGCAAGCCCTGACGGATGATCACTTTTTCGATGTCGATCCAGTCCTGTGGTCGGCTGGCGAATGCTTTGAGCACGACAAGGTCTTTGGTACTGCAGGGTGGATATGGCCATGGCGAGGTACCGACCAGACACTGGATCGTTCAATCAAACGCTCCTCAAATGGTAGGCCACCGAGCGAAAGATCAATCGCTGTTCCCTGATCAGCCCGAAGCAGCAGAATGCGATTTTGCAGGGCGAATTCATGTGCATCCTCGATGCGACTTTGAAACTTTTTCAACAGCCGTCTTACGGCATCGCCTTCATTGCCAAAACCAACAAACAAAGTGGCATCAACATCAACTGTCTGACGAGGCTCACCCCACCGCTGGACGGCAATACCACCGATGATGGAGAACGGAATTCCGAGGGTCTCCAGATGCTCGCACAGGTTCACGGCAACCTGCAGAACGTTATTCAGACCTGCAGCGTCGTTAGATAGAGCATCGGTTGCGTTCGAAGCTATCCGTCTGAAACGTTTCGCCACTTCTTCATCCACACCTGAAACTGTCGCAGCCCGGAGTCCGCCGTCGTTTCCACATCGAATTCGACGCCCAGCCACGTTGCCTGCAGCGTTGCTGCCTGATCGCTCAGAGTCCTCAGTTCTTCGTTGCGAATGCGTTCCAGTTCCGGGGCGGCTCGACGCCAGGCTGCCATCCATTGTTTTTCGAGGTCTGTTGGCATGTTCAGATGGAGCGCGTGGTCGCGGTGTTGAGGTTATCCATAAGCCTGTCTACTTCTGCCGAGACGATAGCGAGCACACGCT
>JAGQPY010000060.1 GCA_020426485.1 Planctomycetaceae bacterium
CGCCTGATGGATGCTTCGCGCCTCGAGGTTGGCGCTGGGGTGACCGGCATTGGCTACGCCTGTGTCCGACTGTTCGCCGTATAGTGCGACAGGTCGAGTTGATCACGGATCAAGACCGTTGTTTTCGGATCGCCAGGAGTCTGTCCCGATACTTCGTCCGATCTCAGTGGGACCGAGGCAACAGGCTCGACATCAAAGAATACAAGTCCCCCGCCCTTCACTCTTCAGTAAAAGCCACAGCGCGCCAGAGCATTGTGTCTTTTCGCGAAGACTCGTCGGTTGAGGCTGGTATTCAGCGATCTGTTGCGGCCGGTGCGTTCGGACTGGCGTTTGAGTGAGTCCGGGCGGCCGACTCCCGCAGCGTGCCACGTACCGACAACGATGCACGCAGTCCACCCACAAGTCTGCAGAGATACCAATTCAGTCGAACAAGGGTTGCAGGTTCGACGGAATCGTCGAATTCGAATCAGGATATAAAGACCAGCAACTTGCCACCGCCCGACGCAGCAGCGGAACAGGATTTCTGCAGAGGTATGTCTGGTCGTTGGCGTATCAGGTGATCCAGTGCCGGGGCTTGAGCCGGCCCGATTGAACTGTTTTTTATCGGGATTCCACACGATCTCCAGCGGATCGCACCTGGAGTAAGACAAAACGCACACGACCCGTCGGCACCAGCGTCCCCTTCCTTATTGGGCCATACCCGTTTCCGTGAGCCAGTGGATGCCGCGCGTTGCGTAATCCTAGTTCCGAACGGAGGGCAGATTGTTTCAGAGTGAGAGGATTCGCTGTGAGTCCTTGAGCAGCGAGGTTATACGGTACGCCGTGTGCGAGCCCGGGAGGCCCGCGCACAGCGGACGAGACCGGCGCACGGCGGGGAAAATTTCAGCCAATCCGATTCGCGATTCCTGCGCGCGGGTATCGGATGCGGCGTGGGTGACGTTGCTGGTCTGTCTGGTTATTATTCGATGGTTCCGGACGCCTTCAGATCTGCATCGCAGCGGGGTGTTTTTCGGAAACACCATCGATCAAAACAGAATACGAAGTCGCAGAGGACGCTATGAAAGGTTTGTTGATTCCGATTCTCTTCGCGCTGGGGACCGCGCTGTGCTGGGGGATGTACGGTCCGGCTCTGGGGAATGCTCGCAGTACGGCTCGCCCGCCGGAATGGAGTCCGTTCAAGCCCTATGTCTTTATCGGCGTGGCTTATCTGGTGATCGCGATCGCGGGTGGCCTGATCGCGATGAAGATGAAGGGCGATACGTTCAGTTATTCGGGAACTCATGCACCTGCGATGCGGTGGGGCTTTATTGCGGGATCTCTGGGAGCAGCCGGAGCTTTCTTTTTGACCAATGCGGTATTGATCAGCAAAGGCAACACGGCATTGGTGATGCCCATTGTGTTCGGGGGGGCTGTCAGCGTGAATGCTCTGTTCGCGTATTCGCAGTTGAAGGGGTCGACTCAGATCAGTCCGTTGCTGTGGGTTGGGATGAGTCTTGTGGTTGTGGGCGTGGTACTGGTGGCGATGAATACGCCTCACGGTGCGGCACCACCAGCAAAGGCTCCCGATCAGACTCAGGCCGCACCCGTGGAGACTCCTGCGGACGGAGACGCCTGACCTTCCAGCTGAAATCGAACGGACATGAAGAACGATCAGATTGCGGCGGTGTTTGAACAGCTGGCAGACCTGCTGGAGATTCAGAACGCGAATCCTTTTCGAGTGCGCGCGTACCGAAATGCGGCCCGCACGGTGTCGGGAACCGCAGATTCGTTTTCGTCTTTGGTTGAAACCGGTTCTGATCTGACCGAGTTCTCAGGAATCGGCAAGGACCTGGCTCATCAGATCGAAGTCATCGTCCGCACCGGTGAGCATCCGCTTCTTTCGGAACTGCGCGAGCAGGTACCTGCCGGTGTTTTGGACATGCTGCGTATTCCCGGAGTCGGCCCGAAGAAGGTCAGTGTGTTTTTTCATCAGCTGAACCTGACGTCTCTGGAGCAGCTGAAGGCAGCCGCCGAAGCGGGGCGACTTTCTGAACTCAAGGGGTTCGGAAAGAAAACCGAGCAGGCGATTCTGGACAACATCGGGCTGGCGGAAGAAGCGGGACGTCGAGTTTCCATTGCGGATGCCAGCCTTGCCGCTGATGCCATTGTTTCCGATCTTCTGCAGCTGGCGGAGGTGTCTCAGGCCTCCGTGGCCGGAAGTTGCCGTCGTCGTCGCGAGACCTGCGGCGACCTTGATGTGCTGGCCACCTCTTCCAACGCTGACGCTGCGATGGATCGACTGGCTGCCAATCCGCTGGTCGACACCGTCCTGCAGCGCGGCGACACAAAGCAGCGAGTTCGACTGAAGTCGGGTTTGGAACTGGATCTGCGAGTTGTGCCTGATGAATCGTACGGGGCCGCGCTGCAGTACTTCACCGGGTCCAAAGAACACAACGTTGTGATTCGCCAGAAGGCAAAGGATCTGGGGCTGAAGGTCAACGAGTACGGTGTGTTTCGGGGTGACGAGCAGATCGCGGGTGACACGGAAGAAAGCGTGTATGCCGTGCTGGGGCTGCCGTGGATTCCGCCGGAGTTGCGAGAGAATCGGCTTGAGTTCCGAATGATCGAACACGGCGAGCTGCCGAAGCTGGTGGAAGTGAGCGACATCAAAGGCGATCTTCACATGCACACGACGGCGTCTGACGGGACGGCGTCGATTCTGGAGATGGCCGAAGCCGCCAAAGCCAGAGGCCTGAAGTACATTGCAATCACAGATCACAGCAAACGGGTGTCTATGGCGAACGGCCTGGACGGGACTCGGCTGCGTCAGCACTGGGACGAAATTCGAAAGGTCGCAGCGAAAGTTTCCGGGATCGAGATTCTGTGCGGTATCGAATGTGACATTCTGGAAGATGCCACAATGGATCTGCCTGACGATGTCCTGTCGGAAGCCGATTGGGTTGTCGCCGTGCTGCACTATGGCCTGCAGCAGCCTCGCGAACAGATCATGAAACGTCTGCTGAATGCCATTCAAAACCCCAATGTTCATGTGATCGGACATCCGACAGGACGGCTGGTGGGCAAGCGAGAAGGCGCAGATGTGGATGTGGCGGCTATGTTGAAGGCCGCTGCGGATTATGGGGTGATGATGGAAATCAACGCTCACTTCAAGCGACTGGATCTGAATGACATCAACGCCAGCGCCGCCAGTGAGCTGGGAATTCCGATTGTCATCAGCACAGATGCGCATAGTGTGAATGGCTTCGATGTGCTTCAATACGGCGTCGATCAGGCTCGGCGAGCGGGATTGACGGCTGCTGATGTGGCCAATACGAAATCATGGCCGCAATTTCAGAAACTGCTGAAACGAAGGAAATCATGAGCCCCACTTCTTACCAGCGAATCGCTGTGATTGGACTTGGTCGGTTTGGGACGGCTTTGGCAAGACGTCTGTCCATTCACGGCGCGGAAGTGATTGCGATTGATACGGATGAACGTCTGGTGGAAGAAGTCCGCGATGATGTGGCACTGGCAGTCCGGCTCAATTCGACAGAAGAAGCCGCGCTGCGAAGTCAGGAAGTTGATCGCGTTGATTGTGTGGTCATTGCAATCGGCGAGAATTTCGAAGCGGCCCTGCTGACGACGGTGATCTGCAAAAAGAACCTGCAGATTCCGCATGTGATCTGCCGGGCTCAGACACAGTTCCATGCGGAGATCTTTCGGCAGATTGGTGCGGACGAGGTGATTCAGCCGGAACAGAATGCCGGCGATATGCTGGGCCGTCGACTGGCCCATCCTCGCATTAACGACTACATCACTCTTGGTGAAGGTTTCACCATTGTGGAAATGCTGGCCCCGTCGAAGTTCGCCGGAAAGACGGTGAAAGAAATTGATCTGCGGTCCACATATCAGGTGAATCTGATTGCGATTCGTCGTCGGACCGGAAAGCCGGACGAAGAGTGTGACGGGACTCGACTGATCAACGTTCCCGGGCCGAATGATCGCATTGAAGCGACGGATATCCTGTTGCTGTCAGGTTCTGAAGAGTCTTTGGCTCGCTTACCTCAGGAATGACTGCTTCTGAAACAGATATCTATCGGCAGCCGCATTCCGGCTCTCTGCCCAGGGCCGTGTACATTCATGTGCCATTCTGCAGACATCGCTGCGGTTACTGCGATTTTACCCTGGTGGCTCGCCGTGACGAACTGATTCCACGGTATCTGCAGGCTCTGTCCAATGAACTTTCAACGTTGTCATCGGTTTACGACGTTGAGACGATTTACATTGGCGGCGGAACTCCGACTCATCTGTCGGCCGTACAGTTGACGGAACTGCTGCAACGCATTGGGGAGCACTTCCGACTGACCGCTGGTGGTGAATTTACCGTGGAAGCGAATCCGGACGGTTTGGACGATGATCGTCTGGCGGTCCTGGTGAGGCACGGCGTCAATCGGCTGAGTCTGGGAGTACAGTCGTTTGATGAGAAGGTTCTGCAGACGCTTGAACGTGAACACAGTCGGGAGCAGGCAATCGATGTCATTCGTCGAGCACGTTCTTTCGTGTCAAATCTTTCTGTGGACCTGATCTTTGGTGTTCCCGATCAGTCGATCGGTTCCTGGGAAGAAACTCTGAAGCTGGTCGCCGATCTGGCGCCGGAACATGTTTCTGCGTATGGTCTGACGTTTGAGAAGGGAACAACGTTTTACGGTCGGCGGCATCGAGGGCAGTTGGTTCCGGTTCCTGATGAGATCGAACGGGCCATGTATCAAACGGCTATGACGCTGCTGGGAGCGAGTGGATTTGAGCATTACGAGATCTCGAATTTTGCGAAACCGGGATTTGAGTCTCGGCATAATCACGTTTACTGGGCTGCCGATCATTACTTCGCATTCGGCCCGGGGGCTGCGAGATATCTCAACGGCGTGCGAAGTACGAACTCCAGAAATGTTCGCCGATGGATCGATGGCTGGCTGCGACATCAGCCGGTTCTTCAGGAGATTGACGTTCTTTCTGATGAGACAATGGCGCGCGAAGCTGTCTTTGTGGGCCTGCGCCGAAACCGAGGGATTGATCTGCAGAAATTTGAACAGCGGTTTAGACGCTCACTGAAATCGCTGGCCCCCAGAGTGTTTGATCAGTACCTGAAATCGGGAATGCTGGAAGTTTCTGCCGGACAACTGCGTCTGACCGACGAGGGGCGGTTTGTTGCGGATTCCGTTTTTGTAGACTTTCTTTGAACTTCAGGTCGATTCTGTGGCGAGACCACATAGTTCAGATGTCGAAAAACGAACTGAGTCCGCGGGCATCGTTTCCGTGTGACTTGCGAACGTTACTGCGGTGGGCCGACCTTGTGAATTGGCTGGCTGATCTTTTTGGCGGGGCTGATACTGTTCAGTCGGGGTAATCGGTCGCGGACAGGTCTTCGCCGTCAGCGGAAATCTTTCGGAGGGAGACTCGGAACAGAGTTTCCTCGCGGCCTGGTTCAGCACCGAATCAGAGAAAACCAGCGCGTGGGGATTGGGTGTCTGTCGCGGATGAACCGGGAATGCGATACTGGCGAAGTGTGGTCGGCAGCATTCCGGAGAACGTGTTGCTGGCGTGAGTTTGAATTGGCAGGCCGATCGGCGGTCGTACCTTCTGGTGGCTGTTGAGTGTCTGCGGCGATGGTGTTGGATTGGTCCGAAGTTTGAGACCGTTCTCTGCAGTTCCGTTATTTCGGAAGCGACTATGTCATCAGACAGACGATATCGCTGTGTGCTCCTGTTTGGTCCGCCGGGTGTCGGCAAAGGAACTCAGGGGCGGATTCTTGCCAACATTCCGGGGTTCTTCCATCTGTCGGTGGGCGACGTTTTTCGTTCCATCGACATTGGTTCGACTGACGGGAAGGAAGTCTACAACTACATTTCCCGCGGCGAACTGGTTCCCAACGAACTCACAATGAAAATCTGGAAGAAGGCCGTCGATGCGTACGTCGCGCTGTCGTGGTACAAGCCGCGCGAAGACCTGCTGATTCTGGACGGGATGCCTCGTAACGTGGAACAGGTGGAGATCGTGAAGGAGTATCTGGAGATCTACCAGATTATCTACCTTGAGTGCAGTGATCAGGAAGACATGGTGCACCGCATTCGTCGGCGAGCGATTCGCGAAAACCGAACCGATGATGCGAATGAAGACGTCATTCGGCATCGTTTCGAAGTGTATGACCGGGTAACAGCTCCGGTGCTGGAGATGTATGATCCGGCAATCGTGCAGCGGATCGATTGCAATGGTTCACCTGCCGAAGTGTTACAGGCCATTTTGAACTGCACGATCCCCATTCAGAACGAACACTTCCGCTCCAATAACTGATGGGTCATCGATTGCTGTAAAACTGAAACAGCCCGACCGGAAATGGTCGGGCTGTTCGTTTTATCGGAGCATCAATATGCCGCCTCAGGATGCTGTCGCTGTTTGATGATCACTTCGCGGTGCGCACGTAGACTCGAAGTCGCTTTTTCGAATAGCTGTCGGCATTGCCCGTGAAGGTCCAGTCTCGAGTTTGCCCGGAACTGTTCCCGATGCCAAGGTCTGCCTGTGAGCCGCGTTTCCAGTTATTGATGGCAAACAGAGTCTGTCCGGCTGCATGATTATGCACCTGCATGCATCCATAGCCGTCCGTTGGATCCGCTGGTTCGTCACCGAAGTCGTAGACATTTCCAGCGGCTCCGGGAATTCCCGCCGCGTTGCCCGTGCCGTAGTTCTGAGGCCAGAATTCTATGTTGCCCGTGGCGATATCATGACCGGCGGTCAGTCCGCCAACATTGGTGAAGACATCCATTGATTCCACTTTCTGTTGAAAGAAGGCTCCCGTAGCAAGCGACGGGATGCCAATGTGGTGGACGTTGTCTGTAAACGCGTTCATGGTTACCAGAATGGTCTTGTCGTCGAGTTCCACGAAGTAGCCAATGCGGTCAAAGTCAGTGACCTCACGGCTGTGATCGACGTCGTACTGAATGTTGCCGGACAGTTTGGCAAGATTCAGGTCGTAGACCAGTTTGTAGCGATCACTGTCCGGAAGTGAGCTGATGAGATCGGGGACTTTGCCACCACGAACGGCGCTGGCTGGAAGTCCTGTGGCTCCCGTCAGATTTGGTTCGGCCAGTTTGTGCCATGCAAATCGAAAGGCCACGGGATTCTGAACGGCATCGCATTCCAGAATGACGGAATCGCCATCAATGGTCGCGTTGGCAGGGTGAAAGCCGCCCGAGCCGTTGCCGATGATTTCAAAATGGCTGGGAGACTTTCCGTCACGGGTTTTCAAACCGCCGCCGGTGCTTCGGAATCTGACGACGAGTTGATGGCCTCTGGTTTCCAGAGAATCAAATTCCGGCCCGGATGCGACGAGGTCGCTTTTTCCGTAGTCGTTCTTCAATGCCAGCAGTGCCAGACGATGTCCCACGTCCTGTTTGTTGGGAGGATGAATGTCGTTCAGGGTTGCAATGTCGTTGATGACCACCATGCCGGTGTGGGGGATCTCCTGCACAGCCGTTTGAGCTTCCCAGAAGCGAGCCAGAATCTCCGGATCTTCATTGCCATACTGAAACGGAGCAATCTGCACATAGTAAAACGGAAAGTCGCCCTGCCCCCATAAGTCTCGCCAGCCGCCAATCAGAGCTTTCTTCTTTTCTGTGTACAGCATTCCTTCGGCGTGGTTGGATTCTCCCTGATACCAGATGGCTCCGCGAATCGGGAATCCAACGATGGCATGAATCATGCCGTTGTACAGCATGGTCGGATCCTGATGGCTTTGAAACGGTGTCAGTTCTGCAGGAAATGCGGGTGCCGCGGAGACTCCAGTGCCGGACTGAAGCGCCGCTTCTGCTTCAGCCAGCCATGCTTTTGAGGCTTCGACATAGGTGGACAGCCGGTCGGCAAACTGCTGCGTTCCGGGAGTGCGACCGATCACCGACTGATAGATATCCTGAAGGGCTTCCACCTTCTGAAATCCAACGGGCGGCGTCCACGGTTCGACTCGCGTTCCGCCCCACGATGAATTGACCAGGCCAATGGGAACATTCAGTTCTTTGGCCAGTTCTCGAGCCATAAAGTAACCACAGGCCGTAAACGCCCCGGCCGTTTCCGGCGAACACACCTGCCATGTGGAGTCGAAGTTTGTCAACGGTGTTGTGGAAGGCACACGAGGAACTTTAATGTGGCGGATTGTCGGATAGTTGGCCGCCGCGATTTCGTCCTTTGCATTCAGACTGCTGGCGACCGTCCATTCCATGTTGGACTGTCCCGAACACAGCCAGACCTCCCCGATCAGTACGTCGGAGATTTCAATCGTATTCGTGCCGCGAATGACAAGCTGCAGCGGATCGTGACTGGCTTTGCGAGCGGGCAATTCGACTCTCCACTGACCTTTTGCATCGGCAACGGCACTGACTGTGGAGTCGCCCAGCTGGACCTGAATTTTTTCCTCCGGTTCCGCCCAGCCCCAGATTGGAATTTCTTTTCCCTGTTGAAGAACCATGTGACTGCCGAAGATTGCAGGCACTTTCACTTCGGCTTGAGTGCTGGAAGCGGACAGCAAAAGGACGGGGACGAGCACGAACGCAGAAACGAGATGACGGACGGTTATTTTCATAGGGCAAACTCAGAGGAAAGGTGGGAACAGGAAACGACGACATATTGTTGCGACAACGATGGGCAGAATTCCATCGTGCAGCCTTTTAAGGAACGTTCGAGAGTTTGAGATTCTCCGCCCACGGCGGAAGAGGTGCGAAGAATATTTGTGAATCCGGGCCACACCCCTGAGGCCGCATGCCTTTGGTCTTCGTGGCAATGAAGATGGAATGTGCGTGCAGGCAGAGTTGGGGTTCTGAGACCGAAAGGGTGCGATTCGTTCCGAGGCAACCGTTCTTCAGATATGCCGGGTCACCAACGATGGGGAATCCCAGGTGCCATAGGTGAATTCGAATCTGATTTGTTCGGCCAGTCACCGGTGAGGCTCGCAGAAAGCTTGTCCCGTCTTCATGTCGGCTCAGGACTTCAAAGTGTGTGACCGCGTTCAGACCGAATTGCAGGTCAACTCCACGCAGACCTTGTTCTGCTGGTTGGCGCGCGATGGGGGCGTCGCAGGAAAAACGGTCTTCCCGAGGATGGCCGTGGACCTGGGCGATATAGGTTTTCTGAACCGCACGTTGTTCAAACTCGTTCTGTATGTGACGTGCCGTTGCTCTGTCACATGCGAGCAACACAACGCCGGACGTGTTCGCGTCCAGACGATGAACGATCAACGGTGGTTTTTCGGGATAGACAAGACTCAGGATGTGCTGCAATGTGTTCTTGCAGAATCGGCCTGAGGCGTGCATCGGTAGTGGAGCGGGTTTATTGACGGCGATCAGTCCCTGACTTTCGAAAAGCACTGTGATGTTCGCATTCACATCGGGTTCAATTGTCCGGGGAACGAGGTGCTCGAAAATCTGCCCCGCCTGAACGATTTGATCAGGTGAAACCGCTGCCGAAAGTCCCGGAGTTGTGAAGTCAGGAGCGACGGACGTACCGCAACGCTGCTGGATAATCATCCCTTCGTCAATCTTTTGCCGCCAGGTTTCAAGATCGATGTGCGGAAGTCTGTCGCAGAGGAAGCCCAGAAGGGTTTTGCCGTGATTCCCTTTGTTGACGTTCAGAGGGCGTCGGCAGAGATAGGGCTGACTGCCAGGAAGAATGGCGACCACCTGACGAATTTTCGCGTTTCTTGCGTCGAGGGGCAGTTCGTTCAAAGTCATTCCAATGGCATCAATCTGAGCGACCTCGGCTCATCGAGTGGGGCTCCGATGTCGTTCTGACGATTGGTTTGGGCGACTGGTCGCTGAATGGAAAGTCCGCTACAACTGCGTCACACGAGCTCCGGCAGCATAACCACGTATCATGATGAAGGTGTGGTCCGGCGATCCAGTCGCCGGGTATTTGTTCTTCAGTAATCGGGAATTGACTTTTTGGCTCCAGGCGATCCACGTCCGGAGCGAATCTGAGACAAACAAGAAGACCAGCTCCGTCTGAAATTCAGAAATCAATGGCAGGGTGCTGGTGGCAAATTGGCTTCCACTGCTTCTCAGCACCTCTTCCACGGCAAACCGGCGACCACAAAGAACTTCCATGAAGGCGCTGATTGAATTGAATCATATCGTGAAAGACTACGGCAGCTTTCGCGCGCTGGATGATGTGAATCTGGTGATCAGCGAAGGCGTCACCGGATTGCTGGGGCCGAACGGGGCGGGTAAGAGTACGCTGATCAAGGTTCTGCTGGGACTGGTTCGCACAACGTCCGGTGACGGACATGTGCTTGGATGCCCGCTTGGCAGCGCTGCCGGCCGGATTCGGGCGCGCGTGGGGTACATGCCGGAAGATGACTGTTACATGCACGGTCTGTCCGGGATTGAATCCGTCCAGGTGGCGGCACGACTGTCCTGTCTGCCCAGCGTGGAAGGATTGAGGCGTTCGCATGAAATTCTGGATTTCTGCGGCATGGGGCAGGAACGCTATCGCAATGTCGAAACGTATTCGACCGGCATGCGACAGAAGTTGCGGTTCGCGATGGCCATCGTTCATGATCCGGAACTGCTGATTCTGGACGAACCGACCTCGGGACTGGACCCGGAGGAACGCGAAGCAATGCTGAATCGCATTCAGGTGCTGTCGAGAAAGTTTGGCAAAGCCGTCATCCTGTGTACTCACATTCTGCCCGATGTGCGAACGGTCTGTGACTCAGCCACGATCCTGGCGGGCGGTCGAGTGCGGTTGTCGGCTTCGCTGGCGGAGCTGTTGAAGTCACCGCGACCATCAATGACCGTGCAGGTGGCTAATGGGGGCGAACAGTTGTTGCAGCGACTGAGCGGAACCGGAGTGGTCGTGGAACAGGTCCAGGACAACAGACTGGTCGTTTATGGAGAAGCAGAAGACATCAGTGGGAGAGTCTGGGGAATTGCGAAGGAACTGGGGGTGGCGGTTCAGAATCTGACGCCGTCTCAGTCGTCACTCGAAGAAGTGTTTCTGAAGGCTGTGCGGGAGAAACGAGATGCCGATTCATAATCTTGGCTATCGCGAATGGGAAGGCCAGCGTGAATCGGGAAGCAGTCGCTGGAGAATCATTGCCGGGGTCGGCATCAAGCGGGCGTGGCAAAGCACCTGGCTTCGACGAATCGCATTCGTGGTGTGGGGGCCTCCGCTTGTTTACGGTATTGTGATTTTTCTGTTTGAACAGTCGCTGACCAATAATTCCTCGATGGAGCCGCGTGTCTTTCTGAACCTGCTGAAGCTGCTGCTGCCCGGGGAATCGTTCGCGGCGATCGCTTTTGCCCTTGAAAATCTGGATTCGTCGACGACGGAGGAACTGCTGACCGTGGCCAGGCCGACATTCTGGAAGTCGGTGATGCTGCAGTTGCAGCGGTCTCAGTCCATCGGGATGGTGGTGATGGTGGGACTGATTGCCCCCGCTTTGATTTCGCAGGACATCCGTTCGCGAGCCTTCCTGCTGTACTTTTCGCGTCCGTTGACTCGACTGCAGTACATCTTTGGGAAATTTGCCACGGTTTCGGCGTTTCTGGCTCTGACCTGCACGCTGCCCCAGTTGTTGCTGTATGTGTTCGCGGTCCTGCTGTCGCCGGACATTTCTGTGCTGAATCATACCTGGGACATTCCGCTGCGAACTCTGGCTGCATCGACCGTCACTATCGTGCCGACTGCTCTGCTGGCCATGATGCTGTCGTCTCTGACAATGGAAACTCGGTTTGCAACCTTCGGCTGGTTTACCATCTGGATCTTCGGGCTGGCCGCGTACGTGGTGATGCGAAATCTGAACGGCGACACTTCCGACGTCCTGTTGCGGACGTCTTTTCTGTATCTGCTGTTCAGTGATCTGTCGATGTCGATTCTGGACGTTCCGCAGCTGATCTCGCATACGGAAGTCCAGGCATCATTTGCCGTGGCTCTGTCGGTGATCTGTTTTGCCGTCATCTTTCGACGAGTATCAGCGCCGCTTCAGGCGTAAAGGAGCTGTCGATGTCGGAAGAGTCACCGTTTCTGATTGAACTGGATCACGTGACAAAATTGTACGGTCACGTGATCGGTGTTAACGACTTCTGCATGCAGTTGCCGCAGGGAGCCTACGGTTTGCTGGGGCCGAACGGAGCCGGCAAGAGTACTTTGCTGAATCTGTTAATCGGCCAGCTGAAACCAACGCGAGGCCGCGTTCGAGTCATGGGGCGCTCACCTCGAAATAATCCTCGACTGATGACGCGCATTGGATTCTGTCCCGGATTCGAGGGAATGTATGCCACGACGAGTGGGCTTGACTGGGTCACGTTGCTGTTGCAGTTGCACGGTTTCCGTTGGCTTCAGGCTCGGGAGCGAGCTGCGGAATGCCTGACTGTCGTCGGTATGGCGGAACACATGGAACGTCCGATTTCTGCTTATTCCCGGGGAATGCGACAGCGCACCAAGCTGGCTCAGGCGATTTCGCATCGTCCGGATTTTTTAATTCTGGACGAACCATTCAGCGGACTGGATCCGGTCGGGCGAGCCGAAATGACGGACGTTCTGCGCGACTGGATTGCGGAGGGTAACAGTCTGATCATTGCCAGCCATGTTCTGCACGAAATTGAAGCGTTGACTGATTCATTCCTGTTGATCTGTGGCGGACGACTGCTGGCTTCCGGCACGGCCTCCGAAGTTAACGCGCTGCTGTACGATACGCCGTCCGACATTGAAATTGACTGTTCGGATGGCTGGCAGCTGGGAGGTGAGCTGATGAAGCGTCGACTGGCCGTCTCCATGTCGGTGGCTGAGAGCCAGTCTGCCGGCCACAAGCTGCGAGTTCGTACCGTCAGTGCGGCGGCGTTGTGCGATCAGATGCCGGAAATCGTCCAGTCGCAGAAACTGCAGGTGACACGATTTCGTACGTCAGATGGTTCGCTGCAGACTCTGTTCAATTCTCTGCTGCGGATTCATCGAGGTGAATCATGAACAGTCTGACAGCTGTTTTTCTGTTCGAACTGCGACGGATTATGACTCCGGGGCGAGCCTGCTGGTGGCTTGTGGTGGCTGTGTTTCCTCTGATGATCACTCGACTGTTGATGGTCTCGCTGAACCCGCCACCGCACGTGACGGCCGAAGCGATCGACAACATCTACACCATCATGCTGTTCTTTATGGTGCCCGCCGTTTCCTGCATGCTGGGAGCCTTACTGACGGCTGCTCCGGCTGTTGCATCGGAACTCGAACAACACAGCTGGGTTTACTATGCGACTCGACCAAACGGCCTGCGATATCTGTTGTTGGGCAAGTATCTGGTCGCAGTCGTCTGGACGGCAACCAGCGCCGTGACGGGTGTTTCCGCCGCCGTTGCGCTGTCACCGATCACGGAGAAGATGCAGACGCTGAGTTCGCTGATCCTGCTGACTGCCCTGTCGGCGGCCGCATATTCAGCGTTGTATCTAATGATCGGAACCATCTTTCGAAGCCGCGCGATTGTGTTCTGCGTGGCGTACACCGCAGGTGTGGAACTGTTTTTGGGTTCCTTCCCTGCGCTGGTGAATCGGATGACGCTGCAGTATCGCCTGCGATCGTTGCTGTACCACTGGACGATGGGGGAACACACGATTCGAAATGAACACGTTCGCGAACTGATTGCGTCGACTGACAGTCCGGCGGTGCAGATCCTGTGGCTGGGTGGGTTTCTGCTGTTGTTTCTGGTGGCCGGCCTGACCTGCGTTCGGATTCGTGAATTCACAACCGCCGTGGAGACGGACGTTTGATGTCGATGTGCTCTGCATTGTCCTGTGCCCTGCTTCGCGCCGTTGCCGGTCTGTGAACACCAGGCAGATCGGACCTGATCCGCGCGGGCTTCGGTTTGATCCCTTCACCCCCCGACTGCTCGCCGGCAGCGTTACGGTTGGACGTTGCCCAGGAGTCCGCGTCGGATATTCAGCATCGCCGCGTCCCGTGTGAATTCAATCACTGCCGAACGCTCAGAAGCCGCCAGTGCATCAAATGCTGCAAGTCTGCCGGATTTAAAATCCCTAAATCGCCCATTTTATCGGTGCGTTGAGTCCTGCGATCCGTAGAATCGTCACAGGCATTACAACCGGAACCGCGGTTCTTCAGAGGGAGGGGCTGCGTCCGGAGACGCTGTTTATGGGAGTTTGAGAGATGAATTTGCTGAAAAAACTGTGGTCGGACGAAGCGGGAGTCATTCTTTCCGCTGAAGCTGCTGTTGTGGGAACAGTGGCCATTGTGGGCATCGCGACCGGGCTGACGGTGGTTGCGAAGGGTGTGAATGAGGAGCTGAAGGAAGTGGGCTTTGCGATCCGCAGTCTGGATCAAAGCTATAAGATTCCCTCGAACAGTGCCTGTGGTGCTTCAACGGCGGGATCGGAGTACGTTCAGCAGCCGGTGAAGGTGTCGCTG
This sequence comes from Planctomycetaceae bacterium, assembly GCA_020426485.1. Lineage (GTDB taxonomy): Bacteria > Planctomycetota > Planctomycetia > Planctomycetales > Planctomycetaceae > JAGQPY01. The sequence goes on from JAGQPY010000060.1 coordinate 14,428, forward strand.
CAGGAACTTCAGAAGGTCTGCGAAAAGGCCGAGAAAGAAGAGCAGCAGCAGGCTGAGCGTCTGAAGAAGCAGATGGAGATGCAGAAGCAGAAAAACAAAAAGCCGAACAAGAAGAAAGGAAATGTCTGAGACCCGAACGCTTCCTTCTGAGGTTCAACGCAGGCAGGTTGTCCTGTGTCAGAAGGTAGTCACGCGGCATGTCTGTCCTTTGAAGTCTCTCTGAACTCCCTCTCTCTGATTGTTGACACGGCGATCCCATCGATCACCGACGAACAGGCTGCCTCAACCCGGGGCAGCCTGTTTTTATTGACCCCCGAAAGATGCAATGGCGGCCATGGGTCGGTCTATTTCGTGGAAACGGAAACGGAATACAAGCCGCCACCAGCGGTGATGTAGAGCGTCGACGAACGATGGCCGGTGCCGAAGCAGCAGTTCGTTGGCAGTTCCGGAGTCGCAAGGTATTCGATCTCCGTCCCGGTCGGCGTATAGGCCACGATGCCAAAACGGTCGGGTGATCTGACTGCAGCAAAGATGGCACCGGAGGAGTGCACGGCCATGCCATCAACGCCCAGAACCATTCCGAAACTGACCAGTGTCTTTCGATTGGACAGACTTCCATCCTGTCCAATGTCGAAGGAATTCAGCGTCATACGAACGGATGCAGAATCCGGGGATTCCGTCGGGCTGGTGGCTCCATTATTCGTTTCGGCAACATACAGTGTCTTTCCATCCGGAGACACGTGAACGCCGTTTGGCTTGGATATGTCGAACGTGGCTTGCGTCAGTTGATTCTGTGCTCTGTCGAATCGATAAACGCTCTGGTGATCCAGTTCCATGGCCTCGGCACCGACGTAACGGGGATCGCTGAAGTAGATGAAGCCCCGAGGATGAATGACCAGGTCATTGGGAGAATTCAGTCGACGGCCTTCAAATCGATCCGTCAACACCTGAATCATACCTTCACCGGTAACTCGACAAAGCGCTCTGGCGCCGCCGTTGGCACCACAACAGGCGTAGAGCTGATCCTGAGCGTCAAAATACAGGCCATTGCTCTTTCGGCTGTCCGAACAAAACACGAATGTCGTTCTGCTCTCGGGGTCGTGGCAAAGTATGCGTCCCTTCACGTCCGGCGATTTGGGAATGTCACTGAAAAACACGACGCCATCCGACCTGACAGCGACACCTTCGGTAAATTCGCCTTCGTTCCAGAGAACCTGCAGCTTGTGATCCTGGCCAAATGTCACCGACTGCGCGTCGGCACTGATCGACAGGCCCGAGCACTGCAGAACGATGACCATCAGGCCGAGAGCGAACCGGATGTGCGCAGGAAACATGATTTGATCCTTCCAGGAGAATCGAAAGCTGGTAACAAACGGTATCGCGGGCTGAATTGATTCAGTGGTCGCAAACGAAGTCACATCAAACCCACCGGACATTGTGGTAGATCATGTGGCGACGGTGTTCCGGACAGAGTATCGGCATTTGTCACTCAAACCATTGCGACCGCCAAGTCTCGCGATGAAGGCAATTCTGAGACGAATTCCGGCTGGTCGGAAGACATCAACATCGATTGTTGCGAAAAAACGTCAGAACCTGATTTCGTCGAGCCGTTGACGCAGGTCCGTCTTCGGACGAATTATCATGTTGCAAGATTGTGCCAACTCCGTAAAAACAGGCAGTTCGTTCGGCTGATCCTCAATCCTCTCTGACACATCAGATGACGAATTCCGAGCACAACATTCCCGACCCCGGTCTCGCAGGTCTCAACGAAGATCGCGGCACTGCTCCGGGGCCGCCCTTCGATGGATTGCGGGAAACCGGCTTTACGGGGCCGCTGCCCGGCGGATTTTCGGATCCGGAAGCCGCCGCACTTGCAGCCCTGAACGCTCAGATTGCCAATCGACTGGCGTGGGAATCCTATCACCGACAAAGGCAACGACGTCTGCGATTCTCGCTGCTGTTGCTGGTGCTGACATTTCTCAGCACGACTCTGGTTGGTGCGGATTACCTGCCGCTGGACATTCTGGCGGGCTACTTTTCGGATGAAATTCGAGTCGAACTGCTGGCCTATCTGGATCAGGTGTGGCCGCCTCCGGCCGGACAGGTGCTGACTCTGGGGGACCGCTTCTGGCAATCCGTCCGCTTTGGCTGTACCTACAGCTGTCCGCTGATGCTGATTTTGATCTGCCACGAGATGGGGCATTATCTGCAGGCGGTGCGAAATCGTGTCCCGGCTTCGTTTCCTTATTTCATTCCGCTGCCGTTACCGCCACTGGGCACGATGGGAGCCGTGATTCTTCAGGGACGTGGAGCAGCGGACCGACGAAAGATGTTCGACATTGCTGTGACGGGACCGCTGGCTGGTCTGCTGGTGACTCTACCGATTCTGTTCTACGGCGTTCAGACTTCGCGCTACGTGCCAACGCCACCGTTTGCCGGTTTCGAATTTGGCGAACCTCTGATTGTGCAGTGGATCATATATGCGGTTCACGGTCCGACTCCTGATGGAATGTCGTTTCAGTTGAACGGCTTTGCCATGGCGGGCTGGGTCGGCATTTTTATCACCGCCATGAATCTTCTGCCGATTGGTCAGCTGGATGGCGGTCACATCATGTATACGCTGATCGGCCGTCGTGCTCACCTGGTGGCGTGGAGCATCATTCTGGGCGGTGTCGTGGGAATGCTGTACTCAGGAATGTATTCCTACATTCTGTTGCTGATTCTGTTGACGCTGACCGGCCCCAGTCATCCTCCGACAGCCAATGACAGCATTCCGCTGGGAAGGTCTCGCGCGATCATTGGCTGGGCGACCCTGGCGTTTCTGCTGATCGGGTTCACCTTTCAGCCGATCGCCGTTCGTGAACACAAGCCCGACAGTCGTCCTGCTGTTTCAGAAGCCGGTGAGGTAGTGGAACGAACGCCGAATTACAGCAGTGTCAGAGACATTCGAATTGCCACGCCGGACATTCCCAGCTGACGTTTATGCTTTGGGCTTGAGTGCCTCAAGGTAGTCTCGCGACTGATTGATGGCCGCCGTGACCTCTTCAGCGGTTTCCAGAATCGGAATGCCTCGCGGTACCGGGTGCATGAAGATCTCCGTCCAGCCGGAGTACCGGATGTCTGCCAATGCCTGAACCAGCGGTCCAAAGTCCAGCGGACCTCGTCCCGGCAGCTGTTTCAGTTCCTGTTCCTTGGGCAGCTTTGTCATGCAGCCGTCGCCGTGTTCCCACGCATAGAAGACTTCAATGGAGTTGCCAAGTTCGCGGATCAGTTGAGCAAGCTGGGCAGAATCCTGAGGAAGATGGTACGGGGCCAGAGCGACGGCCAGGTGTTTCGACGGTCGAAGTTCCGCAAGATACCTGAGAGAGTCTGGGGATTCGATCAGGTTGTTTCCATGGTTCTCAATGGCGATCGTCACGCCCGTTTCTTCGGCGACTTCCAGTTGAGGTTTCAGCTTCTCGATAAACTCGGCGACGGCCGCTTTGAGTTCTGCCCCCTTCAAATTGCGCGGACCACTGCCACCGGTGACGATGGTCCGACATCCAAGGCGTTGCGCCAGACGCATTTCGTCCTGCAGATCAAACGGACCAAGCTTGTACTGCGTGATGCAACCCAGAGAGACATTGTGTTTCTTCAGCAGACTTGCGAACAGCTCTTCGCCCAGATCGTCCAACTGCTCCCGCTGATTGCCGTGCTTTTTGGGCCAGATGTCCAGGTGCGTTGATCCACAGCGAGCGACTTCCGGCAGGATTTCGCCAAGGTAGAGGTACCCGTACATGCAGGAACCAACCAGATAGCGGAACTGAAAATCGTTTTCAGCCGCTGCTCGAACGTACGACGACAGAAAACCGGTGGCAGTCAGACCCGCAGCATACCGGCAGGTGGCGGACAGATATTGACGGCGGGAGATCGCAGGTGGGGTCATCACAGACTTTCCAATCGGAATGCGGAACAGGCGGGGCGTTGTTGTGGCATCAAAGCCTACAGAACCAGCTGTTCGGGGTCCAGCTTTC
>JAGQPY010000610.1 GCA_020426485.1 Planctomycetaceae bacterium
CGTTCAACGGTCCAATCCGTTTCAGCTCCGCCACCAGTTCCGAAACGTCGGAAATCGGCAGCGAACACGTCCTTTGGTGACACACCCATGCCAGTTCCCTGGCAATTCCAGCATTCGAGGAAAGGGTGCGACCTTCAAACAGCCCGTTGAGACGGTCGGACGACTCTTCCGGAACCTCACCGTCGGTGCCTGGACGAACGGCCACCACCATTCCAGGGCAGAACATCCGGCGAAGTTCGCCCAGCATTTGGCAGCTTCGCGGCGTTGATGTCCGGAAGACCGTTTCTGTCATCCCATTCAGCAGGTGATCGGCCGCGATCAGTGACTGTGCCCCCGACATCGGAGCCCGCTGCAACTGGCCTCCCAGAGCCGTCAGAATTCCTTCGGCGATCTCAACATACCGCTGATCCGACGTTAGTGAACCCAGTTTCAGCAGTGCGGTCGCCAGCAGACTGTTTCCGCTGGGAACTGCTCCATCCTGGCTGTCTCGAACGCGCGTGACCGGAGTGTGCTGGTCGCGACTGGTATAGAAGAAAGCTTGCGGTGCCGGTGAGTCGCTGTTGTCCGGTGAAGCTGCTGAATCGGCCGCATCTCCATCAGGCTGATCGCCGCCAAAATCTTTCAGAACGATTTCTGCCAGTTGAACCGCCTGATCGATACGAGCTTCCTGGAACGTTGACTGGTACACCTCCAGCAGAGCATCCAGAAGCGCGGCGTAGTCGTCCAGAAATGCGGCGACCGAAGCTTTACCATGTCGAGCCGTATGCAGAAGTCGACCGTCCGTCTGCTGCAACTGTCGCAGGCAGTCATCCAGTGCATTGTTCGCGGCCTGAACCCAATCGTCATTGCCGAAGACTCGCCCCGCCAGTGACATCGCGCTGATCATCAGGCCGTTCCACGAAGCGATCAGTTTGTCATCAGTGCCCGGCGGAATTCGCTGAACGCGCACGTCAAACAGCTGACGTTTCATCGGTTCCAGTCGAGCGGCCAGTTCTTCGCGAGTCATGTTGAATTCTTCTGCAACAACTCGCAGCGCGCGAGGTCGGTTCAGAATGTTTTTGCCTTCCCAGTTGCCGCGATCCGTGACGTCGTAAGCGGCACAGAAAATTTTGGCATCATCGGGGCCAAGCACGTTCGCAATTTCAGCGGGCGTCCAGACAAAGAATCGGCCCTCTTCTCCCTCACTATCCGCATCCTGCGCGCTGCAGAAGGCACCGGAAGGAAGCGTCATTTCTCGTCGAATGTATTCCAGTGTCTCGCCGACAATTCGCTGGTATTCGGGATCTCCGGTGACCTGAAATAATTCGGTGTACACCAGAACCAACAGAGCGTTGTCGTACAGCATCTTTTCGAAGTGAGGAACCAGCCAGCGGGCGTCCGTGGAATAGCGAGCAAAACCACCGCCCAGGTGATCATAGATGCCGCCGGCCGCCATACGGTCGCATGTCAGACGCACCACGTGCAGAGCTTCCGAGCTGTTGAATCGCAGATGGCATCGCAGCAGCAGTCGCAGGTCCATCGGATGAGGAAATTTGGGCGCGGATCCGAAACCGCCAAATTGAGAATCTGCAGCATGCAGCAGATTGTGCATCGCCGACTTCAGAAGATCGTTCTCCGGACGAGCGACTTCACCGCGCGGCTGGCACATGCGGGAAACAGCCGTCGCCAGTTCGCTGGAGCTGCTTTCAACCTGCTCGGGGCGATTCTTCCACGCATCACTGATACTCAGCAGCACCTGACGAAATCCGGGAAGCCCCATTCGTGATTCCGGAGGCCAGTATGTACCGCCGTAAAACGGTTTCAGGTCGTGAGTCAGAAACACGGACATCGGCCAGCCGCCTCGACTGGTCATGGCCATCACTGCACTCATGTAGATCTGATCCAGATCCGGTCGTTCTTCACGATCGACTTTGATATTCACAAACCGCTCATTCATCAGCGCAGCGATGTCGGGATTGTCAAAGCTTTCATGTTCCATCACATGGCACCAGTGACACGCGCTGTAACCGATGCTCAGAAAGATGGGGCGGTTGGAGGTACGAGCTTCCTGAAACGCTTCGTCGCCCCACGGAAACCAGTCCACGGGATTGGAAGCGTGCTGAAGCAGGTAGGGGCTGGATTCGTTGGCAAGTCGATTCATGATTTCCGATCATATGGATCGCGGTCAGGTGTGATGCTGTCTGACGCTGCGCTCGTTCGAACTTCAACGCACAGTGGGGCACGGCACAGTTGCAACAGAACGGTTCCTGCATGACAGTGTGCAGGAATGAGCGACGGATAACAAACAGGAAATATTCGCTTGCTTACGACTCTTCATTCAGATCACGACATCCGCTTTTTCAGGTCATCCGTTTGTGTTGCTGAATAGTCCGGATTCTTCATCCCGTCTTGAATGTGCAGGCTGATTGTGAACAGGATTGTCCGAATTGGAGACAGCGAACGCTGGTCAGATGTTGTGATCCACGCCGGTGTTGCTCGCTGGGTGGAAGTGGCGTCGGATCGTTCAAAGGATGCGGAACATCAGATCGAACAGGTGCTTGACCAGATCGATGAAACGTTGCCACAGATTGGCAGCGATCGCGAATCTCTGCTGCAGATTCTGATTTGCCTGCCCAATCCGGATCACGTCGACGTGCTGAACAGGCTCTGGGACAAGTGGGTTCCCCGAGGCCATGCGCCGGTTCGAGCCTGCTTCCACAGTGGCCTGAGCGGTGGCTGTCATGTCGAAATGATCATCACAGCTGCGGTGACATCAGCCTGACAAGAGCTTCGCTCAGCATCGTGAAGAAATTCTCCGTTTAACCCGATGCTGCAGGCGAGGTTGAACGCAGCCGGGACGAGCCTCGCCTGCGGCATCGGGTTAAACTATTTGCTGAATGGAGTCAGACTCCAATCAATCAGTCTTCGAATAATGATTACAGGGCGTGCAAATAAAAAGGGCTCGCTGTGAGA
>JAGQPY010000611.1 GCA_020426485.1 Planctomycetaceae bacterium
CCTGATTTCATACTCGACTCAGCGGCCAAACTCGACTCGGTGGCAGTGTCATGCGGCGGTTCGGGTGAACTGCCGTCCGCAGCAGTTGTTGACGAGGTCGCGGGATCCCCTGCATCCTGAGTCATCTTCTGCAACAGCGAAGGTTCATTGCCGACGGGCCGTACCGAAGCGTCAGTCGGGCCTGTTGTCGATCCGGAGTCCTGATCAGCGGACTTTGCCTTCTGACGGGCCAGCCGAGCTGCAATTTCCGGCGGTGGCTGACTCATGTCCTCACCAGCGCAGCCTGCGATCAGAGCGGAAAGGATCAGCAAAATCCCCCATCCATGTTGACGATGGTCGAATGTCTGAACGGTTCCCATCCGTCGATGGATGTCCGCCACCGACTCCGACGACGCACTTTGATTAGCTGGCAATCCAATGGGCAGCATGGTTCGTGAGTTCTCCGCGAAAAGTTGGCTCAGAACCGTAGGCCGCACGTGTTAATAAGAGGTGAACTTCAGATTCAGCAATCATGAATCAACGGAATTGCATTCTGACATTGGAGTCCACTGAACAGGCATCCGGCGGCACTCAGCACCTCGGAAATCGCGCATGCGAAGTCGCACAGGGACAGCTCCGAAGCGGCCGTTCACACGATCTTCCTTCCTTCACGTCGCCGCAGCGCCGATGCGCCGGCCGTCGAACCGTGAGCTTCCGGCCAGTGTCGAGCAGCAACGGTGGCAGCCAAATTTGAAAAATTCGTCAAAAAGCCCGCGGGAACAAAGACCCGCCTTGGCGCGGTTCTACCGGTCATGCCGTAGAGGTTGACTGGGCGAAATGCCACGATTCCCGCTGAAATTGACGCTGCACAACGCTCCGACAACAACGCATCTGCGTGTTCTGTGGAAGATAGGAAGAGCCTGCAACACTCCGGACTGCTTCAGGTGCTGCAGTCCGTGTCGGTGTGGCAGACGGCAGGGCGTGCAGCGCTGTTAAGAAGGTTAAAGTCGTCTCTATCGGATTGACGAAACATAAGCAGGCGAATGTCACCTGTTGTGGCAGTCAAGACCAAAATCCTGACTGTAGGGAGGCCAGGAACATGACGGGCTGGTTCGCCAAGGGGGAAATGCGGCTTCGAGCGAGCAGAATGGATTCTGCCAGGGTGGCCGTACGTCAAATCGTGACGTGCGATCGTCGAAGCTTCATGTCTTACCCAATATGTGTCTTGTGAAGACACAGGATTGCCCGCACGCAATCCAACATGGACCCCTGTCACACCCCGACCCGTAAACTGTCGGCAGCATCACGGCGATTTGACCTTCACGGTCTGCTGCTTCCAGAAAATCAGGGCGTGACGATTCGGTTACTCAGGATGAGAAACCGGGTTGTGAAGTGAGAATTGATTGGAGAGCCCGCCCATGAAAACGATCTTCACTACTGGTCAAGTAGCAAAGATCTGTAAAGTTGCTCCGCGGACGGTCTCGAAGTGGTTCGATTCAGGACGACTTCGAGGCTATCGGATTCCCGGTTCGCAGGACCGTCGCATTCCACGTGAACATCTGATTCGGTTCCTTAAGGAACACGGAATGCCGCTCGGTGAACTGGAAGACGAAGCGATGGGCAAGATCCTGCTCGTTGGCTCAGATACTCTGACTCGGTCGAGTCTTGAGGAAATGATTTCCAACGACGACTTTAAGATCGAAACTGCGGCCAGTGGCTTCGAAGCCGGCATCCAGGCAGAATCTGTTCACCCCGATTGCGTGGTGATTGATTTTGTGATGGGCCGCGAAGAAGCTTTGATGATCGCACAGAACCTCAAGAAGAACGGTGAATACGAAGACACTGTTCTGATCGGGCTTCTGAGTGACGAAGACAATGCGTCCGGCTTCGACCGCACTGTCTTCAACGAGACGTTCCGAAAACCTTTCGACGCAGCTCTGCTGGCCGAAAGAATTCGAACACTCGTCAATCGACGCAAACAGCTGGCGTAACTGCCGGAAGTCTGTGTCTGAACTTCTTCAGCAGTTCAGACCGGTTGAAACATGCCATCTGGGAATTCATTCGTTTTCGTCTGAATTCCTGATGGCATTTTTTCATGCGCCGCGGTCAATTCCATGGCCGGTGTGGAGAGCAACCGCCGGTTCGAGCCAAAGGTCTGTTTCAGCACGCTCAGGTCGGGGCTGGCGTCTTTGCTGCCTTGTGACGTGAGCACCGCTGACAACCACCGACGAAATCCGGAAGAGGTCCTGCGACGGGGGAGCATCCTCGTGGTGCACCTGTCAGCAGGAATGCCTGTACCGGAGCCTTCCGGCCCTCACAGAATCTTTCAGACGGCGTTTTCGCCGCACCGCGGCCGCTCGGACGGAACGCGAGTTTTCGCAGCGTCTTCGTCGGAGGTTCGAGCCAATGAAAAGCGATGTCTCAGGAGCGGTACAGCCGGTGGTGTTCGATGTAGGCTTCGACGGCTTTGGGTGTGAGGAATCGGATGGAATGTTGCTGTGAAACGCGCCGACGAATCGCCGATGCGGAAATATTTGTCCCCGGCATCTGCAGAAGGATGACACGTTCTGCGAGCCCATTGGGCAACCACTTCGCCAGTTGATCGGAATCGACTTCAGGCAACCCGGGTCGATTAACGCCAACGACGGTCGCAAGTTCCGTGATCCGCTCCGGCGAACGCCAGGTGGAGAAGTCCCGCAGTGAATCCGCTCCCATCAGAAAGAACAATTTGCTGTCACGGAACTGTTCCCTCAGTTCCCGAAGAGTGTCCACCGTATAGGACGGCCCGGAACGGTGCAGCTCACGCGTGTCGACGACGAATTCCGGGTAGCCACTCACCGCAAGTCGCAGCATTTGTGCACGGTGAGAACCCTCGCTGACACTCGCGTCTGTCTTGTGCGGTGGTGTTCCGGCGGGGATGAGCCGAACCTGATCGAGATGCAGTGTAGCGCGGCATGTTTCCGCCA
>JAGQPY010000612.1 GCA_020426485.1 Planctomycetaceae bacterium
ATCCGCGATGGCATTGATGACATCGTGGGAATTCTTTACGCCCGCGACCTGCTGGCCGTTGCCGCCGGCAGGGAATCCGAAAATGGTCACGTGCGGATGGTCAGCGATATCGCTCGCGATGTTCTTTACGCACCGGAATCTCAGGGCATCGGAGACCTGCTGGAATCCATGCGCCAAAAGAAGGTGCACATGGCCATCATTGTCGATGAATACAGCGGCGTGTCCGGACTGGTCACTCTGGAAGACATTCTGGAAGAGATCGTGGGCGATATCGCCGACGAATACGACCACGAAGAAACATCTCTGTGGAAAGATCATCGCGAAGGCATGACCGAAGTGGATGCTCGGTACCACCTGGATGATCTGAACGAAGAATTCGGCTACGAGTTTCCGGAGGACGAAGAATTCGACACGATCGGCGGATTCGTTCTCTCCTGCTTCGGTCGAATTCCGGTCCCCGGCGAACACCACGACTGGAGAAACCTGCGACTTATTGTCACCGATGCCGATGAACGACGCCTGATTCGTGTTCGCATCGAAGGCGAAGCGGCTCGCACAAACGGCGTTGCCACCGAAGCGGCTGAAACGCCGTAAACCGTTGGCTCATTCGGACGCATCCACCCCGGAATCAGATTCCGCGTCCGACGTGTGATTGGCTGCCGTCGACGTTCGGCCGATGGCCGTGATGGCTCCCGCCCCCAGCAGCATCAGAGCAGCTCCGGCGATGTAGGGCGTCGATGCCGAAACATCCAGCAGCTGAATACCGATGTACGGCCCCAGAATTCTGGCCAGCGAAGACAGACTCTGCCCCGTTCCCAGAACCGCTCCCTGTTCGTCACTGGACGCGGCCTGCGACAGCAACGACTGCAGCGATGGTGTGACGGCCGAAAACCCGATCGTTACGACGGGAAGAATATACCACAGAGCAGTCGCCGGAAGTGTTCGGTTACCTGTGAGTGCAATCAGCACAAAACCAACCGTCATCAGTACCACGCCGATCAGCGACATCCGGTATTCGCCGATACGAGGCATCATGCGGCGCACAAGAACGCCCTGTCCGATCATCAGGATCGCCCCGATGTAGGCGAACAACAAAAAGTTGCGCTGCGAACTGTAGCCGAATTCGCGAGTCAGCAGCGACAGGGTGCTTTCGAACTGAGCAAACGCGAACGTTGTGATAAAAATGGCCGTCAGAATTACAGCAAACTGCCTCGACATCAGATGAGACACAATTCGATTGATCTGCAACAGGCCTCTGTGGCGGTGAACAGATTCCACGGCACCTGATGCCGGACGTGACTCCGGAAGCTTTGCCAGCGCCAGAATCAGCGCGAGACCGGAAAGTGCCGCGGCCACGTAGCCCGGCAAAGCCGACGGTGGTGCCAGCAGTGCGGCTCGAACGACGTCGTGTGGTTTCGGTTCCTGCAGGTATTGTGTGACGATTTCGTGATCTGCGTTTTCGACCGAACCGTGTTCCCGCAGCAGTGCCAGCAGGCTTTCGCTGGTAACGGGTTCTGAGGTGGAAGAAAGCGATTCGACGGCTTCGTACTGAGCAGCATTCAGAGCCAGAGTCGGGCTTCCGGTTGTACAGGCGGCTCCAATCAGCGGCCCGAACGTAAAGCCAATTCCAAAGGCTGCACCAATCAGTGCCATACCACGACCGCGATTTTCCGTTCCGGTGCTGTCCGCAATGACCGCCTGAGCTGTCGCAATGGTGGCTCCCGCAATTCCGGCGGCAATGCGAGTAATGAACAGCCACGACAGTGCATCCAGTCCCAGCATTTGTCCGTTGCGCCCCAGCGACGTGGCCACGCCAAACATGGCGTATGCACAGGTGGAACCGATCAGCCCCACAATCAGTACCGGACGCCGGCCAATTCGGTCCGACAGCACGCCCCACATCGGAGCAAACAGAAACTGCATGGCGGAGAACGATGCCATCAACAGTCCCAGCTGCATGCGGCTTGCATTGAAATGCGCGCCGTATCGAGGCAGGAGCGGAAGGACAATACCGAAGCCCAGCAGGTCAATGAAGACGACAACAAAAACAATGAACAGGGTCGATTTTCGACTGGTCACGGATGAAGGATTTCCTGACAAGAACGCCGCCCTGCGCGGGAGCGTGATTTGCAAATTCAGTTTGTTCGTGGGGAACGCCCGACCGATCCCGCTGCTCGATGCGACGACATGAACCCCGGAAGAAGTTCGTCAGCCACGACAGCGAAGCTGACCAGGGGAAGCGCATCCAACGAAAGATCGGTCACGGAATCCGTCGAAGTGTAGTCAGCCGTTGCCCCTCAACGCCTCCGCCCAATCCATTCTGCGCCGGGAATCAATGAAAAAGATGAAGCAGCCACAGTCAACGGTGACGCTTCACAGCAGGCAACAAATCCCGCGCCGCACAGAGACCGCCAAAGGCAATCCGGTTTCGGCCTCCAATCACTGCGTTTCAGACCCGCATGAACAGCCAGCAAAGCCATGCCAGAAACGGAAACAGAACGAAGATCAGCAGAAAAGTGATCAGCGTTGAACGAGAATTGTCAGGCCAGCGTCCCATGGTGATCAGCGCGTTCAGACGACAGGAAATCGCAACAAGAAAGAAGATTCACAGGCCCGCATTGTGACATGGCCTGTTACAGCGCTCCAGAGCGCTATCAGAAAAAGGAGTCTCACGTTCTCCGGGCAGCCGTTTTCGCATTTTTGCTGACCTCCAAAAGGTCGGCCCCCATTTTCAGACAGCCTCTATACAACAGGCACGGCATCGTTAACACTCCCCGGATTCCACCGGTTGTTGATTTGCCGGAATCTTACCCTTTCGTCACGCAGATCGGAGTGAAAACACCGGAATTTTAGACTTCAGTCCTGAAGAGAAGGGAAACTGACGCTATTATATCAACATTACTCCCAATGACCGGGGTTC
>JAGQPY010000613.1 GCA_020426485.1 Planctomycetaceae bacterium
AAACACCTGGCAATAGCTGTCGGAACAGAACATTCCCAAAGCGATCACAAACCAGACCACAAACCAACGCGGTAATCGACGACAGTAACGCTGCCCCACCTGAGTGCGCTTCAACACGGCTGAGATAGACGACTTCGGAACGATCTGCTGCAATGCCCTCAACCGTTCCGCCGTCGACCAACTCACCGCCCCACGGGGATTCAACTCCATCCGATTCATCGCAGCCTCCTTGCACTACTGGATTTATAAACACCCTCAGTATCGCAGGAGGCTGCCTTTCATTCGATCTCAATTGAACGGTATTGGCCCTTGACCCGGTGGCATGGGCGGGACATTTGATGTGGTCAGACTTAATCGCCGAGTCGCTCCCATTGGTCGCTTTGCTGGAGATCGATACCCAGAGAACCTGTGGTTCTCGCGAGTTTGAAGCATCGTCGCGCTACGCACAGGTCTTTTCTGGACCACCCTGTCTCTGTTGAACCACCCTGTCTCTGGTGGCACGGACATTCCTGTCCGTGTTTCCCCCGCATTCAACCGGATTTTGGTGGTTAGCCTTTTCCGGCCAACCACGGCCGGAATGCCACATGAAGTATGGCGAATCCTGGCCGCTAAATCACACTTCGTGAATCTCGCCGTCTTCCTGATAAACAACCTTGTAAAGGTCTCGTCGGCGATCGTTCCAGTTCTGGACATTGCCGGCGATTTTGTGACGCCGCAATTGTTCCACATCGACGTCGTGAATGATCATCGTTTCGATATTGGCATTGCATTCCGCAGCGGTTGCGTCACGAGCGAATTCCGCATCGGCGGGTGTGAAGATGGCCGATTGAGCGTAGTGGATATCTGAGTTTTCCACGAACGGAAGATTTCCGGTGCAGCCGGCCACGGCGACATAGACGTGGTTTTCCACACACCGTGCCAAAGCACAGTGTCGTACTCGAAGGTACCCGTGACGCGTATCCGTGTTGAACGGGACGAAGATAATCTGGGCTCCCTTCTGGGCGGCAATGCGGACCAGTTCCGGAAACTCAATGTCGTAGCAAATCAGAATGGCGATCGTGCCGCAGTCGGTGTCGAACACCTGAACCTTTCGCCCCGGAGTCACGCCCCACCACTTGCGTTCGCTGGGGGTGATGTGGATCTTTTCCTGCTTGCCCAGTGTTCCGTCGCGTCGGAACAGGTAGGAGATGTTGTAGAGGTATTCTTCTTCCAACACAAAGTGAGATCCACCGATAATGTTCACGTCGTATTTGACGGCCATTTCGGTGTAAAAATCCAGGTATTGCGGCGTGAATTCCGCCAGGCGGCGAGCCGCCTGTCCGGGGCGTTCGCTGGGAGCGAATGACAACAGCTGAGTCGTATGCAGTTCCGGAAAGAGCACAAAGTCGCTTTTGTATTCGCTGGCCGTGTCGATGAAGAACTCGCATTGCTTTGCGAAGTCATCAAAGCTGTCGATGGTTCTCATCTGATACTGCACCACAGCCAGCCGGATCAGTTCTGTTGTGTGTCCGTAACGCCGTTTCGCGCCCTTTTGGTAGTCCAGATTCAGCCATTCCAGAAACGTGGCATAGCCGCAGCTGGCTTTGTCTGATGGGAAGTAATCCGGAATCAGCCCCTGAAGTGCAAAGCCATTCGCCAGCTGTGCTGTCAGGACCGGGTCGTACAGCGTCTTGTCCATGACGTCTTCGACGTATTCCCGCGCCGTCATTCGATCGGCGTGCTGGTGATAGCCGGGCATCCGGCCCGCGATGATGATCCGGGCGATATTCCGTTCCCGGCACAATTGCTTGCGAGCATCGTACAGCCGGCGAGACAGCTTCATGCCTCGAAAGTCCGGATGCACCATAATTTCAATGCCGTACAGCGTATCGCCTTTGGCGTTGTGATTCCGGATGTAGCCGCCATCGGCCACTTTTTTCCAGTCATGCCATGCCAGATTGGGATCGTATTCCAGCATCAGACTGCACGACGATGCGGCCAGTCGTCCGTCGATTTCCACCACAAGCTGACCATCCGGGAATGTCGCAATCTGGCTTTCGATCTGATCGAGCTGCCACGGATGCATGCCCGGAAAACACTGCAGCTGCATCTGGACCAGGTCATCAAAGTCTTCGATCCGCATGGGACGAACAATGGTTTTCCACTCGAATTCCTTCAGGTCCAGTTCAGTCATGCCGGCACTTTTCGTTTTGTTCAGAAGTTGGTCGGCCCCACCTCCGGTTCGCCGGCCATCAGAGGATTCGGACGGAGAATGATTCCGGAAATTACTCGACTGTCTTTGTGAGCCGGGCCAGCTTCGTGAACCAGGCCAGTCTTCGTTGTATCCATTCAATGTGTTTTGACAAGGGGAGAATGTCGACAGATCAGCACCTGGCGACAAAAAACAAACCCCACCAGCAGACGCTTCATGCGGAAAGCGATGCTGGTGGGGGAGGGAGAAAGTTCAGGTTTGTCGACTGGTTTGTTCCATTCCGACCAGGCGACGTTGCCCGACGTGATCGATGGCAGACGTCGGCCTGGAACCTGCCGGGGCAGTTTACGCGGCCTTCAATGGTCGAGCCTGCTGAGCGTATCCGATCCAGTCGGTGACTTCTTCCAGATCCGGTTTCGTACCGCCACGAACAATTCGTTCGCCTTCGCTGGTATTGACGAATGGCCCGACGACAGCAAACAAATCCACTGGCCGTTTTTGCGACAGTTGGTCTGCATCCGTCACACCGCAGGCCACCAGAATCTGAGCATCGTGGCCGCGAAGTTCGGGAACCTGACAGACCAGCCGTGCCTGATTTTGCCACTGGGCAATGGTGTCGGAAGAAATGCGGCGGTTGTTCAGCTGATCGGCCACCTGCTGAGAATCTGCGTTCAGCAGATCTTCCACGGTGTAGATTCCGACACGCGACAGGTGTTGAGCA
>JAGQPY010000614.1 GCA_020426485.1 Planctomycetaceae bacterium
TCCGGACCGGATGGTTTCACGTGAAACGTAAGCTGACGTGGGGCCACTCTGTTCGTGACAGGCTCGACGACGGCCGTTTATGGTGCGTCGTCGTTGGCGGACGAATTTCTTTTCGCCTCAGCGGTGGCCTCCCAGCGGACGGCGACGCGGTACAGCCATCGCCCCCAGATGAAGTACTGAGCCACAAACAGCAGTCCCAGAACCAGCGCGACCAGAACCACCGCGGCGGCACCGGGGAAGATGAAGGTCAGCAGTCCGAAGAAACCACCCCCGACCACCAACAGCAGCAACAGTGCAAGAGGAACCGTGGGCGGAGTTCGCTGTGAAGAGCGGCGCGATGGCAGAGGTGGAGTCACGGAGTTCATTTCCGAAAACGACGCACGGGGGAAAGGAGCCACTATGTTCCGCAGATCTGTCGGAGCGCTTCGTAGCGGAAGGCCATGCCCTCTTCCAGCGATTCGCGAATGCGATCCGCCGTCAGCACAAAGCCCATCATGCCGCCGGGAGGTTCGAACTGAACGTGGTCGGTCAAAGTGCAGGTGCCGTCGTCATTGGCGACGATGGTCTGCCGATGAATCCAGGCTCGAGTCGGACCCTCAATCTGTTCGGCCACAATCTGAAATTCGGAGACCTCAACGTAGCGATGCTGCATCCGCTGGCGGAACCCGTGAGCGCTGATCCGGAATTCGATCACGGTGTCCTCGGTCACCTGTTCCGGAGCGCTGAGAACTTCCAATTCCAGATCGGGGTCACTGATCTCCGGAAGCTGACGGGGATCTCCCAGAACCGATCGCAGTGACGGCGGCGAGCAGGGGATGGTGGCTGAAGAAGTGAACTCGTGCATGAGACGTTCAGTCCGCGTTGTTGATCTGCCGCAGGTAGCGAGCCAGATCCTTCTTGAGTTGCAGGATGTTCTGCCAGCGATCCCAGGGCACATCAACGAAAGAGTCGACAGAAGAGTTTTCATGCTCAGCGGCTTCGAACGTGATGTCCCGAAGCCGTTCATGAATGTAGCTCAACACGTCACTCATCCGCGCGCGGCTGCCGGGGGAAAGCTCGTCCGGAAGATCCGGGGCTCCGCCGGGAAACAGCGGCAGCTGAACATTGTCGGAAGACGCTCCGGGAACGTAGCTGTAGCCTGAATCCGAATCGCTGCCCGCCGTCGCTTCCGCCGGAAAGACCAGCGGTGCCAGAGCAGAAACTTCGACCCCGATGGATCGAGCGTGCTCCACAATCTGCTCGTCGCTTCCATACAACAGAATACAGCGCCCGATCTGCAGATGATCACCCGGCTGCAGGACTCGCAAATGAATCGGGTGCCCGTTGACACGACTGCCGTTTGTACTGTGCAGATCCGTCAGGATCACCTGGCCACGGTCTTCCTGAATTTTGGCGTGAACCCGACTGACGCGTTCATCGTTCAATTGAACCGTGTTGTCGTCTTCACGGCCAATGGTGACCGGGGTCTCAAGACCCGAATAGATGCGGCCTCGCTCCAGTCCTTCAAGAACAGATAGTGTGACGAGTGCCATATCAGGGTGAGTTCGACAAGGGAGGTGGCCGGGTATTGGCTTCGCTGGCAACGGCCTTCTGATCAGATGAAGGTGCGATTACTCCAGCTTGCTGGTTCGAGTCTTCCAGGTGTCCGATCGCCCATTGACATACTTGTCGAAGAACTCTGCCGCATATTGTTCCATAGGAATCTTGCCGGATGCATCTTTCGCCGCCAGAAGTCCCTCAGCGGCAAACTCCTTGCCGGCCGGTCGATCTCGCAGCTGCCGAGCATCGGAGAAGTCGATCCCCACAGACTGGTCGGTCCCTTCTTCGTCCGACGGCTTTGGCTCTGTCTGACCACCGCGAGTCTTCAGTTCCAGAAAGCCATACAACTTTTCCGCCGAACTCTTCTCCGCACGATCCGACTTGTCATAGTAAATCTGAACGGCAATTCCCTTATACGGGTCCGCGATGAACTTCATCACGTCCGTCGAATTGATCCCCTTCACATTACTCTTGGGACTCAGCATCAACAGCGCTCGCACGTCCTGTCCCTTGGGAGTCCGCAGATCGAAGACGGGAGCGTCGGGCCACGGCTTCTTGCTCCAGTCGAGCACCGTGAAAGCAGATGCCACCATGCAACTGGAACCCGCTGCCGCGATGCCCAGCTTGCGAATGTTGAGCTTCTGCTTCTGATGTTCCTCCACAAGGAACGTCTTGATGGCTTCCATATCCAGTGACGCCATCAACGCGTAGTCATTGGGAGAAAGCCTTCCGCCGCGCCGATCGTTTGGATCAGCACTGTCACCGTGCTTGCGAAGGTCGGCGGTCACAACGGCATAGCCTCGCTTGTTCAGCGAGGCCGCCATGCTGTTCCACACTTTGCGAGTCATACTGTTTTCACCTTCCGCAGCGGGAAGCAGGATGACGACCGGCGCTTCTTTACCGCCGGTGGATTCGAAATACGTGATCTTGATTGGCCAGCTGTCGGCCGCGATCAGCGTTCGGTCTTCGCCCAGTTGGCCGGGTTTGCCCTGAGCAAACGCGGGGACCGCCAGTGATGCAACGATCGTTGCGGCTGCGACAGTTCTCAGTGCAGACAGTTTCATGTTGTGCCCTTGAGTATTCGCCGGACTCACCCGATCAACCTGCTTCGTTTCCGATGACCGCAGATGATGGATGCTCCGATGACCGTTTTTCGAATTCCGATGTGATTGACCCGCCCCGCGTGAACACGTGAAACGGTGCCCCGGCGGTGTTGAAGTGAACAACCATCCCGACGGTCCTCTATTGAAGCCAGGACGCCGTCCGACGCACACACCTCGAATGCCAGGCCCATCATTCCGTCCGGACCTGTGGTGCGGTGGTCGACGCTTCTGGTTCCGAACCTACCTGTGACGGTACACCAGATCG
>JAGQPY010000615.1 GCA_020426485.1 Planctomycetaceae bacterium
CTGCTATGGGCCGAAGTCCTCCTCTTCGAGTCGGGTTAAACGCGAAACACTTCAATTTACCGCCGCCACAGGCGAGGAGATGAGCAAACCGGTACCGCCGGGCCGGTCGGCCACGAGCTAAACGAAGAAAAACTCTCCACGACAATGGTCGCTGCTCACGCGGCGACAATTCGACCGCAAAATCCGGAAATCGCTGGCCACATCCTGCCAATCTGGCAAGTGCCCAAAACTTAAGCACCGCAACCCTGCTGGTTTTTTGGGCAGCACTGATTTTACCGCGTTTACACTTGGCAGCAATTGCGCAGATTGTATCATTCTGACGTCGGTGTCACATTGATGTCATTCTGATTGTGGCTACCGGCCGGTTTTGCTGAAGGGCTGGCGCGGTGTCAGCTTCTGCTCAGGCACACGGATGTTTTAAAAACTGAAACACAGGGAGAAGTTGAAATGCTGGTGCTGTCTCGAAAAGCTGGCGAACGGATTTTGATCGGCGACGAGATCACGGTGACCGTGGTCCGGATCGGGCCCAATTCGGTCCGCATTGGGATCGAAGCTCCTCGCGACATGAACATTGTCCGGGAAGAGTTGTGTGTGGGGCGGTCGACACCCGATGAAGCCAAGTCATCGGAAGCATCACTTCCGCTCTGATCCGATCTTCATCGAACTGCTGCTCCTTCGGCCCGGACCGACCGACGACCGTCGTTCTTATCCAGACGAATCAGATTCAAGCGAATACCAAGGCTGAGCTTTCTGCTCAGCCTTTTTTTCTGCGCGGTGCGTGGAGCTTTGGTCTGCATGAGGTGCAATTTTCGAAATCGAACATGCAGCAGGACCGTCCGGTAGTTCACACCGGAAACGTCGCGTATCATGTGCCGCTCAAGGTGGGGAGATCGGCCCGATCAGCCTCAATGACGCGTGAACACCGACTCAAAGTTCTCCGCCGCATCCTCCATCGGATGTTGTGGGAGGCCAGTTCGGGAAGCGTTTCCGAGTAGCTGATCGTGCAGATTGAGGCGGAGCCTTGTTGAAGTTTTCGATATTGAAGAAGTGATTTGAACGACCGCACGAATCGTTCGAATTCAGGAAAGTGAATCAGAAGCATGTCAGAGGAAGACCGCAGCTCCGCAAACAGTCCCGCGCCGGAGAAGATCGATCGATTCGAAAAGGCTCGGCTGGAAAAGCTGGAAAAGATTTCCGAGATGGGGCTCGACCCGTTTGGGCAGCGCTTCGACAATCACGTCAGTATCAGCGCTGCTCGGGAAATGGTTCCGGAAGCGTCCGGTGTCGCGGGAGACGTCGTTCGAATTGCCGGACGTATTATGCTGCGACGCAAGGCGGGCAAACTTCGCTTTTATGACATTCAGGATCAGACCGGCAATCTTCAGCTGCTGTTTTCGCGGGGCGATTTGTCAGAAGAACAGTGGACGCTGATGGGCCATCTGGATCTGGGGGATCTGATCGGCATCGATGGTGTGACGTGGCGAACAGACAGCGGCGAAGCGTCGGTCAAGGTCAGCCATCTGACGGTCCTGTGCAAGTCACTGGCTCAGCCGCCGGAAAAGTACCACGGTCTTGAAGACGAAGAGACCAAACTTCGGCAGCGTTACAAAGATCTGATTTACGGCGACGGAGTTCTGCATCGCCTTCTGAAACGGTCGACGATTATCGATTCCGTGCGGCAGACTCTTCGTGAGCAGAAGTTTCACGAAGTGGAAACACCGGTGCTGCATTCCATCGCCGGCGGAGCGGCCGCTCGACCGTTTATTACTCACCACAACGCTCTGGACATGGAACTGTACCTGCGCATCGCGCTGGAGCTGCATCTGAAGCGGCTGATGGTGGGCGGGATTGAACGGGTTTACGAAATCGGCCGAGTCTTTCGAAATGAAGGCGTCGACAAGACTCACAACCCCGAATTCACCATGATCGAAATTTATCAGGCGTACGGCGATTACCGAACGATGATGGATCTGACCGAACAGATCATCGTCAACGCGGCAAAGTCCGTGAATGAGTCCTTAATTCTGCCGTGGGGCAGCGAAGGTGAGACCATTGACCTGACTCCACCATGGCCGAGGCGTCCATATGCCGAACTGTTTCGAGAACACGCCGGTTGTGACATGACCGATTCCGCCGCCGTGACTGCCGTGGCGGCAAAGCTGGGCATTGAAACGGTCGGCATGCATCCGGATGTCATTGTCAGCGAAGTCTTTGAAGCCACCGTGGAAGATCATCTGCAGGGACCGGTCTTCGTGACGGACTATCCAGCGTCCATTTGTCCTTTGACCAAGCGAAAACAGGACAACCCGGACATTGCAGAACGGTTCGAGCTATTCATTCGCGGCATGGAGCTGGCGAATGCCTACACGGAACTGAATGATCCTCGCCTGCAGGAAGAGCTCTTTCGAACTCAGCTGGCCGGGCTTTCTGAAGAGGATTCCATGGCCAAAATGGACCACGACTTCATCAAAGCTTTGAAGGTGGGAATGCCGCCGGCTGGTGGACTTGGGATCGGCATTGATCGACTGGTGATGCTGCTGACCAACAGTCATCGAATCTCCGACGTGATCTTCTTCCCGCTGCTGCGACACGAACGACCTCGCGGCGGTGCGGCAGAAAACGCGGCGGACCAAAATTCGTAAAGCTTCGAAGTTCGCTGAGTCCATTCACGCTGAAAGTGATGACTAGGCAGGCCGTCAGGTCGTTTCTGAGCTGGACAGCGTCCGGTCGTCTTTTGGAGTGCGGCGACTTGTCGCCGCTTTGGATTTGATTTAGCACGCCGATTTTCCGCGAACGACAGATCAGAATTGAATTGAATTGACTGATCGCAGAATTGGTCCGGATTCTGAACCGCTCACGAATTTTGACACTTCTCGCTGATCGCCACCGACCTTGCGT
>JAGQPY010000616.1 GCA_020426485.1 Planctomycetaceae bacterium
GAAATCCGCTGTGCGTCGTACAATCACTATTACGGTCCGAACACGCAGAGCTACGACTGCGTGGCAAACGGCCCCGCGACACTTGGTTACATCGCATCGGGCTGGAAGGCAGCTCGCAGTCAGCATGTGGGCGGAGTGAACCTGCTGTTGTGTGACGGATCGTGTCGCTTCATCAGCGACAGTATTGACATGGGAATCTGGCGCAGTCTTGCGACTCGCAGCGGCGGGGAGGTGATGGGTGAATTCTGAACCCCTACATACGGCTGAACGCGGCATTGATTTCCTCAGGAACACTGCACGACTGACAGGCTCAGACCGGATCAGCTCGCACGAAGGACGTGCGTTGAGTTCGATGCAGATCGAACAATGGCAGCGAGACGGTTTCCTGATTGTCCGCAACGTCTTTCAATCGTCTGAAATGGCTGCGTTATCTGACGAAGCCTGGCAACTGACTCAGCAGCAGCATCTGATCGAACGAAACAATCTGCGCTGTCGGTTTCGGGAAACTGTCGACGAGACGGCAACGCTCTGGGAGACCTTCGATCCTGTGATTGATCTCAGCCCGGAATGCGCGCAGTTCAGTGCCGATTCGCGTCTGATGAATCTTTTGCAGCAGCTTTATGGGGAGCCTGCCTGTCTGTTCAAGGATAAGCTGATTTTCAAACAACCGGGGACCAGAGGTTACGAACTGCATCAGGACTGGATTGCCTGGCCCGGCTTTCCTCGCAGCTTTCTGACGGTCCTGATTCCGATTGACCCATCCACGACTGAGAACGGCTGCACGGAAGTGTTTCCGGGTTACCACCGACAGGGATGTTTGACGCCTGAGGACGGTCAGTATCACCGGCTGCCGGATTCGGCGGTGGATGAATCATTGTGCGTTCCACTGGAACTTCAGCCGGGTGACATCGCCGTGTTCGACGGCTTTACGCCACATCGTTCGGCGGCAAATCAATCTTCGTCGTGGAGACGCCAGTTGTATCTCAGCTACAACGCGCAGTCTGACGGCGGCCACCAGCGGGATGCTCATTACAGGGAATTCCATGAATATCTGCGCCGCCGATCTTCCGCACATGACAGCTCAGCAGTGTATTTTCGGTGAGACCTGATGAGCGCAAGTGAAGCACTGATTTCCGATGAAGATACCGCCAAACGTCGGAGTGTTCCGCTGGCGAAGTCGCTCGACTGGTATGGTTGGGTGATGGTGGTTGTCGCTTCGCTGGCGATGGTGGCCACACTTCCCGGTCGTACTCACGGTCTGGGCATGATCACGGAACGACTGTTGAACGATCCTGCTCTGGGACTCACGCGCACGGTTTATGGGGAATTGAATCTGTGGGCCACACTGATCGGATCGTTGTTCTGCTTCGGAATCGGGACTCTGATTGATCGTTATGGGATTCGACTGACGCTGGCGGGCGTGATGCTGGCTTTGGGTTGCGTGGTTCTGGCGATGACTCAACTCACGTCCGTTTCATTGCTGTTTGTGGCCATTTTGCTGACGCGAGGTTTCGGCCAGAGTGCTCTGTCAGTTGTCAGCATTACCATCGTTGGAAAGTGGTTCGACCGAAACGTCAGTCTGCCGATGGCGCTTTACTCAATCCTGATGGCAGGCGGCTTCATTGCAGTCGCTCTGGTCGGACGACAGTACGCGGATGCGGACTGGCGAACCCTGTGGGCCGTGATTGGCTGGACCGTCGTCAGCCTGGCCATCGTGCTGACGGTGATCGCCCGGGACCGCAGGCCGCCAGCGGATTCCAACTGGCAGCGTGCCACGGGCTCGACTCTGTTGGCAGCGACCACAACACGGGCAGCATCGTCCGGTCGGATCGGGGACTTCACTTATCGGCAGGCGCTGTCGACGGCCATGTTTTGGGTCACAGCGATCGGAATTTCGCTTTACGGTCTGATTGCTGCCGGTATCTCGCTGTTCAACGAATCCATTCTGGTGGACCTCGGCTTTCGCAAAGAGGTCTATTACGAGTCGCTGGCAATGGGAACGGCCATCGGCGTCGTCGCCAAGCTGACCGCAGGCGTGCTGGGCATTCGTCTGCCATTGAATCGACTGCTGGCCGTTGCGCTGGGACTGCTGGCCGCTTCCCTGGGCTGGCTGACGCAGCTTGCGAGCTATACGGATGTGATAATCTATGTTGCCATCAACGCGGTTTCCGGCGGAATGCTGACCGTGCTGTTCTTTTCCACGTGGTCGCAATTGTATGGAGCATCGCACCTCGGACGCATTCAGGGAAGTGCTCAAATGCTGACAGTGATTGCGTCGGCTTTCGGTCCGATGCTGTTCGCTCAGGCTCGCGAATGGCAGGGATCTTATCACCCATTACTGTGGCTGCTGGCCACCGCTGTTCTGCTGAATGCGGTGATCGCCTGGTTCACGCCGCCGCCCCGAATTCCCGTCACTCAGGAGACTCTGGTATGACACCACTTTCCGAAAGTCCCGTCACATTTCATCTTTCCATGAACGTGTCGGACATCAATCGTTCCGTTGCCTTTTTCAGCAAGGTCTTCAACTGTCCGCCAGCGAAACATCGACAGGACTACGCCAAGTTTGAGCTGCAGAATCCTCCTGTTACATTTTCGCTGGAACCAATCCATCCTGCGGAACGAGGCGTGCTGAATCATGTCGGGTTCAAGTTTCGCAGTGCTGAAGAACTGGTGGCCGTGCAGCGGCGTCTGGAGGCTGTCGGCGTTCGCAGTCAGCGAGAAGAGGGCGTTGAATGCTGTTATTCGAAGCAAACGAAGTTCTGGCTGCATGATCCGGATGGAACGCTGTGGGAGATGTACATCCTGGAAGGCGACCTTCCGCACCGTGGTGCCGGGCAAAGCGAGGAAGCGGTGCGCGGCACTTCGACACGGACTTCGCAGGAATCAACTTCCGTGC
>JAGQPY010000617.1 GCA_020426485.1 Planctomycetaceae bacterium
AAAGATGCGCGCACCGTGCGCGCATCTTACGCCGTAAGATTCTAATGTGCCGATTTTCCCCGACGAGAAAACCCGACGAACGAGATTCACGTGTCAGCATCTGAAAACTGTTACGACTTCCCTCAGTACTGGGACCTTGCCTTCAGCGACGAAACCGAAGCTGAGGCAGACTTCGTGCAGGCAGTTGTTTCAAAGTATTGCAGCCTTGATCTGAAGAGTGTGTTTGAACCTGCGTGTGGAGGTGGGCGACTGCTGCTTGAACTCGCTCGTCGAGCCATCAACGTAACCGGCTGCGATCTGAGTGAAGCCGCCGTCCGATACGCTCAGCAGCGATTGCAGTCGGTCAATGCGTCGAACAACATCGTCGTGGCAGATATGCGGACCCACCGTCTTAGTGACCCTGTCGACGTGGCCTGCTGCTTTGTCAACTCCTTCCGGCACCTGCTGACCGAAGAGGACGCCGTCGAACATCTGCAAACCATGGCGACCAATATTCGTCCGGGCGGCCTGTACCTGATTGGCATGCACCTGCTGCCACCGGATGCAGATGAAGAAGACGACGAAGAATGGTCAGTGACTGAGGACGGTATCACCGTCGAAATGCGACTGGACGTCACGTCGTGCGATCGGGAAACGCGGCTGGAAACGCTGCGATTTGAGATGCTGGTTCAGGATCCTGCCGCTGAGCAATCTCAACGATTCGTCACCGAATATCCCATGCGAATCTATCTGGCCGAACAGTTTCGTTCACTGATCGAAAAGGTCCCTGAGTTTCATCTGCTGGACGTTTACGACTTCTGGTTTGATATCGACGAACCGTTGATTCTGAACGACGACCTGGGAGATACGGTTTTCGTGCTGCAGCGTTCCACGTGAAATGTGCAAGGCGTTTTCACAACCGCTCACAGAATCGAGACCGGGTCCCGACACGGCAACGCTGTGAAGGATCTCCGTCGCTGGATCCGTAAGAATTCGGAGAAAGTCGTAATGATCTCAGAAGTCTCACGGCTTCTGCTACGTTCGTCCTTCTGCGGAAACGGGTGACAAAAGCCCATCACGGCGTTGGGCGAAGTCCCTGCAGACCTGTTTCTGTGGTTCGAGCATCCAGAGATCGCTGCAGTTCGGCTCGCAGCTCGTACAGGCGATCAGCATTGCCGGGATCACGTTCGATGAACCAGTCGGCATCGGCGATGGCTTCTTCCAGCCGTTCCGTGCGAGCCCGCATTTCCAGCCGCTTGGCTCGATATTCCAGGTTCTGATCGTCCAGCAGCGCCAGAGTTTCCAGGTACCTCAGGACACCTTCATCGTCGCGACGGCCTTCGGCCAGCCCCAGCAGATTCAACAGCATACGTTCCACGATTTTGACCGGCGGTTGTCCTTCAAAGAACTCCGGCCTTTGCGGAAAACCGCGAGCGGTAATCAGCGATTCGGCTTCCTGCTGAGAAATCCGTTCGCCACGATTGTACACGTCAATGATCTGCATCCGGCCATCATCGGTCGGTTCAAACCGAACAACATAATGCCCGGGAAGCCCCAACCCGACGACGTTCAGATCCAGTCGCTTTGCCAGTTCGATGTACAAAACTGAAAGCGTGATGGGCAGACCTTCGCGATCGTCAATCACTTCGTTCAGATAGCTGTTGGACGTGGTGTAGTATTCGAACTGACTGCCGCGAAACCCGTACTCACGAAACAGCATCTGGTCCAGCGCCTTGAGTCGATCTGCTTCGGATGCGTCGGCGGGAAGTGTCTGGCGAACTTCGGCCGCCAGACGATCCACGCGTTCGACATAGACGTCCGGGTCGACTTCTTCGTTGTCCAGTCTGGCGATCAACAGGGCGGCTTTCAGCAGGTCGGGTTCTTTCGCAGACGTCTCCACGGCATCCGCTTCGGGCGCATTCACCGCTGCAACCGGCTTCTCAGCGGGTTCGGCGATTTTATCAGCAGATTCCCGCCCCAGTGCTGACAGAAGTTGTTTTCGAACGGCAGCCGCGTGAACGTCTTTGGCCAACTGTCGCAGCCGCTGACTGCGTTGTTCCAGTCGACGTGCTTCGGCCGCAAGAACGAGCGAAGTGCGGTCGCGAAATGGCAACAGTTGTTCGATGGCGGCTTCCGTCGGCGGGCGATTGGTCTGAAGTTGACTCAGAATGTCGGCAATGGCAATGGCTTCTTCCGGAGACGGATGCCTGGACGGAATACTGTCGGCCACCTGAAACCGACGGAAGGACGCCGACGTTCCACGAAATGTGGCCAGTCCGCATTGTCCGGACGGAATCAGAGCATCCTTCGATTCCACCACTAACTGATCGTTGAGATAACACAGAAAGCGTTCGTCTTCCAAACGGACTTTGATGGTGTTCCACTCACCAGCTCGCCAGGCCGGGTGAGCTTCGTTGTGCAGAATCGTCCACGAATTCAGATCAGGGCCGTTAAAGCGAGTCAGTCTCAACTTGCCCGCGCTGGGGTAAAAACCGTAGTGTCGGTGAGCACCATCGGAATGAAAGGCCAACCCTGCCGCACCGCTTTCATCGTCCAGTCGAACATCGACCTGGATTTCAAAGGGCTTGTCCGGTTCCGGAGCCGGCTTCAGGCACAACGATCGGCCACCGAAGGAATCGCCGTAGCCATCCACCAGAATCCGGCTGGCTCGCTGACGCCAGTTGGCTCCGTACAGGATGCTCCACTGAGAAGCATCCAGCGCGCCGATGGTCATCCAGCGTTCGATGGGAATGGGTGACGGATTTTCCAGCAGCGTTTTCAGGTGTCTCACTGGCAGAGCAAAGCCAAGGTTTGACTGCTGCGTCGACTTCATCGTCACGATGCCAATCACGCGGCCCTGACGATCCACAACCGGTTCACCGCTGCTGCCGGGTTCCACAGTGACGGACA
>JAGQPY010000618.1 GCA_020426485.1 Planctomycetaceae bacterium
TCTGGTGCTGCGTCGGTTTCTGTGGTTGGCGAGGCGTCCGAATCGGCAGTGGCGTTGTGGGTTTCTGTGGTCAGTTCGGCGGCTTCGTCGGGGTCACCCAGTCGAAAGGAATGCAGGTCGGGAATCGACAGCATGTCGACATCGGTGATCGCGAATGTATCGAACGGAGAAGGCACAGAAGATGGATCAGTGGACATGTGAGATTTGTGGCCCGGTCGGGTCTTGGAAAAAGTGGATGGCAACACTGGTTTTTGTGACGATGTTCAGCAGATGGTCACCTGTTCCGAACGGCGCTGGGGCCTGACAACCGAAACCGGTCAGAGCCAACATCGACGGTAAGTGAATTTGCTGATTTTTCCGTTGGTCAGAGTTCCAACAAACGGATTGCAGCGGTGTCCGGTCACAACGATCAGCGCGGACAAATGGAACGACATCACTGCTGTTCAGGCACGTGCCCACAAAGGCCGTCGCGCGTTGAAGAGACTGATGCTGGTTCTGCTGGCCCGAAATCCATTCGTCGCGTTCATGGCGATCGACAGGCTCCGGAATATCCGTGATGATTTTGTGACAGAACTAAGCTGTCGAAGCCCCCATCCGGAAACCATGACCGACGACAAAAGCCGTACGAGTTCCGTGACAAGACGATTCACGGATGGCCTGAAGATGAGTGCAGGAGTTTGTTCACACTGTCCAGTTTGAGTTTTTGCAGGTCGTTCCCGGCCCCGGAATTTGCGGGATGCCGCTGATGGAACAGTGTGCGAAAAGAAGTCGCTCTTTTCGGTTCGTCGCTCTCACGACGCTGGACCGGCCAAACTCGAATTCATCACGTTGCGGTGCGGGTGCAGAGGGCTTGCGACGTGTCACAGAATTCGATGGAAAACGAATTCAGGTCGCCTTGTAATCCCTAAGAATGT
The DNA here is from genome assembly GCA_020426485.1 of Planctomycetaceae bacterium. GTDB lineage: Bacteria > Planctomycetota > Planctomycetia > Planctomycetales > Planctomycetaceae > JAGQPY01. The sequence continues at coordinate 915 of JAGQPY010000618.1, forward strand.
GATGTGATCCCCAAAAATGTGATCTCACCCAATGCCCGAATCTCTCCGGGTCTCTGCAAAGCACATCAGACATGAAGTGCGGAAGTGCGACGGAATCCTAACCGGCAAATGCCAATTGGGACACAAGCAAATCTGCGTTTTCCGAAATTGGAGCCATCAAGCACCGATCGTCGCGCTTCGACCCCGGTAATTGTGTCGGTTTACGAATTCCGGGAAGTCGTCCGGGACCGCACCATTTCCGGAAGCAGTCGTCCAGCCGATCAGGTGGTGTCCGGTGCGGCCGAGAATCCTGACATCGGTCGATCTCGGCAGCCATGAGTGCGATTGCACATTCAGAAAGACCGAGGCGATGTGCGTTTTGTTTTGCGAATCGTGTTCGGTTTGGTAAAGATCCCGTCGGGTACTGTGTTTCGAATTCTGGTTCTGTCTGAAATTCTGAGCGATGAATGAGCCCGTCCGTCAACCGGATTCCCCGGCCAGCACTGCGATGGTGGAGCTGAGTCACGATTCGATTGATTCTCAGGCGGTGCTGGAATCCGTGCGACATCCGCACGCCGGCGCTGTCGTGCTGTTTTTGGGCACCGTTCGAGAGCTGACTGGGAATGTTCAGACGACCGAGCTGGTGTACGAAGCGTATGAGGCCATGGCGTTGCACGAGTTGAGTGAACTTCGGTCTCAGGCGATCGAACGTTGGGGGCTGGTTGAGGCTTGTGTTGTTCATCGAATCGGAACTTTGCGGCCATGCGATGTGGCAGTCGCGGTGGCGGTCAGTTCGGGGCATCGGCGAGAAGCCTTTGAGGCTGGTCAGTGGCTGATGGATACCCTGAAAGTACAAGTGCCCATCTGGAAGAAGGAAGTCTATTCCGATGGTCAGTCGGAATGGGTGCATCCCGGCATGACGGTCGTTCGAGCCGATCGAAGTGGTTCCGAAGACATCGCGTCTCCGTCCGAACATGTTCGGGGGGAAGAGCAATGACGCAGGTTCCGGCAAACGATTCGAATGAATCCCCCGCGAGTTCCGTTCGGCAACTGGTGGACCGCTTTGGTCGAATTCACAACAACCTGCGAATCAGCGTCACGGATCGCTGTAACATTCGCTGTTTTTACTGCATGCCCGCCGGTGAGGTGGATTTTCTGCCGCGATCAGAACTGCTGACGTTTGAAGAAATCGAACGCGTGGTGCGCGTTGCTGTCAGTCTGGGCATCAACAAGGTGCGATTGACGGGCGGAGAGCCGCTGGTCAGAAAAGACCTGCCGGAACTGGTCCACCGCATTGCTGCGATACCGCAGATCAAAGACATCGGACTGACCACCAACGGCATTCTGCTGGCCGATCAGGCTCAACCGCTTCGCGACGCCGGTCTGCAGCGGCTGAATGTCAGTCTGGATGCTCTGGATCCGGACGTCTTTCGTCGCGTGACCCGCCGGGACGGCTACGAAAAAGTCCTGGAAGGCATTGAGGTGGCTCGCCGGGTTGGCTTTTCGCCTATCAAAATCAACGCGGTCGCAATTCGCGGTTTAACGGAAGACCAGATCCTGCCGTTTGCTCAGCTGGCTCGTGAAACCGAAACCGAAGTTCGCTTCATTGAATTTATGCCTCTGGATGCCGACAGCCAATGGGAACGTGGTCGAGTCCTGTTTGCTTCGGAAATCCTGCAGCGCATCGAAGACGCTTTGGGACCGTTGATTCCCGTTCAGCCGGACCCCCGATCCGACGATGCTTCGACTTCAACTTCGCCGCTGCCCGTTTCACCGCTGCCTGTATTGACGAAGGCACCCGCCGTGGACTATCGATTTGCAGACGGTCGGGGTTCGATTGGCGTGATTGCGTCAGTGAGCCAGCCATTTTGCGGCAGCTGCAATCGATTTCGTCTGACGTCCGAAGGTCGCCTGCGCAATTGCTTGTTCAGTCTGGACGAAACGGACATTCGCGGCATCCTGAGGTCCGGCGGAACGGATGAACAAA
>JAGQPY010000619.1 GCA_020426485.1 Planctomycetaceae bacterium
AACATCCGACTGAAGAACCTGATTGCTCCGGGTTCCGAAGGCAGCGTGGCCATTCATTTCCCCAGCGGCGAAAAGACCTCCATCTACGACGCAGCCATGAAATATAAGGCGGAAGGAACTCCGCTGGTCGTTCTGGCCGGAGCCGAATATGGCACAGGTTCGTCTCGTGACTGGGCTGCCAAGGGAACGTACCTGCTGGGCATTCGAGCCGTCATTGCCACCAGCTTCGAACGTATCCATCGCAGCAACCTGGTAGGCATGGGAGTACTGCCGCTGCAGTTCCGCGAAGGCGAAAGCCGCGAAAGCCTGGATCTGGATGGCACTGAAGTTTTCGACATCCGCCTGGATGACAACCTTCAGCCACGTCAGGCCGTGGAGGTCACCGCCCGCAAAGCCAACGGCGACGAAGTTCACTTCGTCACCACCTGCCGCATCGACACCCCAGTTGAAGTCGTCTACTACCGCAACGGCGGCATCTTACACACCGTGCTTCGACAACTGGCAAAGGGATAGCGTTCGCTGGTAACGCTCAACGGCAGTACGTCACCATCCATCCGGGACCATTTGGTCCCGGATTTTTTATGCGAGATCTCTGTCTTTGAAGATTCCGCATCAGGACTACTTCTTCCGGCCGCCGCCGAATGCCCAGAATTCGGACGGCGTATGGGCGGCTTTGAAGTATGTCAGAGCTTTCTGCACGATTTCCGGATGTTTGCCGGCCACATCATGATCTTCACCGAGATCTGTTGAAAGATCATAGACCTCGACACCGTCTGTCTGACCGACGTCTTTCAGATTCTGCTGCACGGCCTTCCACTGACCAAAACGGACTGACCGTCGTCCACCCTTCTCGTAAAACTCCCAGTACAGATATTCATGCTGTTTTTGTTCTCCATGGCCGGTCAAAGTCGGAACCAGACTGACTCCATCCAGACCAGCGGGCACATCAGCACCGGCCAGTTCGCAGACGGTGGGAAGAATGTCCCAGTGAGCTGAAATCAGGCCGGAAGTGGTGCCCGGTGAAATCTTTCCGGGCCAGCGTGCCAGAAACGGAGCTCGGATTCCGCCTTCGTAAAGGTCTCGCTTGTGACCTCGCAGCGGGCCGTTGCTGTTAAAGAATTCCGGATCGTGTCCGCCTTCCTTGTGCGGCCCGTTGTCGCTGCTCAGCATCACGATTGTGTTGTCGTCGATCTTCAGATCATCCAGCAGTTTCAGCAGATCACCCACACCATTATCCAGCAGAGTCATCATTGCCGCGAACGCTGCGATTGGATTTCGAACTTCCGGGCCGCTGTACTTCCCGATTTTGTCTTCAAACTGCGGATACTTCTTCCGCCAGACTTTCATATATTCTTCCGGAGCATGCATGGCGGCATGAGGAATCGTCACGGGCAGATACACAAAAAACGGCCCATCGCGATGCTCACGAACAAACTGCAACGCTTCATCCATAATCATCGTAGCGGTATAAGTCTTGCCATCAAGTTCGACGCGTTCAGTGTTCTTCCACAGATGATCGGGGTAATAGTTGTGAGCTTCCCGCTGACAGTTGTACCCGTAGAACAGATCAAAATGTTTCGCCGGATCGCTGTCGGAACCGGGCGCTCCCAGCCCCCATTTTCCGAATGCACCGGTCGCATATCCGGCAGACTTCAGCAGGCGAGGAATGGTTGAAATGTCGGCCGGCATCGCCGCCTGACCTTCCGGTTTGACTTCACGGTTGCCGCGGACGAACGTATGCCCTGTGTGAACGCCGGTCATCAGACTGCATCGAGTCGGAGCACACACCGTCGAACCGGAATAGTGCTGAGTAAACTTCATGCCCTCAGCCGCCAGCCGATCAATATTCGGTGTTTCGAAGTGCGTCTGCCCGTAACACGACAGATCACCGTAACCAGCATCATCCAGAAGGATGTAGATAATGTTGGGGCGATTTGTCTCCGAAAACGCAGAGCCGGACAGCCCGCACAGCATAAGAGCGATGACCAGAATACTTCTCATAGAACCAAACCCGTTTTTGTCAGTGAATGAACTGTGATATGAACCACACAGAATTGTTGATCCAGCAATCAAAAGCACTTTCGATTTTTACAGATCAGAAATCGTCACCGCGAAACAACGCCGTTTGAAAAAACGTCGCACATTCCTTTCGCCGCCCGACGACCTTTCAAAGTCTACTCACCCGAGTGCAGGATGCAACGAGCACTCGTCAAACCAGTCATGCGGCCTGCCGCGACACAAAGTCCCGCCATTCCGTCCGGACCGGCAAAACCCATTCGTGGTCGCCGAATCCGAAGCGGTCAGCACCGTCACGATTGGCAGAATCACTCGAACGTCATACAAGCCTCCTCGCGTGAATGCCCGCCGAACACAGCAGTCGCCTTCTTCCTATGAACATCCCTTCGACAGATTCTACGCCCCTAAATGTTCGTCCAGCCGCCCTGTGGGAATTCCGGATCGATGTCGGTGGCACATTTACAGACTGCATTGGAGTCTCACCGAATGGTCTGTGGCGCGAGTTCAAAGTCCTGAGTTCAGGGCTGACTCGCGGTACACCTGAGTCCTCTCGACACGATTGCCTCACCGACTCACGCCGCCGCCGTGATCCGCAGGACTTCTGGGTTGGTGCCGTGTGCCGTCTGCGAGGCCCCGACGGTTCATTGTTGCGGGAATGTCGTGTCGCGGGGTTCGACAATGCCAGCGGAACCTTGCAGCTGGATCATGTCATCGCAGACGTGGATTCATTCACCTATGAACTGGACTGTGGGCTTCCGGCTCCTGTTCTGGCCATTCGGTGGCTGCTCGAACTTCGTCCGGATGCAACATGCCCGCCGGTCCGCCTTCGTTTCGGAACGACTCGCGGAACCAATGCACTGCTG
>JAGQPY010000061.1 GCA_020426485.1 Planctomycetaceae bacterium
CTGATGGTATTGACGTTTCGCGAGTGAAATTGAACCGACGCGCGATGAAGGCATCCAACTCTGGTTGTCGGGGCGTCTTTCTGACCGGACATGCCTTTCTGATTCATCAGCCGCATCGACAACCGGGCAGGATTTTTTCAAGGAACTCGCTGCTTCCGACGTTCAAAGCCTGTCCGTCCAAAGGCCGTCGAACATCGGACTCTTCTTGAGTCCACCGGCAGATCCTTCTACGATGAGAGGCCATCTGAAAAAGGGGGCTGAACCTTTGGCTGCCCGGAGAGGGTCAGCCCCCTTTTTCAGATTGCAAAGTGGATTCTCCATCCCTGCGAGTTGTTTTACCGAGTTCGAACTTCGATGACGAACGACCAAAACCCGTTGAACGTCCTGTCTGCAGCCGACATCAATCCACCGGCTGTTTACAGTTGCCACGTCATCCTGAGCGTGCCGGACGAACAGGGATTCCGGACCGCCCGAGTCGCGAACCTGCCGCAGATTTGCGTTCGCGGCACCACTGAGCGTGACCTGCTGTTCGCGGTCGTAAAGGAATTTAAGTCCTTTCTGGCAGAAGGTTTACGCGATTCGGGTGAACTGCAGTGGGCTGAGCCTCCTCAGGAGCCCCAATCCGGCGAACAACAGCGGTTCATCCCAGTGCATCTCTGACCCACATGCGGCAGTGACGTTCGATCCATAAAGCGGTTGGCAATGCCTGGTCACAGTTGAAGCTGGGTTCCTCCTGCTGAAAACGGCTGCCGAGGTTGCGGCAGTTTTTGCCTAAGTTCTCATCCCGGGCTTTCCCCAGATTCCCGATTTTAATAGATTTCTGGCATCCAGACGTTGGTGTTTCGTGACGATCGGCAGTTTTGGCCGACGTTGCGGCCAATCTGATTCAGGGTGGATCAGGCACGATGTCGGTTGGGATCGTGTCACAGAAGGGATTCTGGGAAATGCCATTTGAGCCACAGCGATTTGTGCATGCGGCAAACATCCGGCTCGATGTCCCCGTCAGTGTTCATCTATCGGAACAACTGACGGATGAGCTTCGTCACGCGCTGGAAGATGCGACTCTGACGTCCTTTGAGACCGTCGTCGATGTTTGCATTGCCCGGAAGGTCGACTACCTGCTGTTGTCAGGAAATGTGTTTCTGGAGGCTGATCGAAGTCTGCGAGCCAGACTGGCGTTGCTGAATGGATTTCGTCGCCTGTCCGACAAGCGCATCCCTGTGTTCGTCCTGCCAGGGGATGCTGATCCTCCGGAAGCATGGCGTTCGATTCCGGAGTTGCCGGAGAATGTCACCGTTTGTTTCAGTTCGAATCCGGAACCGGAATCACTGGTTCGCAGCGATCGTCTGATCACCACCGTTTCGGCGTCGATGTGGTACGGCGAAACCGATGCATTCGGCATACGAGTCATTGGGCGTGGCGAAGACGGTCTGGATCCGTTTCGTATTGGTGTGGTCAGTCGTGCCAAGTACGATGAATCGCGTCGCATGGCATCACTGACGTCCGGCTCAGAAGATGACTTTCTGGCGGCCATGGCGGAAGACGAGGCCACGGGCGAAGACGATCAGCCTTCCCACAGTGCGGTGTCGCAGCCTTCGAACTCGTCGGACAAGGAAACGACGGCAGACTATGAGGCTGGTTTTCGCGCTTACATTGAACAGTTGATGTCCGAAGGTCGTCTCAACTACGTCGCCTACATGGGCGAACTGGAACGACTGACTCTGTCGCTGGAAGCCGGAAAGGTCCATTGCCCCGGAACGACTCAGCCTCGCAGCCAGCTGGAAGCGGACAGTGGTCAGTGTTCGCTGGTGACGGTGGATGCTGCCGGCAGGACGACCATTGAAGCCATCAACACCAGCGCGGTTGACTGGAAAAACATTGACCTGGACGTTGATTCCGGGGCCACGCTGAATGGTTCCCTGCAACGGATGAAATCGCTGCTGCTGAAGCAGCCCCGCAATAAGTCTGATCGAATCTGGGCTGTGCTGTGGACGGTTCGAGGTCCGCTGCCCGTGCTGCATGACTTTATCGAAGAAGACCTTGAACTGGCCGTCGCCGTTGAACTGGAGGAACTGGATGCCGATGGGCGGAAGATCCGTCTGGTGCATCAGGTGCGCACGCTGCCGAACGCCTGGGAACTTCCCGACAAACAGTCTCTGGGTCAGCAGTACGCGGACCTGATTACAGAAGATGCCATCATTTCACGACGACGTCTGACGGAGTTTGTTCGACGCGACAAGTCTCTGACCGAAGGCTGGCGTCAGCGTCTGACATCGCTGGTGGCGGGAGTGGATCGGGAGCGAATTCTGGCACGAATGCGAACTGACGGAGCCGGATGGTTCGTTGCAGATCTTCAGGCGCTGCTGCCGGATCTGGACGATTTCGACGAGGACATCCTTCAGGATGAGGCGGTCGACGAACCGGTTCTGACTGGTGACGACGAAGACGATGTTGTGGACGATATCGAGGCCGATCACGACGACCTGTCAGATGACATCACGGACGATGTTGTCTTTGAAGACAATGAAGAGGAGTATGACGAATAAGGGAACGATCATTCGCGGCTGAGAGCCTACGTTTGCAAAGGCCATCAGACATCGAATCTTCGTCCGCGTCAGCAGGATGCTCGCATGAAGATCACGGAACTGGACATCGACCGATTTCGCATTTGGCGAAGTCTGTTATTGAAACTCAACCCCAACGGGTTGAATGTGATCTACGGTCCCAACGAAGCCGGCAAAACGACTTTGATGAAGTTTGTTCGCTCCGTTCTCTACGGATTCGAACCGCTTTCTGAAGAGCCTGCCTGGCAGCGTCCGGAAGATGACATTCCCTGGAAGGGAGCGCTGCGCTGTGAACACAGTGGACGCACATGGCGAGTCAGCCGCCGCGCGCATCAGACTCACCGAGGACAGGTGCGAATTTCCGGAGCACCAGATGATCTGAGCAAATCTCAGGCGCTCCAGGTTTTGCTGTCAGACACCAGTGAAAACATTTTCGCAGACGTGTTCGCGGTCGGCGTTCGTGAACTGCAGCAGTTGTCCACTCTGGGCAGCGAACAGGTTGCAGAATACATCTACGGTCTGTCTCTGGGGCCGCAGGGACGGCAGATTCTGGATTCGCTGTCGTCCATCCGAAATCGGCGGCGGACGCTGTTTTCTCCGGACGGTCGGGAAGGTCAGGTTCCGGACCTGTTCGAACAGTATGCCGAACTTTCAGTCACGCGTGTGAATCGCGGCCAGGCTCGTGAACAGCACGCTCGCCTGGTCCGCCGTCGCAGCGAACTGAACAAGTCCATCGATCAGCTGCAGACTCGTGAGAGTCAGATCGCGAATGAACTTCGCGGGCTGCGGTTTATCAGCAGCTGCCACAAGCCCTGGGCGCGGATTCAGGATTATAAGGCTCAACTGACGACCATTCCGCTGATTCCGCACAATCCGGCCGAAGCTCTGGAACAGCTCAGCGGCTGCGAAAAAGATATTCAGCGCCACACATCGCAAAGAGAAAAACTGCACGACCGCGCGGCTCAGCTGCAAAAGCAGATTGATCGGCTGCAGATCGATGGGAAGTTCGAAAAAGACCGCTACGCCATTCAAAGCCTGGTGGATCAGTCGGACTGGCTGCGACAGCTGGATGAACAGATCAGGGTGGCGGACAATCGGTCGATTCATCTGAAGCGAGATCTGGATCAGCAGCTGACGGACATGGGACCTGGCTGGACGATTGAACGCCTCAAGTCCATTGATACGTCTCCTGCGGCGCATAACAGTCTGCTGGTTGCGGCTCGACGATATCAGGACGCTCTGCAGCGTCGCGGAAAGCTGCGAAAGCTGAACCGTTCGATGTCGAAGAAAAGCCAGCAGGAACTGGTGGATCTGGAAACCGATCTTCAGGTTCTGGGCATCGAGTCCGTCGAAGATGCTATCGATCGTGAACGCCATCGGCTGATGGAACTTGAAAATCTGGGCCGACTTCGCCTGCAGCGCGAGCAAATGGCGCTGAAGATCAAGACGGTTCGCAATGTGATGAGTCGCGTGGATACGGACGATTCCATTCCGGAATGGGTCGACCGAGCCGTCACGGCCATTGCCGTCATTGCGGGCGCTCTGTTCTTTTTCGGGCTGCTGAGTTTCTCCATGGGGGCAGAAACTTCGCAATCACTTGGTGGCGCGCTGGCGGCAGCGGCATTCAGTTTTGCGGGGATGATGTGGTGGGGTATTCGCAACGGGCTTCGCAATCATTTTGATCGTCGCACAGGGATTCAGCTGGATGACCTTAACGCAGAAGCTCGCGAAGCGGAAAAGAACCTGCGGATTGTGCATGAGCGGATTCAGCGAATTCAGTCGGAAGGGATTGCCGGGCAGCACCTCATGAAAGCTGACGCCCCCGGTTCCACCACGGCGGAACTGGTGGAATGTATCGGCGAATGTTCGCGTCACATTACGGAACTGGAAAAGCTGGCTCGCCGCCAGGATCGAGCTCGACTGCGAAGGCAGCGTTTGCAGACGTTGCGAGAACGTTTCCGTTCGGCTCAGCAGTCGGTCAATGAGCGACGGCAGGAATGGTGTCGGCTGCTGAATTCGCTGGGTATGGAGGAAACGGTCAAGGTTCAGGAAGCGTTCGATTGGTGGCAGCGGATTCAGGAAGTCCGTGAACTGCATACTCAGTGGCGGAATGCGGCTCCGGAAACCGAGGGTCTCAAACGCATGTTTGAAGGCATGCGAAAGCGAGTTGAACAACTGGGACAGCAGGTGTCTCCCAACGGTTTGCTGAATTATTCACGCCCGCTGGAAGTGCTGACAGGATGGAAGGAAAAACTGGCGATTCACGACCGCGATCGTCTGGAACGCGAACGACTGTCTCAGGACGTGGAGAAGCTGTCTCACGAAGCGATCAGCGAGCAGCATCAGGTCGAAGCCGCTGAACTTCGCCGCGGAGCAATCCTGACTCGCGCGGGGGTTTTGTCGCGTGATGAACTTCTGCAGCAACTGGAATGGCAGAAGAAGCGAGCCAGCATCGACAGCCTTCTGAATGCTCAACAGAACGAACTGCTGGACCTGTCAACGGCCGAAAAGGAACTGGCGATTGTCGAAGAAGATCTGGTGCGATTCGATCCGGTCAAAGGTCGCGAAACAATCAAAATGCTGGAGATGGAGCAGGCTGAAGTTGAAGAACAGCTCAATCGTCATCACGAAGAACTGGGCAGTCTGAAGCAGGAAATTCGCCTTCTGGAAAACGGTCGTGAATCGCAAGCACGCTATTTTCAGAAGGCTCACGTGGCATCGGAGATCTATCGAGCGGCCGAGGAATGGTTTGCTCTGCAGGTCGAAGAGGAAGCCGTGCAGCAGATGCGTGCTCGATTCGAGCAGGAAAATATTTCCGGCACGCTGTCCACGGCATCGGCATACATGCATCGGATTTCATCGGGCCGGTATCACAAAATCTGGGCCCCGCTGGGTGAAGATTTTCTGTGCGTCGACGACGAATACAATCGCACGTTCCGCGTGGAACAGCTCAGCGGTGGAACACGAGAACAGCTGTTTCTGGCCTTGCGCTTCGCCCTGGTTCGCGAGTTTGCTCGCCGCGGTGTCGAACTGCCGATTGTGATGGACGACCTGTTTGTGAACTTCGACGAAGAACGCACCAGTGCGGCTGTTGACTGTCTGATTGAGATCGCCGGTGAGGGACAACAGGTTCTGTTCTTTACCTGTCATCAGCATCTGGCGGAAATGTTTCAGCAGAAGCAGATTGAGCCGTTGTGGTTGCCCGGACACAAGGTGGCTTACGACGTTCACAAGCCGGACGACGAGACGGCGGCGTTTGTCGGCAGTGAAGACCTGCAGGCACGCATTGACCATGTTACCGGGGCGGCGTCTGATCCTGTAAAGGGGTCAAACGGTCGAAGGTTGTTTACTCCCGATGCCGATTCGCTGTTCGATGACGAACCCTCCGAATCAGATCGTTCAGGTTCGATGGGCAGTGATCCTTCATCAAACGGAAGCTCCTCCGCCCCGACCGAAACCACGGACCTTTCAGTCATCCGACACCGAAAATCATCCTGACAAAGGCTTCGCCCTTGACCCGGTGGCGTGGGAAGCGGTTTGGGGTGGAACGCTGCAACCGCCGGATCGCTCACGTTGTTCGCTATGACAAGCGGTAGGTCCGGCGGTGCCGGACAACTGGGGCGATAAGCGTGAACGAGCCGTGCTCTTCAGTATCACCCTGCTCTGCGGTATCACAACGGACCAAGCGCCCAACGGAAGCGATTCGGCGCGTTGAACACACCACCTCAACCGACTCTCCACGCCAACTGGGTCACGGGCGAAGCCCTTGGGAGAGGATGTCGGTCAGGACGTGGCCGTGGACGTCGGTCAGTCGGCGTTCCAGACCGTTGTGATAGTAGCTGAGGCGTTTGTGGTCGAGTCCCAGGATGTGCAGGATGGTGGCGTGGAAGTCGTAGACGGTGCAGATGTTGTCGACGGCCTTGTAGCCGAATTCGTCTGTGGCACCGTAGCTGAAAGGGGCTTTCACACCGGCTCCTGCCAGCCATGCGGTAAAGCCGGCGGGATTGTGGTCTCGACCGGAAGCTCCGGCCTGAAATGTCGGCATGCGGCCGAATTCGGTACACCAGACGACCAGCGTTTCCTTGAGCAGACCGCGTTGTTTCAGGTCTTTGAGCAGGGCTGCTGTCGGTTGATCCAGAACCGGACCGTGTTTGCTGTACTGTTCGTGAAGCTTCTTGTGACCGTCCCAGTTGCTGACGCCTTCGCCGCCCGTCTGATAGGCACCGTTGAACACCTGAACGAATCGAACGCCCTGTTCAATCAGTCGGCGGGCCAGAATACAGTTGCGAGCGTACCCGGCTTTGATGGAGTTTTCCGAATCGTTTGCCCCATACATCTCCAGCATGGACTTTGATTCGGTGGTCAGATCGCTGACCTGCGGAACGCTCAGCTGCATTCGAGCGGCCAGTTCATAGCTGGAAATTCTGGCGGCCAGTTCACTGTCTCCGGGATATTGTTTCAGATGACGCTGGTTCAGGTTCTGCAGGAATGTTCGCGTGCGTGTATCCGTTTCGGAGTCGATGTCAGCGGGACGATTCAGATTTCGAAGCGGACTTGAGGCGTTGAAATCGGTGCCCTGATAGGCAGCTGGCAGAAATCCGGCCCCCCAGTTGTTCACGCTGCTTTGCGGAGTCCCTCGAGGATCAGGAATGGCAACATAGGCCGGTAGATTCTGATTTTCCGTTCCCAGTGCCCAGGTGATCCATGACCCCATGCTGGGAAAGCCGTCCAGCGTGTAGCCGGTCGACATGAAGTTCTCACCGGGCCCGTGAGTATTGGTTTTTCCTGTCAGTGAATGGATGAAGCACATGTCATCCGCCAGGTCTCCCAGCATGGGGACAAGGTCCGAAATCATCTTTCCGCATTCACCACGCGGACGAAACTTCCACGGGCTTTGAGTCAGATTCCCTTGCGCGCCCTGAAAGGTGATCAGTTCGTCTGCGCCGGGCATGGGCCTGCCATGCTGCCGGATGAGTTCCGGCTTGTAGTCGAACGTATCGATCTGACTGCAGGCACCGGAACAAAAGATCATCAACACGTTTTTCGCACGTTCCGGAAAGTGGACGGACCGTGCCGCAAACGGCGAGGCAGGATCAATGTTCGGTCGCAGCGGCGCAGCGTCGGCGGAGCGAGTCTGTTCCTGGTGCAGGAGGCTGGCCAGTGCGATGCCGGCGAGACCGTTTGCCGTGTCCAGCAGTAATTTTCGTCGTGAAGGAAGGTGCATAAGCAGATCACCTTTGATTTCTGTTCACCAGTGCGAAAGTCAAACGCTGGCTGGCCGGCGGACGGCCGGGTTTTCCAATATGCCGGCTTAGGTGCAGAATCTGTTCTGATTTTGCCTTCCCGTGGCGACAGGAAGAGGAAGCCTTTCACGCAGCCTGACCGGTCCGACGTCGAAATTCCAGTGGGAGAGGCCCGAAAAAACCGGGACAGGCACCCTTCCCAACGGGTTTTTCACAGGATTTCTGCCGTGTTGCCGGAACCAGTCCTTGTGTTGTCAGCGGTTTCTCTTCAGTGTGAGAGGCCCGGAAACGGTCACTCAGCGGTCAATGGTTCTTCGTTGCTGGCGACCGTGATTCCCTGTGCCAGGCTGGACACATGACCGACCATGGCATTGAAGTAGTTTGGCGTGCTGGCTTCGAGTCTCGGCAGGAGTTGCGGAGCAACCGTCTTGGTGCTGAGTTCTGCGACATAGTCGAGCAGTGTTTTTCGAGTCTGTTCGTCTTCGTGAAGCATAAAGTGCACCCATCCCCAGGCTTCCGCGTAGTCTCGCTGGGTCATCTTTCGAAAGTCGGTCAGGTGTTCCAGGTGGTAGAGTGAGGGATTCCAGCCTTCCGCCCGTGCCTTTTGCAGCAGGCGAACATGGCTGCGATGCGGTGCACCGGGCGATGCTCCTGCCACTTCAAAATATTCGGCCAGTCCTTCGTCCAGCCACAGCGGAACGGTGTTTAGTGAGGCATGCAGCAGGCCATGAGTGAATTCGTGCCGCAGGTCTTCCTGAATTCGAGGGCTGAGGAACGAGTACACTGCGAGTTCTCGACTTGTTCCCACAAAGTAGGCTCGCCGTGCAGGCAAAGTCGGCCACGTGGTGTGCATGTAGCGTCGATACGATTCTTCATTGGGGAACAGGTAAACAACGACTTCGTCACGCTGGCTGGGAAGGTTCAGGCACTCTGTCAGCTGATTCCGGATTGTCTCAAGCTCCGTGACCAGCGGTGCGTCATGCGCAATCGGACTGTCGCTGTGTATGACAAAGTGAGCCGTTCTGACCGAATGCTGTTCGGGTCGCTGTACGCTGAACGTTGCGGGCGGAGTTCGGCAGCCACAGACAAACATTCCCAGAGACAGCGCGAACAAGGCGTGTCTGGTAACGGATGGAAAGAATTGGCGGCAACGAGTCTTCAACGTGGAGAATTCGACTGGCTGGTGAAGGTGTATTCGTCAGCACTCGCCATGAATGTGACTTCGACACGGATTTCTCCGGGCGCGGCTACAGAGTACCGTTCCCGAGGGACTTGGAATGGTAGACGTGTTCTGGTGACCAACGCTCACGCCGATCGAAGGCTCATTCGACAGGGAGGCCGAGATGTACTCGACCGAGCGTCTGGCCGGTGGAAGGTGGGGGTTATTAAGCGTCAGGGGATGACGCCAAAATTCGTTATCTGTGAGGAGCCGGATTCTGGCAGATTTCTGAGCGACCGGCAAGGTGGGCTAAATCATTGCAATTCAAGGGTTTGCGACGCGTTGTGGCAGGTGATTCTTGTAAATCACGGATGGAAAATCGGCCGAGGGGTCCCGGAGGCTTTGGAACTGATGAGTTTCATGAGCATCGCGCGTATGATGCCGGAAGCCTTCGTGAGATTTCTGTTGGTGATTGAGGTGGATTTCTGATGCCCTGTTTCAGACACATTGCTGAGTTTGTGAATCCATGTTGTTGTCTGACCGTTTTGGTCTGGTCTGGTCTGGTTTCGTCAGCTGTTGTTCACGGTGCGGAACCGGATTTTAATCGTCAGATTCGCCCGCTGTTGTCGGATCGGTGTCTTTCCTGTCACGGTCCGGATGCAGAACACCGCGAAGCTGATCTGCGGCTGGATGATTCAGAAAGCCTGACTCGGCAACGTGGCACGGATCGCGTTGTGATTCCGGGAGATCCGGACCGTAGTCTGCTGATGCACCGAATTCTCAGCAGTGACCCGGATCTGATGATGCCACCTCCGACTTCGGGCAGGTCGCTGTCCGACCAGGAAAAAGAGTTGCTCCGGCAGTGGATCCTGTCCGGTGCGAAAGTGGAGGCTCACTGGGCTTACGTCGCCCCCGTCGAAACGGCAGCACCGAGGGTGTCGAATGAAAGCTGGGTTGAGTCACCGATCGACCGATGGATTCTGCGTCGCCTGGAAAAGGAAAACGTCGCACCGGCAGGCGACGCTGATCCTGTCACCCTGCTTCGCAGAGTTCACTTTGATCTGACCGGTCTTCCGCCGTCTTCTGAAGTTGTTGAAGAGTTTGTTGGCAATCCCACGAAGGAGGCGTTGACCGGCATCGTGGAACAGTTGCTGAATTCTGACGAGTACGCTGAACGGATGGCCGTTTACTGGCTGGATCTGGTTCGGTATGCAGACACGGTTGGATATCACGGGGATCAGGATCATAACAGTTCGCCGTATCGAGATTGGGTGATTGACGCTTTTGCGGATGACATGCCGTTCGACCGGTTCACGCGCGAACAACTGGCCGGCGATTTACTGCCTAACACCACCATCGACCAGCAGATTGCATCGGCCTACAACCGTCTGCTGCAGACGTCCCACGAAGGCGGCGTTCAGCCCAAAGAGTATCTGGCCATCTATGCGGCGGACCGGGTCAGAAACGTTTCTGCGGTCTGGATGGGGGCGACGGTCGGATGTGCTCAGTGCCATGACCACAAATACGATCCCTACACGATGAAGGACTTTTATTCACTGGCGGCGTTCTTTGCGGACCTTGACGAGGATCAGCATTTTCGTGTGGGGTCCAACTCGCTGCCGACGAAAAGGCCCCCGGAAATCAAAGTGCTGAGTCGCCGAGAACGTCAGCAGCTGTCGAAAGTACAGGCTCATCTGAACGACATCGAAAGACGTCTGAGTGAGCTTCCCGCAGATGCGCCTGAGGCGGACAGAAGAAGCCTTCAATCCGAACAGAAGCGACTGCAGAATGCGGTCGATGATCTGGAAGCGGCCGCTCGGCTGGTGATGATCAGCGTTGCAAAAGAGCCACGAGTCACTCGGGTGCTTCCGCGTGGCAACTGGCTGGATGAGACCGGGCCCGTCGTCGATCCCGGTGTGCCCGGGTTCTTGGGAAGTCTGCACACGAAACCAAATCAGCGAGCGACTCGGCTGGATCTAGCGAACTGGCTTTGCGACTGTGAACATGGTGCCGGGCTGTTGACGGCACGAGTGATGGTCAACCGCCTGTGGTATCTGACAATGGGCCGAGGACTTTGCGCGTCACTGGAGGATTTTGGTGGTCAGGGTTCGGCACCGGAGCATCCAGAACTTCTGGACCATCTTGCTCTGCGCTTTGTGCAGTCCGGCTGGAGTGTGAAGTCGATCCTGAAGCAGATTGTTACCAGCCACGTGTACCGTCAGTCTTCCGTTGTGGCTGATGTCGTCAGGCGTCGGGATCCGGACAATGCCCTGTTTGCTCGCCAGGGTTCGTGGCGCCTGCCGGCGGAGTTTGTTCGGGATACGGTTCTTGATGTTTCGGGGCTGCTGGTGCGGAAGGTCGGTGGACGTAGTGTGAGACCCTATCAGCCGGAAGGGTATTATCGTCATCTGAACTTTCCCGTCCGAAAGTACAGTGCGGATTCGGATGAAGGTCTGTGGCGGCGAGGTCTGTATGTTCACTGGCAGCGTCAGTTTCTGCATCCGATGCTGAAGGCATTCGACGCGCCGACTCGCGAAGAATGTACGGCTCAGCGAAGCCGCAGCAATACTCCTCTGGCTGCCCTGACGCTGTTGAATGATCCTTCCTTTGTCGAAGCGGCCAGGTCTTTGGGGCTCCGAATTCTCCAGAACACGTCGCTGGTGTCGGACGGCGACCGAATCAACGTCGCAATGTTGCTGGCCGTTTCACGACCTGCTGACGAAACGGAGCAGAAGTTGCTGATGGACGTTCTGCAGCAATCCAAAGGCTACTATCGAAGTCATCCGGAGTCCGCAGCAGAACTGCTTGCGGTCGGAAAGGTTCCAACGCCGGATTCGGTCGACGCCATCGAACTGGCGGCGTGGGCTTCTGTTGCTCGAACAGTGCTGAACCTGGACGAAACCGTCACGCGAAACTGACGCTTCGCTTGCCGTATTGCGACAACGCGCTTCCGGGGTGATTTACAACTCCAACTGAAGTCGCATCGGTCTCGACCGAATTCTGCCTGTCGTAATCACGTCAGCCCTCAGGTTCTTCCAGATAGGTGTAACCGTTGAGTGCATCTTCGTAAAACCTTACGAACTGGCCTGCCTGAGCGTGGTCGATACGTCCATCTCGGACAGCGGTTTCCACAGCCAGCTGCAGACGGTGGATCAGGTCACGGCCGTTGAACTGAACGTAGTCGAGAACTTCGCTGACCGTTTCCCCCTTCAGGATGGTGTCCAGAATAACTTCGCCGGATTCGGATAACTCCACATGCACGGCATTGGTGTCGCCGAACAGATTGTGAAGATCACCCAGGATCTCCTGGTAAGCACCAATCAGGAACGTGCCAAGATAGTAAGGTGAACCGTCGAATTCGTGCAGCAGCAGCGTATGCTTCACATCGCGGCGATCGATGAACTGATCGATCTTGCCGTCGGAGTCGCAGGTAATGTCACTCAGGACGGCGTGCCGACGAGGTTCTTCGTTGAGACGATGAATGGGCATCACCGGAAAGAGTTGTTTGATCGCCCAGGAATCCGGGATCGACTGAAACAGAGAGAAGTTACAGAAGTAGTTGTCGGACAGCATCCGGTCGAGCTTCTCCAGTTCTTCCGGAACAAAATCCAGATCCTGAGTCAGTGTCCAGATACGATGGCAGATGGCGAAATACAAACTCTCAGCCAGACATCGCTGGTCGAGCGGAAGGTGTCCGGTCGAGAACAGCGTCATGGCTACGTCGATGGCCTGCTGAGCATCGTGGTAGCTTTCGAGCGCGTTGCGACCTGTGAGAGATCGATAGGTCTGAAACAGATCATGCAGAGGCTGCGGGGCATCTTCCTGCGGAGTCAGTCGGTCGGCCGGTTCTTCACGACCCTGCTGAGAAACTCCGAGGACACCAAAGACCAGGACGCTGTGGAATGCCGAGATTGCTCGACCGCTTTCCGAAATGATATTGGGATGCGGAACTTCGGCATCGTCGCAGACCGTCTGAATGTGATACACGACGTCGCGAGCATACTCTTCGATGGTGTAGTTCATGCTGGATTCGAAGTTGGTCTGAGAACCATCGTAATCAACGCCCAGTCCACCTCCGACGTCCAGATACTTCAGTCCGGCACCGCGTTTGACTAAGTCCGCGTAGACACGGGAAGCCTCGTTCAGTGCGGACTTCACCTGCCGAATGTTGGTGATCTGACTTCCCAGATGGAAGTGCAGCAGATGGAAACAGTCTTCCATCCCGCGAGCCTTCAGTTCTTCCAGGCCGGCCAGAATCTCATTGACGCGCAGTCCGAATTTGGAGCGATAGCCACCCGATGACTGCCACCGCCCGGCGCCGCGTGCGGCCAGTTTGACACGCATTCCGATGGAGGGCCGCACGCCGATCTTTTCGGCATACTTCAGAATCATTTCCAGCTCGGTGTATTTTTCCACGACCGGGATGACATGGCGTCCGACCTTCTGCGCCTGCATGGCCATCTCAATGAATTCTGCATCCTTGAATCCGTTGCAGATGATTGGCGTGTGAGGATCGGTCATGGCAACAACAGCCAGCAGTTCCGGCTTGCTGCCTGCTTCCAGACCAAATCCAAATTCGCGACCGTATTCAACGATCTTCTCCACGACCTCGCGCTGCTGATTCACTTTGACCGGGTAGACACAGGAATATCGTCCGTTGTATTCGTAGTCGCGAATCGCGCTGGCGAATGCATCATGCAGTGACTTCAGGCGATCGCGAATGATGCCGTTGAATCGCAGCAGGACGGGAACATCCAGTCCGCGAATGCGCAGGGTCTCGCATAGCTCTTTCAGGTCGATGGCTCGTTCCGGATTTCGGTCCGGATGCACCTTGAGATTGCCATTGCTTCCGACTGAGAAGTAGCCGTTACTCCAGCGGTTCACCTCATAGAGTTCAGCAGCGTCAGTGTACGTCCACTTGGCGGAGTTGGGGTCGATCATTCAGGTGAGTTCCTCGGAAGGGCGCTGCCCTTAACATAAGAAACCGCGAAGACTGCTGATACCAGTCTTCGCGGTCTGTTGATCTCTGAGCTGCTGGCAAGGACATGTCATGCGGCTCAGCGTTGTCAAATCATGGATGCCGTGAGATCAGCGATTAGAAAGCAGTTACGCCGTCTTCGTGTCTCGGTTCATCAGCCAAACCAGTACAGGACTTGCGATGTAGATCGAGCTGTACGTACCCACCAGAACGCCCATCGTCAGGCAGAAGGCAAATCCGTGAATCCCTTCTCCCCCGATGGCGTACAGAATGGCCACGACAATCAATGTCGTCAACGACGTCAGCAACGTTCGAGACAGTGTCTGGTTGAGTGAAGTATTAATGATTTCATCCGTCATCCCAGGATTCTTGCCTCGTACTTCGCGGATTCGGTCGAAGACGACAATTGTGTCGTTGAGCGAATAACCCACGATTGTCAGGAACGCCGCAACAATTGGCAGGTTAATACGGAAGTCGTTGACCAGCAGCATGTTGCCGATTGATGTTCCATTCAGCGATGACGCCAGGGCCATCAATCCCAATACAAACAGGACGTCGTGAACCAGCGCGGCGACGGCTGCCAGACCGAAGGTGATCTTCTGAAAGCGGAACCAGATGTAAGCCACGATCGCCAGCAGGCTGATGATGATCGCCATCACGGCCGATGTTTTCATTTCGCTCGCTACTGCACTTGCAAAAGTGTTCACCTCATCAAACAGGGGGCTTGAATCCAGATGGGTCTTCATGGCGCTTAATGCGGCTTCCAGATCTTCCTGCGGCAGATCCGATGTTGCACGGACTCGAACTTCGTCGAACTTCTGGACCTGCTGTCCAACGGCATCCAGGCCGGAGCCATTGATTCCCTGAATTCCAAACAACGCTTCCGGGTCGGGGTAACGTGACTTGCTGCCGTCTGCAGATTTGATACCGGCAATCGCATCAGACACCATGTCCGAGATGGTTCCGACGGCGACTTCACTGGAGAGCTTGATCTCCGCTGAATGTCCGCCGTTAAAACGCTTGTAGCGAAGAGCTTCCGCCGATTCGTCGTCGTCCGCAATGGTGACGGGTTGGATGTCAGAGTAGTCCATGTTGACCATCAGCAGCTTCATCTCCGGAGCCTGCTGGAAGGCTTCATAAACCTTATGTCTTACGCGATCTTCAGCCGACGTGGCTTCACCCGCGTTTTCGTCTGTATCACTTTCCGTGGTGCGCAGCCGGAAGTGCCTGCCGCCTTTGGATTCATCTTCACCCGCCAGGGTCAGTCGTTCCACGGTGAAGTTCTGCGGGAACTGAGCCGCCAGAGCCTGCTGAACCTGTTCGGTTTCAGCGGGTTCCGTCAGCTGAAATGTCACCATGGTTCCGCCGGTAAAGTCGATGTCGTAGTTCTGGTCACCTCGCGCTGCGAACGCTGCCAGACCGATGGCAATCATCAGCACAGAAGCTCCCATGCACAGCTGCTTCTTGCCGAGGAAATTCCAGTTGGTATTGCCGACAAGGCTGAACATTCGAAGCTTTCGGACGAGCCCCTTGCGTTCGGTGATGTCAAAGATCAGGCGTCCAACGTACAGCGCGGTGAACATGCTGACGACGATACCGATGAACAGCGAAACAGCGAACCCCTTCACCTGATCGGTACCAATCATGTACAGAATGATGGCTGTGATCAGCGTGGTGACGTTGGCGTCCACGATCGTTGTGAACGCCTTATTGAAACCGTTCTGAATGGACATCCGCAGGCTGGAGCCACGATTGAGTTCTTCCCGCATACGCTCAAAGATAAGAACGTTGGCATCCACCGCCATACCGATGGTCAGTACCAGACCTGCCAGACCTGGTAGTGTGAATGTGGCATGAATCGCCATCATGATGGTCAGCACCAGCAGCAGGTTCAGCACCAGGCACAGGACGGCAACAATGCCGGCAAACTGGTAGTACAGCAGCATGAACGCCACGACCAGTGCTCCGGCGACCATGATGGCGGTCACGCCTTTGCGGCGGACGTCTTCACCAAGAGTCGGGTCGACGGTGGCTTCACTAAGAGGTTTGGGGTTGATGGGAACTTCCAGAGCACCTGCATTCAGGACGCCCGCCAGTTCACGAACCTCGTCGACCGTAAAGTTACCGCTGATCTGACCGTTTTCGCTGATCACATCGTTGATGTCCGGAGCGCTGTAGAGTTTTCGGTCCAGCACGATCCCCAGACCGCGTTTGGGACGGCCCGGCTGAGGCTGAAAGCGACTGGTCAGTCGGCTGAACAGAAACGCGCCTCGCGTATTGAAGCGGAACGTGACGATCTGTCCGCCGGTCTGAGGATCAACTCCCCAGCCAGCCTGGTTCAGATACTTACCGCTGACCTGCTGTTCGGGCGGATCCACCAAAACCAGGTATTCTTCGGTGGTGTATTTTTCAGGCTTGCCGTCGACCATACGAATTTTGTCGACCGAACGTTTAACGACGTCCCCACGCTGCAGAAACTGAGGTTCCTGTCGTGGGCCTTTTTCATACGCTGGCAGCCACATCCCGTACACTTCTGTGGTGCCATCAGCCAGTGTGCGTACCAGCTGTTTCTGATCCAGTGGTAGTTCGTTGGCCTGGCGAATCAGGTTGGAATCGTCCACGCTGGGATTTGCGGTGATGAAGAATTCCAGGCTTCCCAGTTTGGTGATGCGTCGCTTGATGTCGTTAACGGTTTGAGGATCTTCGCCAGGAACGATGACTTCGATGCGATCTTTCCCAACCTGACGAACCGTGATTTCTGAAGTTCCCGTCGGGTTAATTCGCTTGGCGACGGCTCCCACCATTTTGTCCATCACGTCCTGCGTGATTTCCTTGCCTTCATCGGGCCGGACCTGAAACACCATGTTGGTGCCTCCGGCGAGGTCAATGCCCAGTCGCAGGCCCTGTCCCAGAGTCTGCCCATTGATCAGCCGTACTGCAAAAGGCATGACGCCAATCGCCAGTGCGGCAAGGCATACGCCGAAGCGAAAGCCCCACTCGGTCAGTCTCATGGACTTGGCAATGATTGCACCCAGGATGAATGATCCCAGAATGCCGACAACGAAGATTCCGAACGCCATACCGCCCCCAATGACCGGAGCAGCGGCAGCGGCCGGAACAGCTTCTGCAACCGAACTGGTTGCGTCCGCAGCGGCAGCAGCGACATCCCCGTCCTGGACGGCAAGCGTCAGAACTGCAGTGAGCATTTCAAACATCAGAGAGAATTCCTGATCTGGACAGCGTGTCAACCACAAGTGATTCACGCCTGAGACTGGATGTATGACTCAGCGTCGCCCGTGAGCTCCACACCCAAAGAAAGTGTAAGGTTTATGAGTTCCCGGAGTTTTCCGATTCAGACTTTTCGTCGTATGGTCCCTGAAGACTGCTTCGAGTGAACTTGATGCGTGTTCCATCGTCGACCTTCAGAGTGACTCGACTGCCGTCGCCGGAAAACTCAACAATTGTGCCGATGATGCCGCCAATCGTGACCACCTTGTCGTTCTTCTTCAGACCGGAGAGCATGTCGCGCCGCTGCTGCTGTTCTCTTTGCTGAGGTCGCAGGACAATCAGATAGAACAGCACGACGAACATGGCCAGCATGGGGGCCATCTGAAGCAGAGGATTGGCGGGCGGTCCCGCGTTCGGCGCGGCGTCGCCCTGTGCGAGCAGCAGCATCCGAGACATCAGAGTTTGGAATTCGAATGCGTTCACTGCGTACAAGGACCCTGCTATTCCAAATCG
Source organism: Planctomycetaceae bacterium (assembly GCA_020426485.1). Classification (GTDB taxonomy): domain Bacteria; phylum Planctomycetota; class Planctomycetia; order Planctomycetales; family Planctomycetaceae; genus JAGQPY01. Next base: position 17,686 of record JAGQPY010000061.1, read on the forward strand.
GACCAGAAACGACACCGACGACGAAACACCCTTCAGAGTACGGGCTTACGGTGTCGTCAGCTTCCGGAAAAACGCGGTATACTAAGACGGTGTCTGCCAGCGAGCAAGCTGATTAGCCCGGAACTCCGCCACAGTGCCGTTGTTTACTGCAATTCGGAGGTTTCGCACCAGCTTCTGGTAAAATGCAATGTTGTGGAGAGATGTGAGAATTCCGCCCAGCATCTCCCGAGCGACAAACAGGTGCCTCAGGTACGCTCGCGTATATCGTCGGCACGTCAGACACTCACATTCGGGGTCCAGAGGCCGTTCATCCGTCTGATGGACCGTGTTTCTCAGGCGAATCGGTCCCTGACTTGTGAAGGCCATTGCATTCCGGCCATTTCTGGTCGGCATCACACAGTCGAACAGGTCGATTCCACGACAAACGGCTTCCAGGATGTCTTCCGGGCGACCAACGCCCATCAGGTAAC
>JAGQPY010000620.1 GCA_020426485.1 Planctomycetaceae bacterium
CGGCGCTGACGTTATGGACGTCACGATATCCGCGGATGGAGACCAGTTATTCATTCTGGACGCGAATGCCAGCCTTCATCTCGGCAGGATCTCCGACAATGGAATTCACGTCACGCACGCTGCACAACTGATTCCGCATACGTCGGACAATCAGGCTGATCCTGCCGGCGAAACTGTTCCTCAGCTTGCGGAGATCATCGACCGAAAGAATTCCCGAGATCATCAATGGATCTCTGTATCGGCATCCACCAATCGCGCGGCCTTTGCAACTTCAGGCAATCGAATTGCCGTTTTTGATTGCGCCACACACAACCAGCTGGCAGACCTGATTGCGGATTTCGGCGAACCGACGGATGAATGGTTCACTGCACTTGCAATTTCACCGGATGGTCAGACCGTCGCGGCCGCCTGCACCGATGCTCGACTGAGAATCTGGTCGGTCGACACTTCCCAACTGTTGCTCAATCGCAAATACACCAACACCGTCGAATGCGTGTGCTTCTCACCCAATTCGCAGCAACTGGTCGTTGGCGGACGCTTTGAGCAACTGGAACGACTGTCCCTTCCTGATGGAAACCTGATCTGGTCGCGGCAGGCGGGCGATGGAGCCTACTGCGCTGCCTTTGCCACTGACGCATCCACGCTGGTGACGGGGCATGGCGATGGCACCGTGCGAATCTGGGATACTTCGGACAACACACAACAGGTGGCGATGCATGGCCACGCAACACCGTTGTCGGTTTTAACGCTGGCGGATAACGGTCAGACGGTCGCCAGTATCGATGAACGAGGTGACGTGAACCTCTGGAATGTTCGCCGTCAACAACCGATCGGCCGCATGTTCACCCAGGCCGCAACGCACGTTCGTTTTCACCGACTGCTGATCCCGCCCCGGCAAACCTTCGCCTATGCCGTCGTCAGCACACACCACGGCGAACGCCTGCTGAAACGCATCGATCTCCGCCCACACAGGTAGTGTTCGGCCCGCAAACTGGCCTCGCCCGAGCATCGCCACCGGTACGCAGTCCACGCTGGCAGCCGTCAACAACCAACCCCCATACGCAGCAAAACCGGCCAAAATCCGGCATTTTCGCTCTCGCACGCCAGAATTTCGGCGACTTTTGCAAAATTTACAAATTGTCGCGTTCGGTTCTGAGCTGAATGGTGCCCAGAGAGTGCCGGACCGTTTGTTTTGCCCAGCTTGGTGACTTCGACCGTGTGCCAGCGGACTTCCGGCACCTAAAGACAAAGGTCAACGCCCACACCGAAAAACGGGTTGCACTCGTTGCGAGCAAACTGTGGTACCCCACTCCCTTTCCTTCCATCATTTTCCATTCATTCCCATGCGCTTCATATTCACCTTCGGGATCACCTATTTGCTGGTCACGCCGACGAGTGTGGCGGACGTGATCTATAACGCCAACGAGGCATTTGTTCAGAGCGAACTGGCGGGAGGCTCTCCTGTATTCGGTCCGTTTTCAATCGGGCATCATGACGAAGCATTGCCCGGCGGATTTACTGCTTTCACAGCCGGGCAACACACGACAAACTTTTATAACCCCGCCATTCACGGTTTCTACCATGACAATGGATTTGACATCCCTGCGGTCGTGGTCAACACGAACACGGTTTCGTCGGTAACCACCAGCTATGGTGCGACTCTGGATCCATCACAGATTCTGCTGCATCCTGGAGGATTGGGGATTCAGGGAGATGAACTTCCGTTTCATAACGCCATTCTTCGCTTCACGGCCCCGACATCGAGCGAATACCAAATTCAGGGAGACTGGGAAGCGTTAGCACCGTTCAAGCCCAATCACACGGTGAATTCCATCCTGATTAACGGGGCGAGCGTGTTTTCGTCAGCATTGAACACGTCCTCGTTTGACCTCACGCAGACCCTGACCGCGGGAGACTTCGTCGACTTTGTTGTGAATGACAACGGCGACATCTTCAACGATTCCATAGGCCTTCGAGCCACACTCACAGCCAGCACCGCCGCCGTGCCGGAACCATCCACATTTGGCCTGCTGGCCATTGGAGGAATCGTGGCCGGAGTTCGCATTCGTCGACGGCGATCGGCTCAGGCAGCCGCTGCGTCGCGATCGTCTCGCAGCAAGTGTGAGGCAGTCTGAACATGTCTCACTGCAAAATAACCACTGCACACTGTCGGCACGGTGCAATAAATCACACGTGTGTCCGACAATTATTATCGGATCGTGTGGCACCGGCTCTGTCAGTGACGTACTTGGCTCCGGCGTTCTTTCGTATTCTGACGGCTGGCGTCATCGGCGTGATTGCGTTGATGTTTTCCGCCACGGTTTCGGGAGACATCATCAATCTGCGAGGCGGAACGCCAGGGCCCGATTCAAACAAGGCATCGGTCCCCCATCTGCAGCAGGCTCAGAAGGCCTTGCTGGCCAACCAGACCGACGATTGCCGCAAGCACATTGAAACAGCTCGAAAACAGCAGGCCGACCTGTTGCATTCAGATGTGCTGATGGCTCAGTGGTTGTTCGAGGCCGGACGGGCGTCTGAGGGAATTCAACTGCTGGAACAATTGGCGTTGGCGGAACCCGATCGAATTGACCTGCGGCTGATGTTTGCTCGACTGGCCGTCAATCAGGGTCGACTTTTCGATGCATGGACTCACGTTTCCGCTGCAGAAAAATGCGAACTGCCCGCAGCATGGTCCGACAAATTTCGAAACCAGCAGCGGCACGATATTCTGACGTTGAAGGCACACATTGCATCTCGCCGAGCCGACTGGAAAATCGCGAAGACACTCTACACGGACCTGTTTGCTCAACACAACAAACCCCGTGATGAACTGGAACTTGCCAAGGCGCTGTTCCATTTGAAAGACATCGAAGAAGC
>JAGQPY010000621.1 GCA_020426485.1 Planctomycetaceae bacterium
TGCGATCAGTCAATTCAATTCAATTCTGATCTGTCGTTCGCGGAAAATCGGCGTGTTGAATCAAATCCAAAGCGGCGACAAGTCGCCGCACTCCAAAAGAGAACCGGACGCAGTCCAGTTAATCTCCGCCGCCGACTGGTCGACCGGCTCACCATGACGAAACTCAACCGAATCTGCTACTCTGCGAATCAGGACGATGATTCAGGACGAGGTTTTCAGAAACGCATCGGTGATGTTTAAAAAGGCGCATCTGGTGATCACACCGTCCATGATCATGAAGTTGCGTTCCGCGTGAGACATGAATTTCAATGACGTTGAAAAGACAAGGCCCGTATCGATGCCGGACTCTGCGGCGCGTTTGAATCAGGATCGAGGAGTCTCCTATCTCTACATCGCCGCAGCGCTGGTGATTGTAGTCGCGGGGATGCGAGCGGCCGAAGCCATTGTCAATCCGCTGCTGCTGGCTGTCTTCCTGTCCGTGATCAGTGCGCCGGCGTACTTCGGACTGCTGAAGAAAAACGTTCCCAACTGGCTGGCCCTGTTGACAGTGATCGGCGTGCTGTCGATTGTGGTTCTGGGGGTTTTGTTTGTGGTGATGGAATCCATTGCGGGATTCACGTCCCGGCAGGAAGACTACATCGAAAAAATCCATCGTGAAACGATGGTGTTGCGACGCAAGGTCGAAGCGATGCTGCCGGAATGGGCCAGAGACAAACCGGTGGCCGTTCCGAACGATGAAGCACCGGCAGGTGCTGAAATTGATCAGAAACAGACACCCGACACAGCAGAACGGTTGGCCGAACCTGCGGCGAAAGATGCTTCCGATGCTGAAGAAGTTGCAGCGGAGACTTCGTCCGATGTTCTTGCCGTGGAAGTGTCGATTGAGCCCTCGGAGGGCGCTGCGAACGAGAGCGCTGATGATGTTGGCGAAGCGTTGAACACCGAAGCACCGGCACTGATCGGACAGCCTTCATTTGGGCCGCCGAACAGGAACCTGCCGCGAGACGAACAGGGCTGGAAGGATTTTATGTCTTCTCAGTTTGATCCGGGCACAGTGATCATCTGGGCGGCAGGACTGGCTGGCAGCATTGGGCAGCTGCTCAGCAATGCGTTTCTGATTCTGCTGACGGTCATCTTCATTCTTCTGGAAGCCGGCACGTTTACTCAAAAGATGAAAGACGCATTCGTCCGCACCGAAGAGACCACGGAACGCGCTCAGCAGATCGTGAAGTCGATTCAGCACTACATCGTGATCAAAACATGGGTCAGTCTGGCGACAGGTCTGTTTGTGGTGCTGTGGATGAAACCATTTGGAGTTCCTTACGCAGCTTTATGGGGGCTGCTGGCATTTCTGTTCAACTTTATCCCGAACGTTGGTTCCGTGATTGCTGCGGTTCCCGCCATTCTGATCGCCTGGCTGGAACTGGGCATGCTTCCGGCTTCCGGCGTCGCCTTTGGTTTCCTGATTGTCAACGGCGTGATCGGGAACTTCATTGAGCCTCGACTGATGGGCAAAGGTCTGGGACTTTCACCGCTGATCGTGTTCTTTTCCATGGTGTTCTGGGGCTGGGTTCTGGGGCCCGTCGGCATGTTGCTGTCTGTACCTCTGACCATGACCGCTCGCATTGCTCTGGACGGTTTCGAAGATACTCGCTGGGTCGCCACTCTGATGGGCAGTGCCGAATGAAACTCGTTTCGCATCGCAGAATTGAACCGATGATGATTGCCAACCGCCCGTCACTGCGCAGAACCTTCCGTCGGTCACAGGTGGCCGTTCTGCTGCCACTGCTGCTGATGTCAGCAGTTGTTGCGGCGGTGGAACCTGACCACCGCGCTGTCGAGTACGCTCAAGTCGGCACGAAATCCCTGTTGCTGGATGTGTATCTGCCGAAGTCAACCCGGCAGACGAATTCGAATACCGGTGACCAACTGAACAGGTCGAACGCAGCGCCGCTGGTGATCTGGATTCACGGCGGTGCGTGGCGAAGTGGTTCGCGTGACAACGTTCCGGTGACGCGATGGCTGCAGCACGGGGCTGCCATCGCCAGCGTGGACTATCGATTGAGCCCGGAAGCTCCTTTTCCGGCTCAGATTCACGACATCAAAGCCGCCATTCGTTTTCTAAGACACCATGCCACGGAATATGGACTGGACGCTGATCAGTTTGTCATTGCCGGAGCTTCGGCCGGCGGACATCTGGCGGCACTGACGGGAGTGAGTAATGGCGTTGCCGAATTGGAAGGCAGCGTGGGACAGCACCTGAACACGTCGTCTGATGTTCAGGCCATCGTTTCCTTCTATGGGGCTTCCAATCTGCAGAGCATCCTGTCGCAGTCGACCGCGCACGGGTTGAGCGTTCGTGTGCCGGCATTGCAGTTGCTGTTGGAAGGACAGCCACAGGACAAACCTGCTCTGGCCAGGCTGGCCAGTCCGGTGGCTCATGTCGATCCGAAAGATCCGCCGCTGTGGCTGATTCACGGGGACGCCGATCCTCAGATGCCCTTTGAGCAATCACGTGAACTGGAAGCGGTGTATCAAAAAGTCGGCCTTCCGGTTCGACTGGATATTGTTGTCGGCGGCAAACACGGCGGCGAAGGTTTCTTCACCGACACGCAGTTGGATCAACTGGCGCAGCAGGTGCGGGGGCAGCTCGAATAACGGACCGGCGAACGATATAGGGCGGAATCGGCATTCCTCAGCACGTTTTCCCACAGTGATTTGCGGTATGCCGAGGTCTCAGGCGTCAGCTTTGAGATCGCATTCCGGTCACTTCCGGTCACCATTGTGTAGCCGAATTCGTGAGCGTCTGAGGTCTGAAGTTTCACGACGTCAGCGACGGGGAGAGTATTTTCCCGTCGCTACATCAG
>JAGQPY010000622.1 GCA_020426485.1 Planctomycetaceae bacterium
CGATCTCCTGGGCTTGTTCTGGGAAGAAGTGGCTCCTGTTTCAGACTCGCTGACATTGACAGCGGGGGCTCGCTTCGATGCCGTCATCACCAACGCCGACAACTTTGTGCCGGGTGTTCCGATTCCCATCGCGGATGACCTGGACGTCGACTCACTTCAGCGAGAATTCTATCTGTGGTCTGCGTTCCTGTCGGCCGAACAACAGGTGGCTCTTGGCTGGACAACATCGGTCGGTATTGGTCACGGGCAACGTCCTCCCACTCTGACCGAACTGTATACCGTGGACTCATTCATCGGCAGCCTGCAGCGCGGCCTGACAGCTCTGATCGGTGACCCGCTGCTGAAGAAGGAACGTCTGACACAGGTCGATTTCGGTGTGCGCGGCGAATTTGACAACGTCCGCATGGGCGCGCATGGCTACTTCAGCTGGATTGATGATCTGATCACCTATGACCTGATATCACCGGCCGGCGGCGCTGGAGGTCTGGGCGGTTTTGCTCAGGCGGCACAATTCCTGAACACTGACAAGGCGATTCTGGCCGGCTTCGAAACTTACGGCGAAGTCGACGTCAATCCGTGGCTGACGCCGTTCGGAACCATCAGCTACATCGAAGGCCGAGACCTGAGTCGCGATAAGGGCTCACGATTTGGTGGGCCGGGCCGCAGCGGAATTCTGGGCAGCAATCACGAACCCCTGCCGGGAATCACACCTCTGGAATCACGTCTGGGGCTGCGTTTTCATGATCCCTCACCCGATCGATTGTGGGGACTGGAACTGGCCGCACGTATCGTTGACAACCAGGACAGAATTGCGGCATCGCTGGAAGAAGCCGCCACTCCCGGGTTCACCACCTACGACATTCGTTTCTACAAACGATATGGCAGCTGGCTGTTCACATCGGGTGTCGAAAACCTGACCGACAAGTATTACCGCGAACACCTGGACTATCGCAGCGGTCGCGGCGTGTTTCGACCCGGCATCAATTACTACACCGGCGTTGAAGTGGTTTACTAACGTGACGGACACCTGCAGGTTTTCCATGGTTGACGCGCGTCAATCCTTTGGCTGTTCGACTCACGCCCAGGCTGGGTGGCACCAATTCAATCTTTAGCTTGCCTTCGGAGCACTGCAGAGAATTGATTTTCGGCGACACGTCGGGGCTCTCCGATAAATGGATCGTCAGGGAGCGTAAATGGGGCATTTTACTTTTCTAAATAAGTACAATGTCCCCTTTAGCTCTTCTGCGACGCAGCCTTGATCGCGGCACTCCATTTGGAGATACTCAATGGCAGACACGAACGGCTGCAATCCTCGGTCTGGAATCCTCACTTCGACCTCGAGGCCGACCAAAGAAAAAGAAAAAGTAGAATGTCCCCTTTTGTGCGCCCCACGTCATCCGCACTAACCATGAAAATAAATGCCATGACAACAACCCATCGTAGAGCCTTTACGTTGATCGAACTTCTGGTGGTGATTGCGATCATTGCCATCCTGATTGCGTTGCTGCTGACCGCCGTCCAGCAGGCCCGCGAGGCCGCTCGGCGGACTCAGTGCAAAAACAACCTGAAACAGATTGGGCTGGCTCTGCACAACTACCACGACATTCATCGTGTGTTCCCGTCCAGTTCCACACGATCGTCTCGTTTCCCGGCGGATGATTCGGCGTGGGCGTGGGGAGTCATGATTCTGCCCCAACTGGATCAGGCACCGCTGTTCAGTCAACTCGCCCCGAACAATCCGCTGTCATTTCGCGAAGCCCTGGGAGACGCCACGAAGTATTCGCTGATGTTGACTGTGCTGCCGGGCTACTTGTGTCCATCGTCGTCCGCTCCGCAGACCAACCCGCAGCGGCGAATGGATCCGATGACGCTGAACCTTGAGATCGCCACCTCCAACTATGTCGGCTCACAGGGCGTGAGGTCCAACGGCAATGCTCAGGGTGTGCTGTTCGGCAACAGCAGCATTCGTATCCGTGATATCACGGACGGAACATCGAACACATTCCTCGCGGGTGAACGAGCGTACGGCGACGTATCGGGTAACGGACTCGCGGCCGCGTCGGTGTGGGCGGGGGCGACGGATTCGACAGCCTGCGGGCTGAGTCTGCCCACAGACTGCACGATTGCCCTGCACGCGCCGACTCGAAACCAACTGCAGACCGGCCTGCAGCTCAATCACCTCCCGGCAGTCCTGCCCGAATCCTGGATGCCGTTCAGCAGCCGTCATGTGGGAGGAGCTCAGTTTACCATGTGTGACGGAGCCGTGCGATTTGTCAGCGAGAGCGTGGAATCACTGGCACCGGATGTGAACGATCCGGCCACCTGGGGCATCTATCAACTGCTGTCGGCTCGAAATGACGGACGGGTGATTAGTGAGTTCTGACAACGTCGGCGGTGCTGGCGGGAATCAGAAGACGCGAACTTCCAGTCCAAAGGCCTGTTTGAGGAATCGCTAAAGGGGACATTCTACTTTACAGGGAGGCTTCGTTCGATAAGAGTGCCGCGATGCGACGCACATCCAGAGCATCACGAGGTGGGTTTGTTTACCATGTCCTGAACCGGGGCAATGGCCGCAGCGACGTCTTTCATAAGGATGATGACTTCGCCGCGTTTGTGGGTCTCATGCGGGAGGCTCACGAAAAAGTGCCGATGCGGCTGACCGGGTATTGTCTGATGACAAACCATTTCCACCTGTTGTTGTGGCCGCATGAAGATGGAGACCTCAGTCGCTGGATGCAGTGGCTCATGACGTCTCACGTTCGCCGTTATCATCGGCACTACAAAGGCAGCGGGCATGTCTGGCAGGGGCGATTCAAGGCATTTCCGGTTCAGTCCGATGAGCACTATCTCAC
>JAGQPY010000623.1 GCA_020426485.1 Planctomycetaceae bacterium
CAGTCCTGCTTCACTGATGGTGTGATGGGGTGATCGGAATGGTCGCGTCAGCATCAGTGGCTGTCCCGGTTCCAGTCTACCAACCGCGCTGTAGATTTGGGTGGTTTCGAGGCTTTCTTCGGGTTCCAGCTCCGGGAGGATGGTTCCCAGACGTTGAGAAAGCAGCGTTTTTCCGGTACCGGGGCTGCCGATCATCATGATGTGATGTCGGCCGGCGGCTGCGACGGTTAATGCTCGCTTGGCCATTTCCTGACCTTTGACATCGACATAGTCCACGTCGTAGCTGCCGAAGGTTGTGCGGGCCGTCTGCCAGCTGAAGGCGACTGGTTCCAGGGGAAGCAGTCCCGTCAGGAATCCGACCGCTTCCGCCAGAACTCCGGCAGAAATGACGTCGATTCCTTCCACCACGGCGGCCTCCTGAGCGTTGGCGGCTGGAACGACAATGTGAGTCTTTCCGGCATCGCGAGCCGCAATCGCCATCGACAAAACGCCTCGGACGGGCCGCAGCGTTCCGTCGAGGGCAAGTTCACCAACGTAGACCGCTTCTGCATCGCCGCCGGGTTCGATTTGTCCATCGGAGATCAGCAGTCCCAACGCGATGGGAAGATCAAGGGAAGCCGCGTCTTTGGGCAAATCCGCCGGAGACAGATTGATGACAATTCGGTCCATCGGACGACCGTAACCACTGTTGACCAGCGCTCGTTCAATGCGGTGAGTACTTTCCCGTACAGCGGCTTCTGCCAGGCCAACCAGAATCGTTTTCGGCAATGCTCCCGGCGAAATGTCGACTTCAACTTCGACGGGGCGAGCTTCGATTCCCAGCAGAGTGTATGTCGCGAGTCGTGAAAGCATTGACATTCCAGCTTCGAAAGTTCTGAGGACAGAGGCTGTATTTCCACCACTGAACGAACCATTTTCGGCTATCGGGGAAGAGCCCTGGCGGTGTCGCGAGGGTAATTGCCACAGTCTTCCTCAGGGAGTCAGGAAGTTTGACGAGAACAGCTCATCGTTGCAAATCAGACGGAACTGAATGCGGAAATCATCAATTCCTGCGGCCGGGAAGGAGGTCTGGGGTTTCCGGGGAAAGTCCGTTTGCTGTGTCGACATGGACCTTGGCTGGCTTAGAATGATCCTGAAGTAGTATATTATTTGCTGAGTCTGTCTTACCGACGGCTGCAGTCGCTCCTGCCAGCGTTTCTGAAGTTGCTCGAAACCCGCCCGGACGTTCTTTCCGTTGGAACGAACATCCTCCACGAGGTATTTCCTGCATCCTGATGACTCTGCTGGGGCAGTTCGGGATGTTGCCTGTGCCACCTGTATCTCATCTCCAAGAGCTTCGGAAAAAGGTGATCTGATGAAAAAAACAGCCTTTCTGTTGGCGTTAGTCGTTTCTGCGCCGTCATTTGCTGCCGACTGGGGCACAGTCACTGGAAAAGTGACGCTGAAGGGTGCTGCCCCTGAACCCGTGCTGTTGCACGCCAAAGGCGCAAACATTAAAGACAAAGAAGTCTGTGCCAAGGAAGATACATACAACGATGACCTGGTGGTCAACAAAGAAACCAACGGCATCGCCAACGTGTTTATCTATCTGGCCAAAGCCCCGAAAGACATCCATCCGGATGCAGCCAACGTCGGCAGTGCAAAGGTCATCTTCGATCAGGAAAACTGCGTGTTCAGGCCGCACGCTCTGGTGGTTCAGGCTGGGCAGACCGTTGAAGTTCTGAACAGTGATCCGATTGCTCACAACACACACACCTATCCTCTTCGAAATCAGGCCGTCAACATTCTGGTGGCTCCCAACACTGCCAAAGGAGCGGGTGTTGACGTCGCGACCACCACTCGAGAATCGCTGCCACATCAGGTGAAGTGCGACTATCATCCCTGGATGGTGGCTTATTGGTTGGTTCTGGATCACCCATATGCTGTTGCGACGGACGCCGAGGGCAACTTCAAGATTGACAACCTGCCGGTTGGTGAGCACGAATTTCGAGTGTGGCACGAGCGGGCTGGTTATCTGGACCGCAAATTCGTTGTGAAAGTTGCAGCGGGCGACAATCCTCCGCTGAAACCGATCGAAGTCGAACTGAGCCAGCTTTCCGGCAACTAGTGATTGAACAGTCGACATCGACTCCTGTTTTTTCGAACAGGATGCTGATCAATGCTGTCCGGAAACAACAACACAAGGCGGTGGCCAGGGAAACCTGTCACCGCCTTCGTTTTTATAGATCCGGATTCTTCTGCGCGCTGTGGTTGGTACAAGGGTGTTCGTCAGGTCCAGGACGGCTCGCGCCGAACCGGCCTTTGTCAGACATTAATGTGTCACAGATATTCCGCGAAACTGGAAAGTCGCGGTGTGCGATTGAATCAGACGAGATCACAAGGCGAGAAATGAAACACCATATTGGTTTTCTGTTGCAGCTGATCGTTCTGGGTGGCTTGCCCGTTTTGGTTGTTTTTCAGCTGATTTATGGGTTTCGGCTCACAGTGATGCCGACGTGCCTCTTGATTGGCATGCTGCTGTTCGCTGTCGGAACACGATTGCGAGAGTCATAGGACCGGAACTCAAGTCCGCGCACCACCCTGCAGGGCTCGTTTGCGAACGGTGAATGGAAATACTTGGCAGAAATTGCTGGATTTCCTGCCCGATTAAACTGCTGAACTGTCGCAATCCATAAAGGACACATAGTCAGCCACAGGCTTTGGCATTGCTGAATTCTGCCGGGTACCGACTTTGGTCGAGATACGAGAAGGAACGGCCTGTTTTCCGGCGACGGCAGACTAGGTGTACTTTTGTTCAGTTGTTGTCATCAGTGTTGGTTGTGCGCGCACTTTTCGTCCTTAATT
>JAGQPY010000624.1 GCA_020426485.1 Planctomycetaceae bacterium
TGACGGTGATGATTCGGCGGCAGCTTCCACCGATCTGCAGCTGGATGATCTGCTGCTGGACGGGCAGGTCATTGACATCTACGAATGTCAGAAAATGCTGGGGCGAGGCGGCATGGGGGTCGTCTATCTGGCTCGCAACCGGATGCTGCACCGTCTGTGTGCCTTGAAGGTGCTGTCGCCTCGGCGAGCTTCCCACAGCATTGACTACGTGGAACGATTCGAAAACGAAGGCCGAGCGGCAGCGGCACTGGTGCATCCCAACATCGTGACGACTCACGCCATCGGACGCAGCGATGGGCGATACTTTCTGGAAATGGAATACGTTTCCGGCAGTTCCCTGCAGAAGGAAATTGAGAAGTCGGGTTCCATTGGGGCGGTGCGAGCGACTCAGATGGCGGTTGGCGTGGCTGAAGGACTGGCCGCCGCTCATCGTCTGGGCATTGTGCATCGCGATCTGAAGCCCGACAATGTTCTGGTCACACCCGCCGGCTATCCCAAGATTGCGGACTTCGGACTGGCCAAACAGGTTCATTCACGTTCGCTGGGGCAGACTCGCCTGGCAGGCACGCCCCACTTTATGGCTCCCGAACTGCTGGAAGGTGCCGAAGCGACTCCCGCCAGTGACGTGTTCGCTCTGGGAGTCTGTTACTACCTGATGCTGACGGGGCATTATCCGTTTGAAGGCGATTCGCTGACGCGTCTGATGGCGGCAACTCTGTCCGGCGAATACGTCAGCGTTCGTCGACGCAATGCGGACGTGCCTCTGGATGTCGCGGAATGCGTTGGTCTGATGCTGCAGCACGATCCCAACGCTCGTCCGGCCAGCGGTTCCGCCATTTCACAGCTGTTGCAGGCCGTGCTGGGTGATACGCGAGACCTGGAGACACTGCTGTACGAAGCGTTCCACGGCATCCCCAGCATTCGGTACGAATCCATCGGTGCTGGTGCATCGGTGGAACTTCGTCTGCCGAACAACCGCCAGCAGACCATTCATCTGAGCAACAGCGACCATCGCGCGGGCGATCGATTGCTGAATATCTACAGCGTCTGCTGTGAAGCTCGCCCGGATTTCTACGAACAGGCGCTGCGTCTGAACGCTGTCGTTCTGCACGGTGGACTGGCTATTCGAGACGTCGATGGAACCCCATGCTTTGTCATGGTCGATACCTACCCGCGAGCCACCGTCAGCGCGGAAGAAATCCGCCGCAGCGTCATCGAAGTCGGCGCTCGTGCTGACGAAATCGAACGTCTGCTCACCGGCCGAGATATCAACTGACTCACGTACCTCTTCCGCCGTTCATCCGCTGATGCCGGTCCGGCGTTGACGCGTTGCCTGTCAACTCCGGACGTCTGTCTTTTGATTTTGCTTTTCGTGGCGATCTGGTCGGTTAAACTACGGATTCCTGCCTGAGTCCTGTCCGGCGTGATCGGACGGATCAATGGAATGGGGATCAGACCTCATTTCATCGACGTTCCCTGCCTGAAAATATCTGCACATCATGAACGCTAAACTGCACTTTCTGGCTGTGATGAGCTTCGTCCTGCTGAACGTTACGGAGGTGACTGAAGCGGATGAGCGGACGGCTGTGAGTTCCGCCGACGTTGATTTTTCACGGGACGTGTTTTCGGTGCTGCGACGTTCGTGCTTTGAATGTCATGGCCCTGAAAAGCAGGAAGGCGAGCTTCGACTGGATTCCGCCGCCGCGATTGCAGAATCGGGAACAATCGAGCCCGGCAGACCGGACGAAAGTGAATTGTTGCGGCGACTGCTGCTGCCGCGTGGGCATGAAGAACTGATGCCGGCCGTTGGTGATCCTCTGCCCGGCAAAGAAGTGGCCGCTCTTCGTCGCTGGATTCAAAACGGAGCTTTGTGGCCGGCCGACTTCGAAGTACCCCCGCACTGGGCTTACGTGGCTCCGTCATTGCCCGATGTTCCCGAGCCGGTTAAGACTGCCGGAGCGCTCAACGGCTGGGGCAGAAATGAAGTGGATCGTTTTGTTGCTCAGCGACTCCAGGAAGAAGGACTCCACCCTTCGCCCGACGCTGATCCGGAAACGATGATTCGTCGCGTCTTCTTTGACACCATCGGTCTGCCGCCGACGCTGGCGGAAGTCGATCGGTATCTGCAGGACCCGTCGGACGCGGCTTATGAACGCGTGGTTGACGACCTGTTGAGTCGGCCCCAGTTTGGGGAAAAGTGGGCTCGGCACTGGCTGGATCTGGCACGCTACGCGGATTCTCACGGCTTCCAGCGCGATGACCTGCGTGATGTGTGGGCCTATCGTGACTGGGTGATTCGAGCGATGAATCAGGACATGCCGTTCGACCGATTCACGATTGAACAACTGGCCGGAGACCTCCTGCCGGATGCGACGGAAGAGCAGCGAATCGCGACCGGATTTCATCGCTGCACGCCGACCAACGTCGAAGCCGGTTCGATACCGGAAGAAACTCGCGTGGAACAGGTTCTGGATCGAGTCAACACGACAGGAGCGGTGTGGCTGGGCACAACCATGGAGTGTGCTCAGTGCCATGATCACAAATACGATCCGTTTACGCGCCAGGATTATTATCGCCTGCTGGCCTACTTCAATCACACGGAACTCGAAGCTGATCGTAAGGACCCCAAACAGCCGAGTTCGATTGCGTTTCAGGGGCCATCAATGCCGCTCAGCAATCCGGAACGCGAAGCTCAGCGAGCCGAGCTGACAGCCAAAGCTCAGCAGATTGAAACTCAGATCGCCCAACATCGGCAGCAGCTGGACAAAGATCTGGACACCTGGGCGACCGAACTCGCGCGGCGACTGAAGTCCGCACCGGTGACTCAGACCATGGCGGTTCG
>JAGQPY010000625.1 GCA_020426485.1 Planctomycetaceae bacterium
TGCCTGCCTGGCCTGACACTGCGAAGACCTCTTCGGCGCTGAACTCGTGCCCGACCGACAAGGACGTCCCGGTTTGGACGGATGCTCGCCTTCGGGATAAACGAACGGTGTTCCCCTGAACCGGAACATTCGCGGAACGTTCTGCCGGAGCGAATTCTCTGTCCCCCGCTGTCTCGTACAGCTCACTCATCTCAGAAAGCTGCCCAGCGGTTCACAGGGAAGACCAAACGTATCGGCGACTGCCTGGTTCGTGATCCGGCCGTTGATCATGTTCACGGCCTGTCCAAGTCCGGGATCAGCAGCCGCTGCGGAAAGCAAGCCCTGTTCGGCAATCCTGCGAACATAAGGAAACGTAACGTTGCACAAAGCATAAGTGCTGGTACGCCCGACCGCTCCCGGCATGTTTGTGACACAATAGTGAACGATGTGGTCAACAACGTAGACCGGATCGGAATGCGTCGTGGGCCGGGAAGTTTCCAGACAGCCGCCCTGATCGATACACACATCAATGATCACCGCACCGGGCTTCATGGTGCGCAGATCGTCCGCGGAAACAAGCCGGGGCGCTCGAGCCCCAGGCACAAGAACCGCACCAATCACAAGATCAGCCTTGCGCAGCTGTTCGCGGATGCTGTGGCGATCACTGAACACCGTGTTGACGTTGGCCGGCATGATGTCTTCCAGCTGCCGCAGCCGATCCACATTGATATCCAGAATGACGACATCGGCCTGAAAACCGGCTGCAATCTGAGCCGCATTTTTTCCGACCACGCCACCGCCCAGAATGGCAATATGAGCGGGTTCAACACCGGGCACTCCACCCAGCAGGATCCCGCGACCTTCCTGAGGACGTTCCAGATACTTCGCGCCTTCCTGAATGCTCATGCGGCCCGCCACTTCACTCATTGGTGTCAGCAACGGCAGGTCACCCGATCTTCCTCGCAGAGTTTCATAGGCAATGGCCGTGACACCGGTTTCCAGAACGCTGCGAGTGAGCCGTTCATCGGCCGCAAAATGGAAGTAGGTGAACAGCAACTGGCCCTGTCTCAGCAGCGGCCATTCGGAAGGCAGCGGTTCCTTCACCTTCACGATGAGATCAGCATTTGCAAAGACGTCTTCATGAGTCGCCACGATTTCCGCGCCGGCCTGAATATATTCGTCGGCGGAAATGCCACTCCCGGCTCCCGCGCCGCTTTCCACCAGGACGCGATGGCCCAGCGACGTCAGTTCCTCCACACCGCTGGGCAACATGGCCACGCGGTATTCGTCCTGCTTAATCTCACGAGGTACACCGACGATCATGGAAGCCTCCTGTGTGAAACCGGTTTCTGAACACCGATGATCGTACCGAACACGGCCGAGACGGTGCTATCCTGAAGACAGTGCCATCCCGAAGACAGCGCCGTCCAACAGTGAAACCAGATGCGATTCGATCAGGGCGACTGAGAAGATCGGGCGTCGGATTTCGCGGCCGTCTTCTCCGAATTTCGTTCGCGGGCCAGCGGCAAAAGCAGTTGAGCCAGCAGGAAAATCACCACGGGGGCAATCCACAGCGCGCGGCCGATCTGAAGGACGATCGGTGGCAGACTGGCGATCTGAGCGATCATCAGAAATCCAATCATCCCGAAAATCACGTAGGTCAGAATGCCGCAGCCAATGGCTGTCATCTGTGTTTTGAAGGCACTGCGTTCTGAAATTCCGTCGAAATAAACGTCCACCGTGCGCCGTCGCCGACGTGACTTTTCCACCCCCGCCGCAAGTTCAAGACAACTGGAGAACTGACCCATCAGCGCCTGACACGCAGATTCGTCATCCAGCACGGACAGCAGACGCGAAGGCAGATCCAATTCATGCGGCGGCTTCTGATTTTCCTCGGTCCTCGCTTCTGCTGAAGACGACTGAACCTGCGATCGATCTGCCGGCACTGTGATCGGGAAGTCAACGGGAATCGCTCGCACTTCACCGTTCGCCATTGTGGCTCGAACGGTCACAGCGGCTGTCGACATCTCGGAATCCACGTCCGATGGTTGGGAGGATGAACCTGCCGGATCACGACGAAAGCTGATCACGGCCGGTGCAACGGATCTTTCGGCGTCAACATGTGCCGCCAGTGTCAGGGATCGTGTCAGAGGTCGACCGTCCGTGCCGGGAATGTCCAGAGCCGTCACCTGTCCAAACGGGTTTTGCGAAACGACTACGATCTGCAGCTGCCGGATGTCCGCCTGCGACGCCACGGTGCTCACGGCATCAATCGCCATCAGCTCCATTCGCGACTGAAGAACGGGATCGTCCGGCAGCGGCAGGTCCAGTGTGAACTGTCGGATGCCTTCAATCGACGAATTGGACTCGGCAGGTGCATTCACCCCGGGAGGCTGCAGATACCAGCGCCCGGTCAGAGGAACGGCACCACTCTTGTGTTCATCCAGCAGCAGATGAAGCTCATAACTGTATGCCGTCGAAACATCATCCGGCGGCAGGCAGATCACCGCATGCCCGGCCTGCAGGGCCTGTCGAGCCGTCGCCAGTGACCGGTCGCAGTCTTTCCATGCCACAATCACAACCTGCTGCTCCGGCGCGACGGACACTTCTTCCGCCGACGCTGCCAGCGTCATCGGCAACCTCGCGTCCGACAGGACGGCAAGAGCATCGTCGGTCAGAAAAAATGCGCCGAACTGATGCTGCGAAGACTGAGCGATCTGCTGACACAAGGTCAGGACGTCCGGATGATTGCCTACGACTGCAAACTTCATATTTGATGCGTTGAGACCATGAATTGAAAAATCGACATCTGCCGCCTGAACCAAAATCTGACGATTGCGATCTCAGAAACCCTTCCGGTG
>JAGQPY010000626.1 GCA_020426485.1 Planctomycetaceae bacterium
CCCGAAGGCTCATCGTACCACACATTTTTTCTTTACAAAAAGAGAGAGGTCAGCTATCGGGTCCTTAGATGTCCCAGGCGAGGGCGAAGCCGTGGAGTTGGTGGAGGTCGATCCAGAGGGTCTGGGTTCCGGGGTGGGTTTGGGGCGGTTGACTTCAGCCACTCTGCCAGCAGCCTGCCCCACTGCGGCTGTCGTCAACTACGGGGCACGCTTTCCGGAGCTAATCCATGGAGGGGCACAGGACGACTTTCATGGCGTTGGATTCACCGTCGTAAAGTCGAGCGAACCAGTCGTGGCCCTGTTCCAGCGGGGCGGTGGCGGTGATCATGTCTTCGACGCGAATCATGCCGCTCGCCAGCAGATCCACGCAGGCGGGGTACTCACCGCTGGAAGCGCAACTGCCAAAGATGTTCAGCTCTCGTGTGACGACGGACTGCAGCGGCAATTCAATCGTTGGTGCCAGGTTGCCGACGATGGTGACGGAGCCGCCTTTGCGAGTGCAGTCGATGGCCGATCGAATGGTGGCCGTCGAACCCACGACTTCCAGAGCCACGTCGGCTCCACGACCGTTGGTCAGTTCCTTCACTCGAGCCACCGCGTCTTCTTTGCCAACGTTAATCGTGGTGGTCGCGCCCAGTTTGCGAGCCACTTCCAGTCGAGCATCGTTCAGGTCTGTGGCAATGACCTGGCTGCAGCCTTTCTGTTTGATCGCCTGAATCACCAGCAGACCAATCATGCCGCTGCCGACAACCACGGCGGTGTCGCCCAGTGACACCGGAGTCCGATTGGCCGCATGCACAGCCACAGAAACCGCTTCGATCAATGCGGCATGTTCGAACGAAAGATTCTTGGGAAGGTGGCAGCAGATTCGCGCGGGGACGTTGACGTATTCGGCAAAGCAACCATAACGACGATAGTCTCCACAGCTGACACCCAGCACCATGCGGTTATCGCACAGATTCGGGCGGCCGCCCAGACAGTAGCGACACTTGCCGCACCAGACCGTGGAATCAAACGTAATGCGATCGCCTTCGGCATAACCTTTGACGTCTCGACCGACCGCTGCCACAACTCCTGCGGCTTCGTGTCCCATGACCAGCGGCGGAATTCGACGCCCGCTGCTGCCGTCCCAGCCGTGAATGTCGCTGCCGCAAATGCCGCAGGCTCGTACCTGTACCAGCACTTCGTCGGGAGCAATTTCCGGAACCGGAATTTCCGTGACCTGCAGCTTTTTGTATTCCGAAAGAAGAAGAGCTTTCACGCTGGTGTAACCCTGGCTGAATGTTCAGAAAATATTGGTGAGACGCTGCCCACGGTGTTGCCGACATGTGAACGTTGCTCAGCCAGCGAATACTGACCGTGGGCGGCATTGCAAAGTGGCGTTTTTATGCAGCGGTGGGATTCTATCGATGCGATGGGACGTCGCAAACAACACTTCGCCGCTATGGCCAGTTCCTTTATCCAGAGAAGACTCGTCTGGCGGCAGGACTCCATCGGCTGCATCGGCGGACAGTGTGTGCCGACGAACGCTGGCCATTCTTATTTGGTGATGTTGATCTGCACCGAATCAATCTTCCCGTCGTATGGAAAATCGGAATCGTATTCGCCGACGTGCCCCATCAGATCGCGGCCGACCTGCAATCCGTCCGCTGGCATCGCGGTCATCGAACCGGGAACCGAACCACTCAGAATTTCAGAATTGTCTGCCGTCGCCGTGACAGTACCGTCGGCAGCGAGTCGAAAGTCAATTGACGTGGCGTCATTGCCGATTGCCTTCCCCGTCACCGCACTGAGCTTTCCGTCCCGCCGCACGGCGAAGCACAACTGGCCATCACGCTGGTACAAAGAAAATCCCTGAGCCGTCCCGCCCTGAGCCACCAGAACCCCGTTTCTTCCCGGGGAAGCCAGTTGAATGCGAATGCGAAACGCTTTGTTGGCCAGTTGCGGGGCTTCGTTGCGAGGCAGATCGGCATTGGCGGACAGTTGAAACTTCTTTCGACCGGAGAGTTTCTCGTTATCCTTCTTCGAATAATACGGAGTCAGTGGCAGCACCATCGCGCGTTCGGCGTAGCGTTGCCACAGGTCGGACATGGCTTTGACTCGTTCCGGCTGCCCCGCCGCCAGATCGTGCAGTTCAGATCGGTCATCGCGAATGTTGTAGAGTTCCCATGCGCCCTGAGCACCTTTGGCGACAAGCTTCCAGTCGCCCTGCCGCACAGCTCGGTTGCCTTCGTGTTCCCAGTACAGGGCCTCACGCGAAATGGCTTCTCCCCGAAACGCGGGAACCAGGCTGCGGCCTTCCAGCGGAGTCAACGTCTGCCCTTTGTACTCTTTCGGATACGTCGCGCCGGAAACATCGACACAGGTGGCCATGACGTCAATCAGATGGCCAGGCTGGTGTTCCAGTTCGCCCCTGCGAGCAATACCTTTGGGCCAGTGAGCCACCAGCGGCGTGCTGATCCCGCCTTCGTGAACCCAGTGCTTGTACTCTCGAAAGGGAGTATTCGAAACATTCGCCCAGCCTCGACCATAGGCGATGTACGTATCGGCCGGCCCTGGCATGACTTCCGGCCCCTGAATCACAGGCCATCCATCGCGTGACTTCTTCGGAATCATGTCCAACTGCAGTTCATCGGCGGCCATCGCTGCTTCCGGAGCATCCGGGCGTTTCGGCAGCCCGGCCTTCGCGCCGCGTCCCAGTCCTTCAGCGCAACCACCATTGTCCTGCATGAACAGCACCAGAGTGTTATCGAAGCGATGAGTTTCCCGGAGGCTGGCCATGATTTTGGCAATTCCCTGATCCATGCGGTCCACCATGGCC
>JAGQPY010000627.1 GCA_020426485.1 Planctomycetaceae bacterium
TCAACACGTCGAGTTTCCGCGAACGGAAGACTAAGAATTGACTGGCGCCAGATTCGGCAGGAATTCTGAATCGCTGCGAATTCTTATGAACTCCGCTACAGACCTGTGGCGGAATTCTTGCCAATTCCGCCACAGGCCCTGAGACCTTCGCTCCTGCCGATCGCCTGATCTAACCTCCTGAGTTTGCCGCGAATGCTTTCGGTAAATCAAAGGCCTGATTCGGCGATCATCAGTCAGAAAGATCCAAAGCGGCGACAAGTCGCGGCACTCCAGGGTGGCGCTGTCCAGCTAATGGGTCTGCCGAATGGCAGCCGGCCCCAAAGCCGTCACCGGATGCGAATTCTGAATTCAATTCGCAGGCAGGTTTCCGTCCGCCCAATCGAAGAGACTCTCCCGGAAGGCGGCATCAATCGTTGCCTGGTGTTGCCGGTTTGCAACAGGTGACATTGATCGTCAAAGGTTGAGAAATCGCTCAGGTTCACTTCGCCACCGTGCAAATCTGAGCGTGAGAGGCCGGTCCCTTGTCCCTGAATGCGATTTTCATGCTGTATTAAGGATCAAGACCAGGTGATAAGCCGGATGGCTTGTTTGTTTCAGGGATTTAACTTCTACGTGTTCAGGGGGCTCGAATGCTTTTTCGAAAACTTCATTCGTTGCGGTTCTGTGCAGCTGGGCTTGCTGCATTAGCGTTCGCATCGTCGGGAGTCACCGCATACGGCGGTACGTTTTCACTGTTTAGCTGGCTGAAGGGAAAAACCACCACTCAGGAAACCAAGAAATCGGAACCGGATCTCTCCAAGGCTCCGAGTGCTCTGAGCAGCGTTCCGGTTCCGACACCACCGGACCTGGACAACTACATCAAAGACAAGGACGCCGCCATTCTTCTCGGCAAATCCCTGTTCTGGGATATGCAGGTCGGCAGTGATGGAAAAACGGCCTGTGCCAGCTGTCACTGGCATGCGGGAGCAGATGCTCGCACGAAGAACGTCGTGGGACCCGGCATCGACAAGTTCGGTCCGCATCAGACATTCTTCGAACGAAATCAGGTTGTGAAGGCGGACGACTTTCCGTTTCACAAGCTGAAGAATCCTGACGAAAAACGCAGCAGCAGCAATCCCGTTGTTCGCGACACCAGCGAGATCATGACGTCTCAGGGCGTGATCAAGAAGGATTTCGTCGCGGTGGAAGAAGGCAATATTGTGGACGCCGGAAATCTCGTTCCGGATCCCGTGTTCAACATTGACGGCGTGAACGTTCGGCAGAATGAACCACGACACACACCGACCACCATCAACGCCGTCTTCTTTGACCGGCTGTTCTGGGACGGTCGAGCCAATCGGTTCTTCAATGGTGTCAATCCGTTTGGCGACATGGACCCTAATGCTCGCGTTCTGAAGAACGAACGTCAGGAAACGAAGTCGTGGGAATGGGTGAAACGCTACTGGCTGTGGTTTCCTTACTGGTCGTATGAACTTGTGACCAAAACATCCGGAGAACCTTCACTGCAGAAGGTCAAAGTTCTGATTGACAACGGTGCTCTGGCATCACAGGCCGTGGGGCCACCGCTCAGCGAAGTGGAAATGTCATGGAACAGGCGAATGTTCCCGGATCTTGGTCGAAAAATGCTGTCGCTGCGGCCGCTGGCGCTGCAGGACGTTCACCACGATGACAGTGTGCTGGCTTCTCGGCGAGCTTCCTCCGGCAGAGGACTGCAGGCGACTTATCCGGAACTGATTCGAAACGCGTTCAAAGACGAATGGTGGAATTCCGAACAGATCACGGACGAAGGCTACACTCACATGGAAGCCAACTTCGCGTTCTACTGGGGATTGGCGATTCAGATGTATGAAGCCACACTGGTCAGCGATCAGGCTCCCTATGACAAGTGGAAGAATGGCGATAAGTCCGCTCTGTCTGAAGAAGCAAAGAAGGGGCTGGGACTGTTCCTGAACGAAGGTCGCTGCATCAACTGTCACGGCGGCAGTGAATTCGCGGGAGCCACCGTCAGCAGTCTGCGTGGAAAGAGTCCAACGAACGATCCGATTGAGTTCATGGCGATGCAGCAGGGCAAAGCCTTCTACGATGGCGGATTCTACAACATTGGTGTTCGCCCAACCGAAGAAGATCTTGGTGTTGGGGGACGGCACCCTCAGTTCGGACCTCTGTCTTACACGCGACGTGTTCAGGAAGGACAAAAGCCATACAAACTGGATCAGGATGTGTCTGTGTCTCGCTGGAGCCGAGTCGCGGTGGATGGAGCCTTCAAGACGCCCACACTGCGAAACATCGAACTCACCGGGCCCTACATGCACAATGGAGGCATGAGAACGCTGAAGGAAGTCGTGCAGTTCTATGCTCGCCGAGCAGACTTCTTTGAAGAGAACATTGAAAATCTGGATCCGGACGTTCACGGGATTGACGAAGTTCGTGGTGACGATGAGAAGATCAATCAGCTGATTGCGTTCATGAAGTCACTGACCGACGAACGTGTTCGGTTCGACAAGGCACCGTTCGACCATCCACAACTGGTCATTCCCAATGGCCACTCCGGAATTCAGGACGGTGTCGCTCTGGACGACGACTTCATCCTGCCCGCTGTCGGTCGCAACGGAGGTGCGGAAGTTCGGGCCTTCGAAAAGATCGTGAACTGATCCAACTGATCACCTCCTTCGAGACTCCACAGTTCGTTCTGAACGGGCTGTGGGGTTTTTTTATTTCGGCATATC
The DNA here is from genome assembly GCA_020426485.1 of Planctomycetaceae bacterium. Classification (GTDB taxonomy): domain Bacteria; phylum Planctomycetota; class Planctomycetia; order Planctomycetales; family Planctomycetaceae; genus JAGQPY01. The sequence continues at coordinate 2,727 of JAGQPY010000627.1, forward strand.
ACTCTTCGAACAAAGACTTTTCACAGTTCTTGGTGATCGCCACCGACCTTGCGTCGGTGGAATCACGACTGCTCGGCTAAG
>JAGQPY010000628.1 GCA_020426485.1 Planctomycetaceae bacterium
AGGGGGTGTAGCGCAGCCGCGGAATGCAGCATACAAACTCTCCCGGTTCGAGCTGATGCTGTTTCAAAAAGGCGAGTGCTTTGTCATCATCGCGAAGGTCACAGGCGAACGCTCCATCCGGCCCGAACTGCATGGTTGGTGCAGTGCAGCCTTTGTCTTTCGCCAGCGCCAGAGAATGAGAGTCCCGAAAAAAGACGAAGCGAGCACCGCTCAGGACTTCAATTGTTCCAGCCATCGCTTCTTCCGACGTGGCCGTCGTTGATGAAGACTTCTGCGGCGGCAAAGTGATGCCGTAAATGCCGTATGGTTTTCCTGTGGCTTCTTTCCACCGAACGACGTCCTTTTCCGCCACCAGCGACGCGCCGGATCCGTGCAGCAGGAAGTCGCAATCCGTGAATGCCTGCTTCAGGTCGTCCGAATTTCGCACGATCCGCAGCTTTGGAAATCTCGCCAACAGCAGCTCTTCCACGCCATTGTCGATGCGGCTGGGCCACAATGTCACGACCACGTCGGGAAGATGAGTTTCCAGAATTCGCAAAACACCGGGTGTGTGAGCAATGTCACCAATGTTGACCGTCTGCCAGGAAGAACGCAGCAGAATATGCCGTGCGGGCGCGACCTTGGCAGAGGCGGAGTTCGGCAAAAGTGCCGCAGCTGTCAGTGTGGACAGAAAGTTTCGTCGATTAACGGAACGCATGATGATATGACTTTGAGCTCGGATTGTTTTTTCAAGAAGAGATGTTTCACTGTGAGCTATCGAGCTGCCCACGTCAGTACCTGTCCGTCAGCCAGCAGTCGGTCACGCAGTTCTGAGTAATGGACCTGCTGGATGGCCTTATTCTGATCAATGGCCAGAGCTGCGGCCGTGGCAGCGGACTGGCTGGTGACCATGAAGACCGGTTCCATGCGAATGCTGGCGAAGGCCGTGTGACTGGCAGACAGTGCGAAGGTAACCGCCAGATTACTGCACTGGTCGATTTTCGGAACAATGGCTTCAAAGGCGATCTGATAAGGTCCAAAGCCGCCTCGCCCACCGGCGACTTTGCCTTCACGAGTCACGACGCCGTCTTTCACAATCCGTCGGATTTCGTGAACATCTGTGCCGTAAGATCCCAACCCGATACTGTGTTCGGCAACCTTGCGTCCGAAGGTATGGTGTTCGGTCATCACGAAATCGCTGACCATTCGCCGCCCTTCCCGAATATAGAGTTGGTGCGGCCAGCCACCGGTTTCCGGAAACTCATCGGCGGGCAGTCCGAATCGCCGCATGTCCTGACGAACGGATTCAGGCACTCGCGGATCTGTTGCCAGAAAATGCAGCAGCCCTCGGTGATAGTTTTCCATTTCCTGCAGCAATTGATCGCGGCGATCATACCCTGCTTCCGGCCATTCCCAACTTGCACCGGGAAGATTGCCGCCAAAGGTCGCCGTGTTGAAATCCCATTTGTTGTTGGGCAACGGATCATGTTTGCTGAACCAGCGCAGGTCCATCTGGTCCCCGTTGGCCAGACACGCTTCGATAAATCGGGCCACCAGTTCGTATTTCCTGACGTCGTAGTCCTGGGGCGGTTGGATGGGAAGACGGTCGTCGGCGGTGCTCAGACACAATCGAAAACAGTAGGCCATGATTCCGGGCGCGGCTTCACCGGGAGTTCCCGGATCACCTTCGTTGATCAGAGGCAGAAGACCGCTTGTTGGGTCACCGGGAGTGACGTAGGGATCCAGCGGAAAATCACGATCCCAGACTCCTTGTCCACCTTTGACTCGGCCATTTGATCCGGGCATCAGGTGTCCGGTGCGAGGTCGATATTTTTCTGTGTAATGAATTCCATTGTACTGTTCTCCGTACTGCGAGTTGGCTTCGCGAGTCAGAGTGAAGTCGACGTCGGCGGCTGCCATCAGATCGCCTTCGTAAGTGGTGTCGATGAACATCCGGGCGGCAATGGCGACGTCAGACTTGTCGTTCGAATGACGACGAGACACCCGAAGCTGCGTGATGCGAGCGCCTTCTTTGAGGACGCTCTGCAGGCGAGCATTCTTCAGGACGACGACTCCGGCTTCCTGAGCCATCTGGTCGAACACATTTTCGGCAACATGAGGTTCAATGGAATACGCGCCGCCGGTGGCAGGGCCGCCTTTGCTGCGGAAGGGCTGGTCCCATTGCAGAGTCTTTCCGTAACTGGCGACCAGTCGCGTGAAGTACTCACGAGCCAGACCGCCGACGCTTCTGGGATCACCAATATCCACCGCGCTGAGACCGCCGGACGTCATGCCACCCAGATGCCGACCGGGCTCGCACAGGATGACTCGCTTCCCCATGCGAGCCGCCTGAACGGCTGCGATGACGCCGCCGGAGGTCCCCCCGTAGACACAGATGTCGGCTTCCAGTCGTTCGGTGCTTTGCGAAGTCGCCTCCGCTGTTGCAACGTTCGCCAGCAGCCAGTCGATATCGAAACGAGCCACCGTCAGGCGGTCGCCCGAGAAGCTGGACTTGTCTCCTCGACCATAAAAACACAGGATGGCTCCCGTCGGCGTGACATTGATGTCGCTGTATGCACTCCAGCCTGGTTCCACACTGCGTCCGAGTTGCCAGGTGTTTCCTTCGTCAGCACTGAACAACACGCTGACATTTCGCCGATCACGACTCTTCCCGGGAGCTTCCTTGCCGTCGGCTCGCGAGAGGTTTTCCGGGTGAGAAAACAGCAGATAATTTTTGTCGGCGTTGTGAAAACGTGTGATGCCTCCCATGCAGATCGGTTCGACAAGATCGGGTTGAAACCGGGGTTTGTTCCAGCCCGTCGCTCCGT
>JAGQPY010000629.1 GCA_020426485.1 Planctomycetaceae bacterium
CGTAGCGGCCTTCCTTCCACAACTGAGTTCCTGTCTGAAGATCGACACCCACCAGAATACCGTTATCGAGCCCCACCAGCACGCCGCCGAACTGAGTGAAGTTGCAGAACTTGGTTTTCAGAGTTCGTCGGTTTTCCCAGACCGGAGCCGCCTGGTTGACGGCAGACCCTGTTCCGTTGGCATCCGACGATTCCGGGATCTTCAACCGGACAACTCCGCCTCTGTAGCCAGTTGCGACCACCAGTTCATGGGTTGTTGAAGTTGGTTGCACGGGCTGAGTCGCGTTGTTGTCCCATTCGTTGGTCCAGGGAAACTGCCATTGCAGACGACCACAGTCAGCAGCAACACCGAAGGCTCCGGGGCCGCCATGCAGCACGATCTGAACAGGCTGCTGAGAATCAGAGGACAGGTGGAAGGCGGCCGGAGAGGCGTAGCTGGATCTCCAGTCTGAATCGACCTTCCATGCGAGCGAACCATCCTGAAGATGAAAGGCAGCCATGGCCGGTCCGTGTTCGGCAGAGGGACAGGCAATCACCAGATCATTGATCACCAGAGGAGACGCGCAGTTTCCGTGAGGCAGATTTTCCCCGGGGAACTGTTGAGCCATGTCGACGCTCCATAGCTCTTCCCCGGAAACTGCCTTCAGGCAGGTCAGCATTCCCGTGGGACCTGCCGCCAGCAGAACAGTTTGCTGGCTGTCGTCGCTGACTGAGTGCAAAGTTGGGGTGGCTCGAGGCCCATCGCCGCCCATTCCACTCTTGAAGCCGGGACGTTGTTCGGAATGAACCCACAGCAGTTGCCCCGTTTCCAGAGATCGAGCCGTTACGCAGTCTTCAGACTGCAGCTGTTCCTGAGAAAACACCATGCCGGAGGTCACTGCGAAGGAGCTCCAGCCGCCGCCGCAGTTCTGTCGCCAGAGTTCCCGAGGCTGGTGGTTGTCCCAGTCTTCGTTGATGGACAACTTGGTGGCGCTTCCGTCGCGTTCCGGTCCCAGGTAGCCAGGCCACAGGATGTCTCCCACAACCAGATCTGCAGGAGCCTGCGCCAGAACTTCCACTTCGGGAATCCGTTGTTTACGAACAGCAATTTCGACTCGAGCGTCCCCCGTCAGGCCTGTGACCTGAATTCTGTCAGCGACGCCCGCAGCCAGTCCGGCGACAATCAGACCGGTGACGACGCTGCCGGGCAGTCGAAAGAACGCGGCCGTCCATACCAGCCAGGGAATCCAGAGCGTCCCGGCGCTCCACAGCGATACCAGCCAGCCAAATGGCAGTGATGACTGCACGGCAACTTTCATCATTGCCACCGCCAGCAGCCCCCATGCCACCAAACCAATCCCCACCAGTCGTGCCCGATGACTGAATTCTGCCGAACGGAACATACCGAATACGCAAACCGCTCCGACCACCACGGCACCGATCGCCAGAAACGCCAGTCTCCATTCGAGTTGACCGTCCAGAGAATAACGAATGATGGTCCGCATGGCCGCATAGGGAGCAATCAGGTGGCTGCAGATCAGAGCCAGAAGAATTCTCAAAGGCCGAGAAGCCTTCAATTGCTGCATGATGCCGGGCGAAGACTGAGAGCCGGAAGCAGGCTGGACTTCGCCGGAATGGTTGTCCGGCAGGGGAGAGTTGGAATCTGGCTGAGAATCTGAGTTTTGCATGGCCGCAGTTTCGCGATTGCACGTTCCGGACGCAATCCGGGCAGAATTTGGCTTCCGCCCAGCAGAGCGAGGAATAACGGGGGCCATTCAGCGGATGCACCCGCATTCCGCAGCCGGGCTGTTTTCGCTGGTCATTTGAATTCAACCTGTTACGCTGCCACGCTGTCAAAATGGCTCCAGGCGGACGAAGACAGTGACCATCTTTACTCGAATCATCAACGGCGAAATTCCGGCTCAGATTGTCTACGAAGACGACTTGTGTTTGGCCTTTCATGATGTCAATCCTCAGGCACCGACGCATGTTCTGCTGATTCCCCGCAAGCCGGTGGCATCTCTGGATCAGCTTTCGGCCGAAGATACTCAGCTGGCAGGACATCTGCTGATGATGGTTCCCAAAATCGCGGCTGACCTGGGACTGCCCGACGGTTATCGAACGGTGATCAACACCGGCGACCATGGCGGTCAAACAGTCCATCATCTCCACATTCACATTCTGGGTGGCCGAGCACTCACGTGGCCGCCTGGCTGACCAGAACAATCTCAGACGCCGCTTTGGTCTTCGATCACATTCGCTTCACCCAGGCCTCGGCAGTCCGGCTTTCATCGCCTTCTTTCAGTGCTTCAGTTTCAACCCACCTTTATCGACAGGATCTCTCTGCCATGTCTCTCTACGGTTTCTCACGCAGTCTGTGCGTGCTGCTGGCTTCCGCCTGCATTCTTTCCGCAACTTCAGCAACGGCTTTTGAGGAACAGGTTGCCCCTGGTCAGGCGATGGCCATTGCGGGAGCTCGCTTTGTGGAAGTTCTGGATCACAGTCAAAAGCTCAAGACGTTGTTTAGCTATGACGATCCGGAACGCATTAACTGGCACTTCATTCCTCGCGAACGCAAGGGGATGGGGCTGTGGGATCTGAACGGAGCTGCTCGAGACGCCGCAGAAGCACTGGTCCGCAGCGGACTGTCAAGTGCCGGTTACGCGAAGACTCTGGAAGTCCGCAGCCTGGAAGAAGTGCTGTACCTGTTCGAAGGCGGCGACGAAGCAGAACGTCGTCTGAAACGCCATCCTCACAAGTATTTCCTAAGCATCTTCGGAACTCCAGCAGCGAAGGGGCTGTGGGGCTGGAGATTTGAAGG